>CANOBT010000003.1 GCA_947564305.1 uncultured Lachnospiraceae bacterium | reverse complement strand
TGCTTTTACCGGCTCTGTTCCTGTCTCCTGATTCTCCTGCGTACCAATTACTTCTTCTTCCAAAAGTATCCCTCCTATTAATTATTGACAGCCCCTTGAAAAGATTCCAGAAGGCTATGTTTTATCCTTTGTTACTCCACGTTACCATCATACCAACTTTCGACAAAAAGTGCAAGGAAACTATACGTATTCTTTTCAATTCATGAACTGGCCTGGACGAACGGACATCGAATTGATATAATTCCTCAAAACGCAACCAGCCAACCCAGCAGAGGATTACTCTCATACAGAATAGTCAGTATCACACTACTGTCAATCATAGAAAAACAAACCTCTCCAATCGGCGTGGAATAGAGGATTGCAATCGCAAGGAACATCACCCACACAAACAACACTGCACCCAACGCACCAAGGGCCGCACCTCCCACATAGTTAAATGCCCCCAATACAGGCAGCTCTCCCAGAATATCCACAGCTGCCATCAGTGCCTTGACTATTACAAATGCAAGGATAAACGTCACAAGGAATGACACAACATTTAAAAACATCCGTGAGATATAAGAAGCGATATACTGCGGAAAAGAATCCACACCCAACACCTCATAAATTGCTGTGTTATTATTTTCCAACAGCATTTCCTTCAAAAATTCCGGCATTGTGGAATCTTCGATATCTTTAATCTGCTGGTCCTTCGGAATATCTCCGAAGATTCTCATGATATCTTCCGTGGAAATTCCTAAACGCTCCCATTCCAAATCCGTCATCTTTACAATATCCTCCACCGGAATATTGGACAAAGGAGTTCCGCTTAAATCCTTATCTGACAAAGACTCTGCGGACATATCCGGAAGAAATGCTTCGATAATCTTCTCCTGCATCACATCGTCCAACGGCGTATATTTTGCAATGGCATCTCCCACATGCGGAGCCAAAAAAACAACTAACGCAGCCGTGAGCACCGTGGACAAAAGAGAAATACCTATCCGCAGAAAACCACGGACCGCCCCCGCCACGATGCTCACCAAAAATATTACTCCTACAATGATCAATAACCAGTTCTCCATCACTTTTCTCCTATCCGGCCAAATAAATGACCCGTAATTCGTCTGTGCTCATCACCAGGTACTGATTGATGCCCTCTGTTGGAATCATCATCAGGACATCTTCCTCTAAACTGCCGTCAAATCTCGGCATCCCCGTACTCGTATAGATACTGCATCTATGACCTTCATATAAAATAATTTCGTTCCCCACCATCTGCACGTTACTGAACTCTCCGGCTATCGCACGGTTCATAACCAACTTTCCGGATTTATCATACAGCCGAAGTTCATAGCCTGACTTTTCCTCATTCAATAAAACAAATCCAATATACTTATCTGTATGAAATGCGCTTTTAATCTCCTGGGAAATCGGAATCTCTGTTTTTTTCTCCGGTACCGCCCACCCCTCTGATATGGCAAAGGAATGGTCTCCTACAGCCACAGATGTAAAGCCGTCCATGAAAAAGACTTCCGGCATAATGGTATCTTCATATTCCTCCAGACTCACCTGATGGTTCTCCTGTTCCGCCCCTTCTTCTGAAAAATTGTATCCTGCGACTCTTGATTTTAATACGCCGCTTCTCATATCCAGATAGGAAACCACCAGAACATTCCCGTCCGGAGACATATCCAAAGCTGTTGGATATCCTATGCTGCCTGTGACCACCTGATTCTCCACCAGAATATTGCCTGTAGAGTCGTATGTGACAATCATCGGTGAATTTTCATTTTTCAAAATTGCACTCACAATTCCCTGATTTGAAATCGAAAATTTTTCAATCGGAAGATTCGTGTCAAACTCCCCTTTGAGACCGTCCTCCGTAAATACCTGAACCGAATTTCCGCCGGAATCCGCAACCGCAAACGTCTGGCCGCTGATGTCTATCACAGGATTCTGAAACTGTCCCGGCTGAATCCACAGCACCTCGTTTCTGCGGTTCAGATACGTAACGCCATTCTTACTATAACGGATAATTCCATTACGAAAAGCAGCATAACGGTTGTTATTGGAAGTTTCCCTTTTATAGGATGCCGTCTCATACACCGTATGATACAGATGATTTGTAAGCAGCAAATACGTTCCCAACAACACCATAAACAGCAGTACTGCCGCTGTTGTTGCCTTTTTTAATCTGATGCGCCGGTGCCTTCGTTTCCTTTTCTTTCGCCTCTCTGTATCCGGCGGCTCCATGAGCGTTAAATTTGGATTTTTCTTTTGCGCCATCTTATCTTTTAAAACCCCTTATACAATAATGTCTTAGTATAACATCTTTTTATGGTAATAGCAATTTCTGTCCGATATAAATTAAATTTCCATCCGTCAGACCATTCATCCTGCAGATTGCATCCACATGTGAAATGTCTCCATAAGACTTTTGACTGATGATTGCCAGGGTATCCCCCGACTCCACAACATATACTCCAAAGCCTCCATTTACATCTGATATCTCTGTTCCTGCATCCGCCTCCGGAGAACCCTGCGAAATCACACTTCCCCCTGTTTCTACTGCCGGCTCCTGAGTGACATCGCCAATCACGCCGGCCGTCTGCCCATCCTGCTGTCCGGATTCATTTGCCGAAGCCACACCCTCACCTGTCCCTTGATTTGTGGGAACCTGTCCATCACTTTGCGGCATTCTGGAACTCTCAGCCTGTCCGCCCCCTTCTGCCAATTCAGAATTCCCGGCCTGTTGATTCCCGGCTTGTCCGTCAGACATCTGTGCAACCACTTCAGACTTGGAAGAAGCTTCTCCTTCCGGTGCCTGCCCCTTTCCTTCTGTGTCATTGGAATCTGTGGACACTGCACCTGACAGAGTCTCCAGGGCGTTCTGGACTGATTTCATTTTATCAAAATTATTCATAGTTGCAACCCCCATAATCACCACAACCAGCACAAGGCAGGTACTCAGTGCATACATCATGCGGCTGGAACGCTGTTTCATCATCAGTTCCTCACGTGTCCTTACGATACTGCGAAAGTCCTTTGCCGCCCGGTCTTCCACTGTTTCCGAGGGACTTGCACCATTTTTCTTTCTGGTAGAAATCATATAATTCTGCATACACGGATTTTTTTCATAATATGTATAATGTCCGCCAATCTCCATAAGGTCGCTCAGTTTATGGACATAATATACTTCGTCTTTTTCCGCGGGTTCCTTCATAATAAAAACCGTATTTTCTTTTGGAAATGATTTCTTATGCAGCTTCACCGTACTTTCCTCCGGCGAAAGCGGAACGCCCGGATGCGCAACGAACCATCCCAGCATCTCTCCGTCCTCAAAATACTGCTTACAGTCCTCGTAGGCATGTTTCCAGGTGTCCTCATCCAGAACATATTCATTTCCGGAAAGCTTTAGTTCATGCATTCGGATTGCCCCATAAATATAGACATATTCGTCCTCTTCCGTACTTTGGATGTCTCCCACCAGAAATGCCCCTATAGGTGTTTCCACAACTTTATCACATAGCTGTGCGAAAAATGTATCTACATAATCTTCCACATAAATTTTCGGAGTATCGCTTACATTACCAATCTGGCGCACATTTTTGGGTATCTGTCTTTCCATCACACTCACCTCTGCTGATTTTTCCTCAAGCATAGCATAAGAAAAAAGCCGAATTTATCATTCTATGTCGGGTGAGTTCGACAAAATGAAAAAAGTGTCCGAAAAAACCGCAGGGCACCTCCTCCCTGCGGTCTGAATCCTATATGATTAACAGGCTTGCGGCCTGGTGTATTATGAGTTTGCGGTTCGTCTACTGCTGCTCTCCCAGCGTAACCTCCACTTGCTTCTCCGTATATTCTCCGTTATTCTCCGGAATCTGTACTGTCACGGTAACCGTGTCCCCGACGGCATAATATGTCAATTCTTTCTGAAGTTCATCATAACTGCTTACACTGCTCCCATTGATGCCGGTAATAATATTGCCCTGAGTAATTCCTGCCTGTTCTGCGCCGCCGCCCGGTACAGTCTCGTATACAAAGACGCCCAGCGGCATCTGATATTTCTGGGAGATTTCCGTTGTCACATCGTATCCTCTAATGCCAAGAATCCCTTGCTGTGCCTCCGCAACTTTACGCTTTGTACGCTGATTCATCAGATTGTCTATAATATCTGATACATCACTGATCGGGATTGCATACCCCATACCTTCAATCTGGGTTCCTGCCAGCTTGGAGGAATTAATTCCAATGACCTCGCCGCTTACATTGATCAATGCACCGCCGCTGTTTCCTGCATTGATAGCCGCATCCGTCTGGATCATTTTGACTGCACTGCCAATCTGACCGGTACTCTCATCCTTGGATGCCAATTCCCTGTCAACTGCACTGATGACTCCTACAGTAACAGACTGTCCGTATCCCAATGCATTTCCGATTGCGATTGCCGGTTCACCTACCTTCAGCTGAGTGGAATCTCCTAATGTAGCAACAGAAATAGCTTTCATCGTCTCATCTGATATCTGGTCTTTCGGAACTGCAATCACTGCCACATCATGTGCCGCGTCAGAGCCTTTCACTCCTGCCTCTACGCTGCTCTCATCATTAAATGTGACCGTCAGAGTCTCGCTGCCCTGGATTACATGATGGTTTGTCACAATCAAAAGCTCGTCGTCCGTCTGGCTGACAATGATTCCAGTTCCTGCGCTCTTCATCTCCTGCTGATATCTGCCGCCGAAAAAGCTTTGTACCTCCTGAACACTCAGATTCGTGATAGATACTACGGATGGCATCACGCTTTCTACGGTAGATGAAACATCAGATGTCACAACTGTAGAAGACTTTGAGAGAGAGCTGCCAACTGGGGCGTTCTGCTTCGCTTCAGTTCTGGTGGAAGAAGAATCATTCAGCCCCAGTATCTTACTCCCCAAAATATTGGAAGTCAGGAAGGTCGCACTGGATACGACGCCAAACAGTACTGCCAGCCCGGCCACTGCGATTGCTTTTGCCGCTTTTTTCTTTGGCTTCTTTTCATGATTCATATTATGTTCAGGCTGGCTATAATTCGGATATCCCCCTTGAGGGTGTTCAGGATTGTAATAGTTATATTGGTTTTCCATACCGCATCCTTCTTTCTCTTTTCTATATGTTTTGTATGTGCTTTGTTTTTATACCTGATATCATAGCCAGTGTTTGTGATAAAACTGTGTTCAATATTTTAATAAACTTTGTTTTTTTGGTGTTAAAAATATAACCCGGAATCACTTTGGGCGAAACTTGTCCACATCAAAGTGATTCCGGGTCTGTCATTGCTTATTTGCAGCAGCTCTTTACTTTTTCATAGATACTTTCTGCATCCAGTCCATATTTCTTCACCAGTTCTATCGCTGGGCCGGACTCACCGAATGTATCGTTGATTCCGATTTTCAATACTTTCGTCGGCGCCTTTTCAGAGAGCACGTCGCAAACCGCACTTCCTAATCCGCCGATGACAGAATGTTCCTCAACAGTAACTACCTTTCCTGTTTCTTTTGCAGCCGCAACAACCAGTTCTTCATCCAGAGGCTTGATAGTATGGATGTTGATAACCTTTGCCTCAATGCCGTCAGCCGCAAGCTTTTCCGCTGCCTCCAGACAGTTTGCTACCGGAAGTCCTGTTGCGATAATCGCCACATCCTTTCCTTCCCGAAGCACAACGCCCTTGCCCAGCTCAAACTTATAATCCGGACCATCGTTGATGACCGGCACCGCCAGTCTTCCAAACCTCATATAAACCGGCCCCTGATGCTCATAAGCAGCCTTGACAGCCGCTTTTGCTTCCACATCATCGGATGGGCTGATCACTACCATTCCCGGAATCGTACGCATCAGCGCGATGTCCTCATTGCACTGATGGCTGGCGCCGTCTTCCCCTACGGAGATTCCTGCATGGGTTGCGCCAATCTTCACATTCATCTTTGGATATCCAATGGAATTACGAACCTGCTCAAAGGCACGCCCTGCCGCAAACATTGCGAAAGAACTTGCAAACGGCACTTTTCCTGTGGTAGAGAGACCTGCTGCCACGCCCATCATATTACATTCTGCAATTCCGCAGTCAATGTGACGCTCAGGAAATGCTTTCTTAAATACACCTGTCTTTGTCGCTGCCGCCAAATCGGCATCCAAAACAACAACATCCTCATGTTCTTTTCCGAGTTCAGCTAAAGCATTGCCATAACTCTCTCTTGTTGCGATTTTCTTCTTCTCTGACATCATGCTTCACCTGCCTTTCTCAAATCTTCCATTGCCACTGCATACTGCTCATCATTCGGAGCAGCTCCATGCCAACCCACCTGATTTTCCATAAAGGACACACCCTTACCCTTCAGCGTCTTAGCAATGATAGCGGTAGGCATACCCTTTGTAGCGCGTGCTTCCTTGAAAGCTGCGTCAATCTGGTCAAAATCATTTCCGTCAATATTGATTACATGGAAATTGAAAGCTTCAAATTTCTTGTCAATAGGATATGGAGAGTTGACTTCCGTGATTGGTCCGTCAATCTGCAGGTTGTTGTTATCTACAATCACCACCAGGTTGTCCAGTTTCCGGTGCCCTGCCAGCATAGCGGCCTCCCATACCTGTCCTTCCTGAATTTCTCCATCACCCAAGAGTGTGTAAACTCTATAATCTGCATTCGATAACTTGCCGCCGATCGCCATGCCGACTGCCGCAGAGATTCCCTGTCCCAACGAACCGGATGACATATCCACGCCTGGAATATGCTTCATGTCCGGATGTCCCTGAAGATATGAACCTGTGTGGCGTAAAGTTTTCAAATCTTCTACAGGGAAATATCCTCTGTTTGCCAATGTAGAATACAGTCCCGGAGCCGTATGACCCTTGGACAATACGAAACGATCTCTGTCTGCCTTCTTTGGGTCCTTCGGGTCAATATTCATTTCTTCAAAATATAAATAAGTATAGATATCCGCTGCGGACAAAGAGCCACCCGGATGTCCGGATTTTGCGCTGTGTACTGCCGTCACGATACCCTTACGGACTTCATTGGCAGTCTTCATTAATTCTTGTTTGTTCATCAGAGTTCCTCCTGATTCTATATTATTAGGATACGTTTTACTCACCGAATACTGCCTTGTAATCAGCCTGGAATTTTGCAATTCCTGCATCTGTCAATGGATGATGTGTCATCTGCTCGATTACGCTGTATGGTACGGTCGCAATGTCTGCGCCTGCAAGTGCACAGTCTGTCACATGGATAGTATTGCGCACGCTGGCTGCAATAATCTCTGTCTCGATTCCTGCCACATCAAACATCTGTGCAATCTCAGAGATCAAATCCACTCCACGAACAGAGATATCATCCAGACGGCCTAAGAATGGAGATACATAAGTAGCGCCTGCGCGTGCTGCAAGCAGAGCCTGATTTGCAGTAAAAATCAAAGTTACATTTGTCTTGATTCCTTCTGAGGTCAATACTTTACAAGCCTTCAGCCCCTCTGCTGTCATCGGGATCTTAACTACCATGTTCGGATGAATTGCTGCAATCGCCCTTCCCTCTTTGATCATGCCTTCTGCATCAACAGTTGTGGCTTTTACTTCTCCACTGATCGGTCCGTCTACGATAGATGCGATTTCTGCGATAACCTCTTCAAACACACGTCCTTCCTTTGCAATCAAAGATGGGTTCGTAGTAACACCGCAGATGACTCCCATGTCATTGGCCTTTTTGATATCCTCTACCTTGGCTGTGTCGATAAAAAGTTTCATGTTTTGTTCCTCCTTAATAAATGAATCTGAATGAATGGTGAGCGTCAGCCGAAAATGACTGTCCACTGGTGAAACAAGCGATTGTTTCATTTCCTGATTCTGATTATAAACGCCAAAAATGTATCGGTCAATAGCTGCAGTTTCTATTAATAATTTTCCCGGTTAATAAAAAACAATTATAAATAGTTTTCCCATAATATTTATTTAGAATATTTTATTAACTTTTATTATCTTGCGCATTTATGGGGATACATTCTTATTTGTTAATAAAGTGTCAATTAATAATATTATTAATATTTTTGTAATTTTAGTTTATTTTCCCTCGCTAAAAAGCCATTAAAAAACGCCGTATCTTCAAGAATCTAAAACATAGAATCTGATACGGCGCTTGTGCAGCTTTGATCCATCATAAGTTTCCCACATATCTCTTGTCCGGCGGATAGGAAGTTGTCCCGCGCACAACAATCCTTGGTTCGTACTCTACATGGTAAATACTAACCGGCTCCATATCCGCATATCTGTGAGCATGAGTCTGAATCTTTTTCATAATAATGTCACAGGCATCCCGCCCTTTATAGATGACAAAATGTTCGATGGTGGTCAATGAGACCTTTTTCATCTTTGCAAACAGCGTATTGTCACATCCCATGACAGACATATCCCCAGGCACTTTATATTTCTCATCATACAGCGCATCCAGTATCCCGAATGCAATCATATCGTTGAGCCCTACAATTGCCGTCAAATCCCGGCGCTCCGCCAACAATTCCTTTGTCAGATCATATCCGATGCGATACTCCGAATCAATACCTGGTATATCCTTGTCGATGGACTCATTCGCCGCCTTGATGACCACCCGTTCTCCCAGGCCGGCCTCCTGAAATTCCTTCAAAAATCCTTCGACCCGCTTGGAACGCTGCTTCTGCCGCACGGTAAGCGGCGGGGCGATATACGCCACATCCCGGTGTCCCAAATCCAACAGATGCCGGGCCATAATGCGGCCCAGTTTGGAATTATCCAACTCTACGGCATCTACTCCCAATTTTTCGTTTTGATTACTGATAATTGCAAAAGGAATCTTCCTGGATAACTCTTCCACCATCTGCATGTAACAACGGCTGGGGTTGCAGGTGTACACAACCCCTTGTGGGTTGAGAGAGGGAAGCATTTTTAAATACCTTTCCTCCAGCTCCAGATTGCGCTGTGTATTGCATACGAACAACCCATATCCCTGCTCCGTGGCCCGCGACTCTATTCCCTGCAAAAGCATCACATAATAGGGATTGGTCAGATTCGGGCAAAGCACTACCAACAATTTTTCTTTTCTTCCCTCTTTGTGCACCTTCCGTTTTGGAAGCTCATACCCTAATTCCTCGGCGGCCTGCTCCACCTTTTGGATGACCTCTCTGGAAAAGGATACGTTGTATTTTTTATTCAACACCATAGAAACCGTAGCCTGTGAAACACCAGCCCTCTTGGCCACATCCGATGAGGTTGCTTTTTTTCTGCTCATTTTCCATACATCCTTCTCATTACAATAAACCGGAATCTCATTTTCCTGTTTTCACAGGAAACATTTCCAGCTGTGCGGTTGGATGCTAAAAAGAAGCATCCAACCCACTTATCCATTCGTAAAACCCGTGCTGCCGCACTTTTGCGTCTGCTAAGGCAGCCGCGTTTTACTCATTTATAAGTGGGTTGCTAATCCGATTGCTCAAATGCATTGCAATTATATTGCATGCATTTGAGCAATCGGATTGCAACCGCACAGCCGGAAATGTTTTAAGCCCCTAAAAACTGTCCTAATATGGAGATGAACGCATCTACATCAATCGGTTTTGCAAGGTGAGCGCTCATTCCATTCTTTAATGCAGCTTCCTTGTCCTCATCCATAGCGTTGGCTGTCATGGCAATGATCGGCAGGTCCTTCACGTCCTTTCTCGACATTGCCCGAATCGTCCTGGTTGCCTCATAACCATCCATAATCGGCATCTGCACGTCCATCAGAATCGCATCATAATAATATTCCTCTGCATTTTTCATCATATCCACTGCATCCGTCCCGTCAGGTGCGGTCTCTACAACAAAGCCTGTCTCTTCCAGAATCTCCTCCGCAATCTCACGGTTCAGTTCATTGTCTTCTACAAGAAGTATACGCTTTCCGTCAAAATCAGCCTGCGTCCATGCGGCCTCTTTTTCCTCTTTCTCCACAAGATTATTTGCAACAAGCAATGCAGATTTCAAATCAGACATAAATAGCGGCTTCGCACAGAATGCAGTCACGCCTGCCTCTTTTGCCTCATCCTCAATATCCGTCCAGTCATAGGCAGTCAAAATGATAATCGGCGCCTCTTCTCCAACCGACGCACGAATCTTCCTCGCCGTCTCAATCCCGCTGGTCTCCGGCATCTGCCAGTCGATGATATAAGTATGGTAGGAATCTCCCTCGTCATATGCCACTTTGGCACGGTATGCCGCCTCCCTTCCGGAAGTGGTCCACTCAGAGCGCATACCAATCTGTTTCAGCATCTTGCTCACACTGTCGCAGGTGTTGAAATCATCATCCACCACCAGTGCACGAAGTCCGTGGAGTTCCTGAATCTGCTGGGCATTTTTTTCCGTATCCTGCAGCTTCAATGAAAGCTGTACTCTAAACTCGCTTCCCTTGCCTCTTTCACTCTCAACCTCAATCGTACCATTCATCATTTCCACAATATTCTTGGTAATCGCCATACCAAGCCCTGTCCCCTGGATGCCCGTCTTTGTGGTGCTTGCCTCACGCTCAAAGGGCTCGAAGATATGCCGGACAAATTCCTCCGTCATACCGATGCCATTGTCTTTTATGATAAATGTATAATCACCATATCCATGCCGGAAGGTGGTCTTCTGCATAATACGGAAGGTGATCATACCGCCCGCAGGAGTATATTTTACCGCATTGCTCAACAGGTTGATAAATACCTGATTCATCTTCAAAGCATCCGCTATTACATCCTCGTTGGCAATCTCGAATGTATCAATAAACAACTGAAGCTGCTTTGCCTTCACCTGCGGCTGGATGATATTTACCAGATTGTGCATCATCTCGGAAATATTGCACTCCTGCTCTTTAATCTGCACCTTTCCGCTCTCAATCCTGCTCATATCCAGTATATCGTTAATCAGACTCAGCAGATGGTTACTGGAAGAGAGGACCTTCTGGAGACAATCTCTCACCTGCTCCTTATTGTCAATATGGCTTGCCGCAATGGTTGCGAATCCAATGATTGCATTCATTGGAGTACGGATATCATGGGACATATTGGAAAGGAAGGTAGTCTTTGCATTGTTGGCATGCTGCGCCTGCATCAAAGCATCCTGCAGCGCCTGCGTCTGCTCTAACTGCTTCTTA
Source organism: uncultured Lachnospiraceae bacterium (assembly GCA_947564305.1). Next base: position 81,019 of record CANOBT010000003.1, on the reverse strand, counting down.
ACCTGTCCTGTGATTTCCTTTGTCACAACCATGACCATGATGTCTCCGGTGTCATCATCCCATGTCATAATAAATGACTGACGCAGACAGATCCTGTTTCCTCCGTCATACTCACTCCAATATTCCACATCTACCTGTGTCTCACCGCGCATAAAGCATTCCCGCAGATAATCCAGGTTCACTGCCGCATCATAATCCTCCAAAGATTCCCTTGCAATATATTTTCTGCTCCGTTCAAACCACTCTGAAGTTTTGCAGGGCGCTTCCATGCCTACTTTGTCGAGCAGCGAAATAATCCTGTCGTCCATCACACGAACAATGTCCTGCTCAATCAAATCACGAGTTAGATTGAATTCGTAAGTACTGATTGCATTGGATGTGATTGCAATACGATATTGCCGCTCTTTCCGGTTGGCCACAGAGATTTCCGCCTGAATACGCAGCTCTTTTTCTTTTACTTCCGTAATATTCTGACGGATGATCAGAACTTTGTTTGCCCTGCCTTCCTTTCGCTCCAGGCAGATTATATTCATATGCTCCCATTCCGTCTTTCCTTCTCTCTCTACACGGCTCTCATAACGCACATCCGTATTGTGTTCCCCAAGTTCCTTAATCAATACATCCTTATCCAACACATGCGCATACTCCCCGCGGTCTTCCTCTGCCAGAAAGGAACACAGATACTCTGCAAAATCCTGATAAGCTCCCTCCAACGGGAATCCTTCTTTCTCAGGACGTGTGCCTGACAAATATTGGTAAGTGTCTTTCTCAAAATCCGCCATCACAAAGCGCGCAAACAATTTATTGACACCGTCTATGACATACCCCATCTCACGGTTTTCCTTTTCCAGGACTTTCTTATCCCGCCCTGCATCCGCAAGCAGAAGTACAATATAGATGACAAATAATCCAATGAGCATAGTTTCCAACATGATTCCGGTACGATTCGCATTTTCTACCATGTCACGAGTCACATTCTCCGGAAATACCTGTACAAGGACATATCCGCTCTGCGGAAGACAGATGACACAGATATTGTCTGTTTTACTCTTCGAGCTGCAGATAAACGCACCCTCTCCGCCTTCCCGGAAGACTTCTCTTGCCTTTTCAGAAGCATCAGCATCAATCATTCCTGTTTCTAACATCAAATCCAGAATATCTCCGGTATATTCGTTATTATTGGAACTTGCGATTTCCGTACCGTCCGGCATGCATAGAAACACATCTGCTTCCTCGCCAAAGTAAGTCGCACCGAGCAGATTCTGTAAATATGCCTCGGCTGTATAGACACCTCGGAGTACGCCTATGATTTCTCCTTCACGACGGACAGGCGCATAAAAACTCATCACTGTGTCGTCTGTAAAATTGGTGCCGTACTCCACCACAATCCCGCTCTCACCTTTGATGCCATTAAGATAGAATTCACTGTCCGAGGTATCCGAAACCCTGCCGTCGGAAAACAGGCTCATTCCATTCCTGTCAATATATGTAAAAAAGTCAAACAAGGAACTCTCTGCCATTTCTGTCAATGCCTGTGCATCAATCTCCGACTCGGTCAGTCCTTCTCCCAGAAAATATGCGTAGGTGCTGATCCTGTTCTTCGCATTCTTCAGTTCCCTCTCAATATAGTCTGCTGTCTGCTGCGCTGAGTCAATGGCATAATTCAAGTTCTGTGTCTCAATACGTTTGCTGTTCTGCCCGGTATACCACCAGAATAAAATGACGATAGCAAACATGAGCAATACAACGTAGAGGACTCCTTTCACGGTTCTTCTCTTATTATTCATAAAATACCTCCCTGAACTTTGTAACCTGAATGTATTTAAACATGTATTAAGAACCTATTCTGGTTCATACACACCCATGCCTGTCATATTATGCATGGGTGGAATTAGCTGATTATATAATAACCTAAAATACCGAAGTTGAAAATACCTAAAAATAAAAAAAGCCCTGCATTTACAGAGCTTTTTGACTGCCGCCAAAACTTCTTATTTTTCATACAAAAATTCTTCCGGCAAAGTTACTTTAAAATCTTTTGCAAGGTCACGGAAATTGTCCGGTGTGATCGTCTGCAGTTTTGTCGGGGACATAGACAGCATTTTCACCAAAATTTCTGCTGATTTCTCCACGGTATGAAGCAGGCCGAAAGTCAAATCGAAGTCCTCTCCGGAGCAGAACATTCCGTGGTGTGCCCAGATGACTACATCATATTTTTTCATCAGTTCCGCAGTCTTCACAGCGATTTCTCTTCCGCCCGGCACCATCCAGCCGATGACCCCGACACCATCCGGAAATACGACCGGGCACTCCGTGGCCATTTCCCAGAGTTCTCTTGTAAACACCTTGTCATCCAACGGAAGCACAAAGGTTAACGCAATGATGTTGGTCGTATGAGCATGGTAGATGACACGATGTTTTCCATCTGTCAGCTTTTTCTTCACTTCATGATTCATCAAATGTGTCGGAAGCTCACTGGTAGGTCTTCCTCCCTCCACAAGTCCCCAACGAATCCTATAATTAACGCCCGCATCATCCAACTCAATGATCGTCAGACATACTTCGGGGTCTTCCACAATATTACGGAAATATTTTCCGCTCCCTGTAACCAAAAAAAATTCGCCTGCAAGTCCCGGTACTTCCGTCCCAATAGGCTGCCACTCTCCGGGTGCATTCAGACGAGGGCGAATCATCTCCACCTCCTCTGGTTTTAAACGGTAGCTTAAGTTTCCGCCGTTTCTCTCATGCCATCCCTGATGGAAACCATCGTCTGCCATTTTGATAAAACCCTGTACAAATCTCGACTCTAAAATTCTCATGTTAATCCTCCCTTGTGAACTGTCTCAAAACAAAATGTACATCTATCCGCACCTTTTATTTTACGGCAATCACCTAATTGAAATATACGACTCTGTTTACATATAGTTTGAACAGCGTTTTCTGTTCTATACGTATATTATAGGGAGAAAATGGTGAAATGGTAAGAACTTGAATTGCGAAAAACAGGGACCTTTTTTGCATTGTTTAAAACAAACTCAGCTGCTCCACCCGATAAGCCCTCTTATATTGGCTGATGATATCTTCCATCCGGTATACAATCCCCCGTTGTGTGCACTCTTTTGCAAAATATTCCCATAGTTTTTTTGCCTGTGGACTGCGGCACTCATAATAATTCCCATACCGCTTCCGATATTTTTCCGCCAGTCCCCGCCCTGGAAACAGTTCTTCTAATTTATGAAAATACCAATCCCTCTGATTTCCACGAAGCGTCATTCCAAAAGCAGGATAGATGAATCTGGCTCCTGCTGCCTCTGCGCGGCGGATGATTTCCCCCACATTCTCCTGACTGTCCTCCAGAAACGGCAGCACCGGCATCAACAGAATCCCCGTATAAAGACCGCTCCTGCTCAAATGTTCTATCATACGAAATCTGTCGCTGGGCCTGGCCACATGGGGCTCAATCTTTTCTGCCATTTGATCATCCGCCGTTGTCACGGTCACTTTCAAAAGCACCGGCGAATGCTCGGCAATACTTTGAAGAATATCCTTATCACGCTCTAACAACGTACTTTTCGTAGCAATCGCCATGCCAAATTCAAACGCATCACACAATTCCAATGCATGGCGGGTCAGCAGCAGTTCTTTTTCGAATGGATTGTAAGGGTCGCTCATGGCACCGGTACCGACCACTCCGCTTTTCGTCTTCCTGCGAAGGTCATCCCGTATGATCTGCAGTGCATTTTCCTTTGCGCGCACCCTGTCAAAATCATCAATCTGATAACAGTCCGAACGGCTGTCGCAGTAGATGCAGCCATGACAGCAGCCTTTGTAAATGTTCATATTATAATCAATCCCAAACCACTGGGCCGGGGCTTTTGTTTTTGTTACGATTGTTTTTGCGGGGATGTAGTCCATCAGGGTCTCTCCTGTCATATCTTTCTTTTGGTAAGGTGTTCCAGAACAATCTATAAAACTTTTACACAACTATTTCATATACTTCTTTTTGGCTGTTTCTGCTATCAAGATATTTTTCGAGCTGTTCCAATCCTTTCTGCCTGTACTTCTGCTCACGCATTTTTCCTGCTATGACATGATTATACAAATATGTTTCAAAAATGATATTCGAAATGCATACCATATTTTCTTTGTCCGACAGAATACCAAAGTTCTTTATTATTTTCAATGTTCTTGATCATATCGTCAAACAGTGTATTATCATTATTCAGCAGTTCTTTTTCTGCATTTTCTACATTCCTAACGTTCCACTGTCTGCCGCCGCGTTCATCAATCCACTTACAGAGCAAGCTCACAAGGAAAGGATACCCGTGTGTATAAAACCTGATTTTCTCGCTGACAGCCTGTTTAACCTTGCCTTTCTGCATAAAAACCTGTTTTAATGGCTGCTGTCATTATAGCATGGGAAAATTTATTGTGTCAAACCGGTGCGCTGTATTGGGGGAAAGAATTTATTACTTTTTTAAGGACAGTTTCTTAGATTGGATGCCGCGCTGCAAAGTGCGCACCCCATGAGCAGCAACTTACAAAATATTATGTTCCTGGAATTGATTAAACAATTTTCATGTGTTATGATTGGAATGGACGGCGGAAATACTGTTTATGCCTATTCCGAAGACCTAGCTGCAGTTATTTTCGCAAAACGGCAAATTTTCAATTCCGATTTATTTTTCCAAAACGAGGAGTAATGTATGAGATTATATCATGGCTCGAAAAATGGAATTCAAGGAGAGATCAAGCCCGATTTCAGTCGCAGCATATGCGACTTTGGCAAAGGTTTTTATCTGGGTGATATTCCGGAGCAGCCGATTGGGCTTATCGCGGGTTGGCCAAATCATAAGCTGTATGAGATGGAATTCCAGGAATATGGATTAAATGTGAGAAGATTTGGAAATACCTATGAAGAGCAATTAGATTGGGCACTGTTTATCGCCTATAACCGTAATCCCATGTGGTATGCGGATAAGAAACAACTATGCAGCAAATATGAAAGCTATCATTCCAACTATGATGTGATTACAGGCCTAATCGCAAATGATAAAATGTTTCAGTTACTGGAAAGATTCTATGACGGAACCCTTTGTGATAAGGCATTGATTGACGGCCTATCGAGGGTCAGATTAGGAAATCAGTATGTTTTAAAAACAAAACGAGCGTGTTCACGCGAGCATCTGCAGATGATATCAGAACGGCAATTGACCGAAGCCGAAAAAAAGACCGCGCTTGCCCAAGCTCAAAACAAGCATCGCCAGATGTCGGGATTCATAGGCGAATTACAGACAAAATACCGGCGGGCGCGAAATATAAAATTCTTTGACGAGATTATGGAGGAGTGGGATTAAATCATGGAATTCGATCATGTGAACTATGGATTCTGCAATATGTCAGGCAAATTATTTGTACTTGCAAACCATAAAGGCTATGACTCTGAATCATTTATAGAAACCCTGATGAATTCAGAAGTTGGAGAGCATCTTTATCATAGCCCCTATACCGATATGTGGATTGGAGAAACCTATATTATGGCGGTGCTTGAAGACGAAACTCCCATCAAGACCGGGAGATGTCTGAGCGACGATTTCATGTATTGGTGCGGGTATCTGTTCAAAGTCTGGAATCTGACTTATCCGGATGAAACGCCAAAAGAAATGTTGAGCCAGGCGCCGCCCGCGGTCTTGAGACAGATGTTTCTTGGCCTGCATGTGATGTCCTATGAGCAGGCCATTTTGGAGTTGAAGGAGTTATATGAAAACAAAAGAGAGGGAAACTGAATCTTTTGATACCGGCATTTTCTAAAACCCTATCTTTTGTAAAACCATATCTGTCATGATTGCATACTCATGCCATAAGTAGAAATATCCTGCTTGTCCATTTCTTAATTCGTTCATGGAATGTAATTGTTCCTTTTTCTGAAACCTTTCTGTAAAAATAGGATATGTACCATACCATGGTTTAAAGGCTGTACCTGCAAAATGAAGAATTGCAGGAGAATAATCGGGCTTTTCGTTCATTCTGTCATAAAACCAAAGACAGAAATTATAAGGCATGTACCATAAATTCCGTATCTCCGGAAAACCATAGTATCGGACATCTCCTACAAATGTTGCCGACAGAAGTCCCTGATCTCCCCAATAGATATTATGGTTATCTTCTCCAAAAAGTTCACGCAGCTTTAAAGACAAATATTGATAATCTGCTAAAGTTCTTTCATCTTTTCTCATTTTATCCAGATTCATCATATACGAACCAGAATTGAAAATACCTCTTAAAATTCCTGGAAGCCCTTCTTTCCAGTCGCCTAAATCTTCTGCACTAAATAATTCCAGATTTCCATTATATGGCTTATATCTTGAACCAGTGACTATAAGGCTCTTTCCTTGAAAATCATAATGATAATATGGCTCAATATCACCTATAATCAGAGTATCCCCTGCATCAAGGTATAAAACCCGGTCAACATCATCTGGCAGCAATAAATGAGCGCATAGAGAATAATATGCTTCTCCAGCCCAGCCAGTTCCATATTTCGCCAACTCCGAGTATATTTCAGCATCTGGTACGATAATCTCATGGAAACGGATCTTTCCATTTTCAAGTTCATCACATAACGCCTTTAGCATACTTATATTCCTCTGGCTGACACGACTGTGAAGAAAAAAGAAATCAATACCTGCATCTTTCAGATTATGTGCCATTGCTGTAAGTCCTACGGCTACATACGGAACTAAATTATCATCACAAGACGTCATTATATTGTACTGTTTTTTCATAACTGTTTTCCTTTCTTTAGATAAAGCGGCGTACCAATCATATGAGCTATCAGAAGCATTTCACAATCGAATCCTTTTCCTCCACAATTTTACGGAACCGCTCCAAATCTCCCCTTGTTGTAATCTTAAAATTCCCCTCATCCCCAGGAATCATTGAGATATCCATCCCTGCCAGAATTGCAGGTTCTGTAGAGCCATTAATCTTCATTATTTTTTCGGGCAAAAGGCTATTATTTGCCTCATAATATGGTCCCAGCCTGAATGCTTCCGGCGCCTGCCCCGCATAAATCTTACTTCGTTCCAACAATGCATCTATCGTTTTTCCGTCTTCACTTCGATAGACTGTATCTTTCATTGGCAGTACCGGAAGAACCCCGTCGTGCCCATGGATTCCACTCAGGCAGTCTGTTATCTGCCTGTCAGAAAGCAGCGGTCTCGCCGCATCATGGATAAATACGCAGTCCGAATCACAAGCATATTCTCGAATATCTCTTAATCCGTTTAGAATCGAAAGCTGACGGTTGTTTCCGGGATTAGAAAAGCCTTTAAACTTCTTTTTTAAATCGGCAAGCAAGAGCCAACCTTCTATCTGTTTCTGCCATGAAGGTTCAGCAACGATATGGATTGCATCAATTTTATTATGAGAGGACAAGGATTCAATACAATAAGATATAACCGGTTTGCCAAAGACTTCTATGTACTGTTTTGGTACGTCGCCGCCAAGCCTTGTGCCTGTGCCGCCAGATAAAAGCAGAGCTATGTTCATCTGATCGTTCTCCTGTTTTTTAACTGCTTGCAGCGCAAGCGATTGCTTAAATCTGCTTACCTGCCGCCTGCTGAAATGAACTTAGAACCGCAGCGCCCGGATATTCTGCAGCGTTTCCCCATAAGGTCTGTCCTTTCCAAACAAAAGGGTTGTCCCAAGTACAAATCCCGCCACGCCTTTTGGTGCGAACTCAAGAATCTTGTCCGCATTGCAGGCACCGTCCCAGTAAATCTCAAAATCCATATCCTCCTTTAATGCCAAAAGCTTTGTAATCTTTTTTCCTACATAAGGAAGATACATCTGTCCGGCATTGCCGGGGTTGACCGACATTACAAGGACTTTCTTTACTATGCGGAGCATTTCCATCACTGTCTCCACTGAGGTCCCTGGATTGATTGCTATCCCCGGTATCATCTTTGCATTGATGATGCTCTGCAAGGTTGTGGACGGATGGTATTCCGCCTCTGGATGGATGTAAACCGTGTCACCCTTACGAAGATGTTCCAGAAATAACTGAATCCGATTATTCGGATGCTCAATCATCAGGTGCACATCCAACGGCTTCTTTGTTGCTTTCGCTATGTAACGCATATCATTTAAAGACATGGCAAAATTAGGTACATAACGGCCATCCATAATATCAATATGGAAAGAATCAATGCCGCCCTCTTCCAGATTTTTTACTTCTTTCTCCAAGTTGCCATAGTCGGCACACATCATGGAGGCAGTCAGTTCAAAGTACATTTCAGCAAACTCTCCTTGTATATTTGTTCAGACCTATACAGCTATCGTTTTCTTGTAATTTCCGGCATCTTAAATCCATCCCGGTCTACATTTATTGCAACAGCCATATCCAATCCTGACGGCTTACGGTCATTCACGATAATTCTTTCTCCCATTGGCATACAAAATAAAATTTCATCAAAGCGAATCTGGTTTTCCCTCAGGAACTCCAGTGTCATCTGCCGGTATTCCTCTGTCCTGGATGTCAAAATAAGTATCTTATCCTCTTCAGGAAGCTCCTCCAGATACTCCTTTGCCCCTTCAAGCAAAGTATCCGCTCCATCCAGTTTGTATCCATTATGCTTTAAAATCGTCCCATCCAAGTCAAAAATCCAGGTTTTCGGCAAGGTAGACAATATCATCTTCTCTCCCACTGACCATCATCCTTTACAACTATATTTTCCCAACCCTCTATTCTGTACATATCAATTGCTTTCCATCTTGTATCACAATAATTATAATCCGGATAGAATACTATTTTCCGCGCACATGCATCACGAAGGACATCACACAGGCCGCTTCGAATACCAATAAATGTGCCTGCATGTTCCACGGCAGATTGTATCTCCGCAATTGCAGGACTGATTCCCAAAGTTCCTTCCAACGGCTTTTCTTCCCCGACGATATTTGTAAAACACTGATATCCTTTGTCCTGATACTGACGGACAATGCTGTTCCAAAAATGCTCCGACAGCGCGGTTACAGATTTTGCATAAGGGGAAATTATAACTGATTTTCCCTGTTTGACCCGCTGCAGTTCCGGGTATTGCCGGAGCCTTTCTGAAAATGGTTTTATCGGCCTGGTATCTGTTGGAAGTCCAAAAACCCCACAGCAGTAAATCTGTTCCAACGGAATACATTTCACAGATAATGCTTGATGCAGATTAATCACATAGGGCCTGTCCTGATGTGCAATAAAAGAATAACCGTCCCGAATATACAGGCATGCCTGTATCAATTCATCCATGTCCTGCTGTGTATACCTTTCAATGCATATCACCTTAGCGGCATACAAATCCGCTGCCTGCGCACATGCTTTTCCAACCACCCCGACCACACATTTCTCTATCTTTCTTTTCTTCAGAAAATGCGGCAGATAGGACATTGTAAAAAGCACGTCGCCTAGTGCAGAAAACGGACACAAAACCTTGAAATACCCTGGATACTTCTGCTCCAACTGCTTCCTGACCGACATGCCGCGTCCGACACGTTCCTGCCTGCGCCGAATAGTATCCTCCGACAAAGAGTATTCTGCATAGCTGTTATAATTCACGAGTTTCTGTATTTCGCCCTGAAATCCAAATCTCCTCAGCTGCTCCTCCATCGCGGCGTAGGCACGCGCCGCAATATAGACAGCCGTGCTGTCCGAAGGCTCTTTCAAAATTTTTTTTGGCGGTATAATGGGAATGCCGCGGTATGTAACGCCGTGCTTGGCTGCATTGTTATCCAGAATTGCCTTGACAGAAATCCCCCTCTTCAGGAGCAGATCCGCCAATTCCTCCGTAGCGTTGCAATGCCCGAACAGATATATGGTTTTGTCATAAACCATATCCGTATCCATCAGATGTTCTAAATTTGATAACATCTCCTTATAGTGTGATTGATCCATATGACCGCCCAAACCTTCCTTTCAGGCACCCGGCAATAATTTCTGCACGGTTCTTCCGTATGATGCTTCTGATTTCCCCTCAGCCTTTTTATCCCAACAGCGCCAAAAATGCCTCTTCTTCCGTCAGCAGACCGTTGGATATATAATTATCCAGACTTCCATATTGAGAATTTCTGCTAATTATGTGGATACGGTCAGAGAATTCGTATAAATAATACATATTCTCTATCTCATAATATTCTTCATCCGAAATCAGCAGTATGTCTATGCTGCAGTCAGGAATATCGGTCGTGATTGGTTCCTTTACCAGGAACAGGATTTTTCTTTCTACCTGCCGGGGGAGCAATTTAGAAAAGGTGATACCGATACAGTTATTTTCTTTTATTACAAATATGCTGTCGTATTGGTTTATGTAGTTTCTGAGTTTTCGCAGTGTTTTTTTGTTTTCCATCCCATTACTGATATTTTTCTTTATCATACTTTTTATATGCCGACTATATATATTCCGGACATTTTAACCATCATCCAAATCATATTTGCTCGGCGTCAGAAAACGAATCTCTATTTTTCCCTGAATCCTATTTTTATATCTACGCAGCAAATCTGTAATTTCCCGGTTGAACTCCTGAAAATCTATACCGTCTCTTATATTCGGACATGTTCCTTCTACATAATTATCCTTCTTTTCATTCAGACCATCAAAACCGGCAAGCACAATCTGTGCAGGAGATAATAGATTTAATAAATTCAAAAGCATCATTGTACTGTTATCAAACAACGGGCTGTCTTCCGTAATCAAGCGTGAATACTCTATCAAATATACATGTTCAATATCTGTATGGATATTAGAAGAAACAATACATTTTTCATGTTCTATTGATTTACTCACTTTCTCCCAGTGGATTGTATTTGCATAAAAAAAATAATCACATTTTATATTCTGAGGAATGAAATTAACACATATAACCATCGGATTATTTTTTTCTATGTATTCCATAATCTTCCCGGCATAGTCCACGATTGTCTTTCCCGATGCCAAAACAAGAACTTGTTTGCCTGCCATCTCATCTGACAACATTTTTATTGCTCCACTGTCATCCACTCTGCATGACGAATATTCCTTATATACACGCTGTATATTATTATAATCATATCTCTGCCTTTTGGACTCATCTATGCCAGACAGGATATATTTAATATCCTTGTTATTCAATCTATATTTTTCTGTCAGATAAATCACATTGTTGGGATGGGCTTTATAGATTCCTGCCATAAATGCCGGGATAGAATATCCCCAACTGTTTCTTGCTTTAATCGGATACAGATATCGGTCAATCGCATCAAATATCACATCTGTGTCATAATCATAATCTTTCTTTCTGGAAAGGTAATCCACAAGCAATTCCGTATTAAGGTTTCCGGCACACTTCCCCATCCCGTTGAGTGTGGCATCAATAATCAGTTTTCTTTCATCTGATGCCAACTGTATCAAACGCTGTGTCAAAGCAAACGACATCTGCATATTGTTGTGGGAATGAAAGTCTACAGCAATGTGCCTGTCCAGATTCCTGTTAATAACACACCAGATATACTCCAGATCATCCAAATACATGGAACCATAAGTATCCACAATACCAAAAGATTTTGGTGAAATCATATTAGCAGTCTCTATCAGTTCCAACAGTTCTTCAGTTGTATAGCCATTGGAATTCACTGTTTGAAAGTACAAATCATAATCTTTTTCCTTTATCGTCTGCATCGCCTCAATGACTTTGCTTTTGTGACCCTTATAGTCTTTTTTTGTAAAACCAAATCGAATACCTGATACACCATTTTCTTTTGCCGGTTCAAGTCTGTTCAAATCATATAATCCAAAATCCACAAAAAGAACATACTTTTCATTTCGCATATGCTCATTTTCACAGATTTTTTTAATATATGCATCGACATCAGATATACTGGGAAAAAAAGTACTGTTTCCTTTAAAATCAGTATTGTCACGCAGGAATCCCAATTCTATAATATCAATCCCCGCCCTTTTTAAGTACTTTCCCATGCCAATAATCGTGTCATCAGGATATTGACAGTCGATTACCCTTCCGCCGTCCCTCAGGGTGCAGTCCAGAATTTCAATCTGCTTCATACTTCTTATTTTTCTCCAAATATTCGGCAACAACCTGTGCCATCACATAATCTTCCGCCGTATCAACGTCTACGGCCTCGAGCTGTCCTATTATTTTCATATATGGTTTCTTTCCTATTCTCTGATGGTATTTTTCAAATACCTCTCTTGTAAATATATAAAATGCACCGGTCTCCATATAAACAGGTTCCAGATTCTGTGTCGTAACAATATCGCGCATGTTATAATTGAGCGGCTTTCCCTGATACCAACAGTAATCCTGAATTTCAACCGCACTAAATGCGGAATCATATTTCCCGCTCATCACTTTCAAAAGAGCCTCCCGTATAGATTCCGCTTTTGTAAACGGCTGTGTCACATGGGTCAGAACGTAGATATCTGCATTAATATCACGTAGAAAATATTCTATGATTTCCAACCCTTTCACTTGGAATCCATCCAAATATGAATCACGTTTCAGATAAGTCAGCCCTTGTGGGATATGCTCTCTGATAGATTCGCTGCTGCAGTAAACATATTTCTCATCTATCTCTGCAATCTCCTTAACTGTCTCAAAAATATAGTCACACATCAGTCTCCCCCCCAATGGAAGGGTATTTTTTCCTGGCAGTCTTTGATTATTTAGTTTAATCGGTATAAAAGATACAACTTTCAACACCTTCGCTCCTTTTTCTACTCTCATTTTACAAGATATATCACGATGTAATCCGCCAACCCGTTTTTACTGCATTCGCTTTTCCATACCGCATTTAAAGTGTCCGTAATAAACACCTCATCTATTTCAGAACATGGTTCTTTATCCCGAAGCCAACCCAACAGATTGTCTATACCATACCTCTGATAATATTTAATTTCTATTTTTTCAAACCCGGCCTTTTGCGCCAACTGCCTCAAATTTTTCTCAGAAAATATCCATAAATGCTGTGTACTGAAAAGCAGTTTTCTTTCATAGATTTCTCCCAACAACTTCCTCATAACAGGCGCTTCTGTCGGTGTTCCAATAATGGCTTGTCCTCTATCTGAAAGCAGACTGTAAATATCCCTCATAAACTCCAATGGTTCAGATACATGTTCTATCACGTCAAAAGATGTAACAACATCCACCTTCTTTTTCCAATCAGAAAGCGCATCCTTTATGTACGGATAAGTCATAAAACCTTTCGTATCCATAACCTTTCTGTAAACTTCTGATGGTTCGACTGCAATCAGAGAAGATGACACCCCTTTTAAAAAGTCAAGAAATGCGCCGCATCCACAGCCTATGTCAGCAACAGACTTTTTGCGGAAAATAGATGTTCCGGTATATTGAAATTTATCCAGAGTTTCACCATCATGTTTTTTATAAAAATCATCCTCTTTCGAGCTTCCCTCCAATGACTGACGATATTCCTTGCTCTCGTAATATTGTCCTAAGTCTGGCAGGACATCCTCATGCCAAATCAAGCCGCAGTCGTGGCATTGATAAACCTTTACAGATGCATCCGTATACTGCCCGAGTGCTCCGTTTCTGATTTTTCCTTCGTATGTAATTTTTATATGATTGCTGTTGCATAGTTTACAGTTCATTTTATACCTCTCAATCCTAAAAGCGTTTCATTAATCAATGTCGATGAAGTTCCCTTATAATATGGAAAATATATGATCTTAACACCTACTTTATCAAACTGCTCTTCATAACAATTCCATTTTGGTGAATCATACCAATCATCTCCTACAAACATAATGTTAAATTTTAAGTGTCTCCATGCTTCCATTTTGTCCATAGACTCTTGAGGCAATACTGCATCTACATATTTAATACTTCGAATAATCTCTATACGTTCCTCAAATGGAATAACTGCTCTTTTATGCTTATATGAAACCAATTCATCAACTGTTACTCCAACTATCAGTCTATCGCACATCGCTTTCGCATTTTTTAACATATTCAGATGCCCTACATGAAACAAGTCAAACACCCCTGTTGTATATCCAATAATCATTCTGCCACCTATGTCCGTTTTCTTACCATTAGTAAATCCATTTAACTGTGAAATATGTATCTAAAAACATCTGCAGATTTATAAGCATCCACAATATTTGATTACCATTAGAAATTTTTTTACAATACTTTGTCAATTCATCTATTTCTTCCCCTTTTATCCAAAAAGTGTCATTTTTAGCGAACCTCCGTACCTTCTTTTCCAGTTCTTCATTCCATTGATTCAAAGGTACAGGAAAGCCCATCTTTTTTCGTTGTATCACACTTAATGGAAGAAATTCTTTTGCCACTTCCTTAAGTAAGTACTTCGGAGTATCATAAATCTCACTAAACTCAGCAGCTTTTAATTTACCTGCCCTACATTTATCCGCCCCATTATTCCAATGCAGCTTCAATTCATAAGGAACATGTTCATATGTATATTCTATAAGCTCATGGTCAAGAAATGGAACTCGCGCCTCGACCGATGCAAGCATAGTAGTTGTATCCAATCTCTGAAGCAGACCTTTTATATGATATTTATGAAAAAACCAAAAGACATTCTCTTCATTTCTCATATTAAGAAAAATTTGGCTGATTTCAGAATCAAATTTATCTCTACGCTTTGTTGGAATATTTAAGACAGTATCTCTTATATATCTGGGAACATATTCGTACTTATCAATAAAATATTGATAAAAATCCACCCTTCTTTCACTGTGAGAATATTCAAATGGACTTCTATATATCTTTCCATAACCGCCAAATAATTCATCTGCCCCCTCTCCCGAAATCACAACCGTTATATCCTTTTTCAACTCCTTAGACATAAGGGCTAATGCCACCTCATTAGGTACTCCAAGCGGTGCGTCCTTATACTCAATTACACTTTGCATATTATCCCAGTACTCTTCAGCATTAACAATAATCTTATGATTTAAAGTACTATATTTTTTCGACACCAAATCCGAATATTCAAACTCATTTAATTCCGGGAATCCTACCGTAAATGTATGCAGTTGGTTAAATGTATTATTTGCAGCAATAGCTGTCAGCAAACTAGAATCTATACCTCCGCTTAGATATGTCCCTAACGGTACATCTGAAATCATTCTTTTCACAACTGCTTTTTCAAGTTTCTCATAAAGTTCTTGTTTTACAGCATTTTCGTTATACCCATCGTCCATATTAAATGTCTCAGGAATTGTCCAATAATAATTCGTTTGTATTTCATGATTGCTGCCTATTCTTATGGAACTTCCCGATGGAACCTGATATATGTTTTTAAAAAAGGTATATGGCTCTCTCACATAACGATATGCCAAATAATCATCTATGGAATCTTCATCCAAAATTGCTTTCACAAGACCACTGTTCAAAATCCCTTTAATTTCTGATGAAAACACTACTGCGTCCTTATCTATATAATAATATAATGGTTTAATTCCTAATCGGTCTCTACACAGGAAAAGTTCTTTTTTTACTGTGTCATATAAAGCAAATGCAAACATACCATTACTTTTTTCTAAAAATTCTTTTATCCCATGACATTCAATATATGCTAATATCACTTCGGTATCCGAATTAGTTTTATATAAATAGCGGGTGTCCTCTTTTAAATCCAGATAATTATATATTTCTCCATTATATGTCAAAATCCAACGCCCTGAGTTAGATACCATTGGTTGAGAAGAACGCTTTTCTATATCAATAATACTTAATCTTCTATGACCAAAAGCAACTCCTGCTTCCTCATCAATAAATATCCCCTCAGAATCAGGTCCACGATGCATTAACGATTTATTCATCTTGTTGATTCTGATACATAAATCCTTGCATCTTTTATATATTCCATTAATTCCACACATAAGATTCACATCACATTCCAAATATTTCTTCTACTATTGTGTCATATATATAATCTGTTGCTGTTTTTTTATTTAAACTTATATAATTAAGATATTCTTCCCTAAAAACTATTCTTTCTTCTCTTTTTGGATCAATCCCATTCTCAACATTCTTTAAAAATTCTTGTATCGTTTTAAAATCATTTCCACTTGCTGTATAAAGGACGGATACCAACTTCTTTCCCAGTTCACTCAACTCTCGCTTATTTTCTGGAAGCAGCAAAAGAAGTGGCTTTCCAGTAAATTGATACTCTGCCAAAAAAGAAACACTATCCAATATCATAACATCTGAAGATACAAATATATCATAGTAGTCTCCATCTGGAATAACCCTTGCATTTGGTAAAATATCCCACTGTCTAAGATATTCTTTATATTCATCACTTGTTTGGAAAATCCCCTTCTCCAAAACCCCCCTTTCCATCCTTGGATGCGGACGTACTATCCATGTTATCTCTTGATGCTCCTTTGCAAATTCCAAAAACCAGATATAATTTTCATGGAATGTACTATTCATTCCGTCCTTCATATTAAAATGAGGAGCCCAAATAACCTTAATTTTAGTCCTATCATTCGCTTTCCATAAAGGTAATCTGATATCGTATTTATCTTCCAGTAAAATATCTATTTTAGGGAAACCACTTACTTTGATATTATATCCACCTAACCATTGGCTTTGTCTCGCTGTTTCTGCCAACAACTTACAAGATGCAAAGTAAAACCATGTTAGCTTAAATACCGGCTTGTCATAATAAGCATCTGAATATTCATCACCTTCTTTACTGACCAGATAATATGCATATGGAATATGAATACATAATTGGGATATTGGTCTTTTCAATATATTCCATTTTTTTGTCAGCATTTCAAAAGGAGTAAAATATACCAAAATATCAAACTTATCAATTTGGCTCAGTCCACTTTCTATATCATAATAAAGGCTATACTTTCCATTTTTAAAATAGTTACAAGTTTCTAAATATTTTTCCTCTATGATTTCCTGCCTGCCAAATGGATATCGTGCTATTAATATTGCCGGTTTAAATCTCTGATCATTTTCAAATTTCCGATATAATTCTTCACACTGCCACTCTGCCGATGAATACGTAATAAATCCAATTTTAATCTCTTGCCTGGTTGAAAGTTTGCCACAATTATTGCTAAATAGATTTTGCATTACATGAATAGCAGTTTCCTTTTCAAGTGTATCAATGTATTCTTCCAATTCTTGATATCTTATATCCCCAAACAAATCAGTATCTGATATCTTATTATTAAAAGCAAGTTCTTCTAACAATTTCTTTTTTTTATTATCCTCTCTAACTTCAAAATAGTAGTAGTGCTCTTTTCTGAACTGCAGCATGGCTTCCTTTTGAGGCGGATAACAGAAATGACCACACAAAGTGTTCAACGCAACAACATTTAAATAACAATGCTGCATACAAAAATCGGATATCTGTCCTTCATCTCCAGCAATTCCAAAGCTTGCACATTCTCTATTGACAAAAAAACCTCCCATTTCTTCATACAGCCTTCTGGAAAATAAAACAAAGCAAATCGCATATTTTACAGGTGTTATATAATATTCTGGATTCCGAGTGGACAATTTCCTATTCAAATCGTCAATATTTCCCTGTGCCCATAAAAACTTAGGAATTTCTGCATCAAATGCATACCCCGAATCTCCCCATCGTCCTCCCCATTTAAAAATATGTCCTGTTTTTTCCTGATAATCCTTTTCTAACTGCATTGCTTTTATAAAAAGAAATCCATTTGTATGTAAAGGAATCATAGGACCTACCATACCTATATCAAATTTATTCTCATATTTTATCTTATAATAAATATCCTCCATCTTTTTACAGCAGTCTTTAGTAATATAGATATCTTCGTCCATCTTATATATCATATCTGCTTCTTGAAACAATGAAATCACCAAATTCTGAATAATCGCCACATCATTTACCTTTGTACTCAAATAGGACCATCCATTAGCAGATGCAACTGCAGAAAGAGTTTCATTGTACAAACCACTACTCAGCAAGCACACATCCGTATCTTCAGGCAAAAAAAGCTTTACCCTTCCAAAAATATCATCCCATAGTTCCTGTTTATATCCTGCTAAAACATAAAATAATCGTTTACAGTCTTTTTTTCGGCTTTCAAATTTATACTCAGAATCTAGCTGTGCCTTTTTCCTAACTGCCTGATTTATAAAAAACTTCTGATTATCCTCTATCGTAGTATTACGAATTTTATTTCTGCACCCCATAATAACCTTCATTGTAGGTATCTTCATTTCCATTAGTATACGAAAAATTTCTTTTTCAAATGAAGTGGTCATAATAACAATAAAATCATATTCATAATTCTGAATCTCATAAGGAGAAATTATTTTAATCTGTGTTTCTTGCCATTTAAAGTTTTGCTTCTTTAAATCAGAGTCTATAATTGCCATAATCTCCCATTCATTAGGAATAAAAATTATATTTTTCTTACAGTCCTCTCCTGCTCCCCAGATTAATATTCTTTCTTCCATCCTAATTACTCCTTACCCAGTCAAATATCTTACTTCCTATATCATTCGTAATATAATTATTTTCTTCAAGCGTGTTATCCCATATTATAATTTTAAGAAAGTCGTCTAATTTATCATTTTCACTTTCTCCAATTATTGCAATGTCACTACGAAAATACAAATCAAAATTTGTAGGTTCTTTTGTCAAAAAAGAATAGAAATTTTTATTTACGTTTCCAGTATTTTTCAATATATACAACCTTTTTGTTTTCGTAGATAAAAACAAAAATTTATCTCCCTGCATCCCACCCAAATAATGACAATGTGTTATTCGAGTCCTCATATGCAAAGATTCTTTATCCTCTTCTTCATCCAGCAAAGGATATTCAGACATTTCCATATTTAATAAATTAACTTTTACTATCATATTTGTCCTAAATGGAAACAGCCATAAATATTGTCCCATAATTACACTGCACCAAAATGGTTTTTCATCTTTATTATACTTATTGGAAAATCCTGCATGTTGTATAATGTTGTCCCTTTCTTTTACGGTCATTCCAAAACCTTTTGGGAATCCTTCAAAACTCTCCACACTTTCCGTACCTTTATTCCACTTTAATATATTCTTTGAATCGGAAAACCAGAAAAATTTCCCATCATACGCAATTGTCCCAAACCCTTGAAAACTCTTGGAAATTTTATACAGACGGTAGGTCTTTGAATCCAAATTGTATTCTATCACTATGTTTTTACAGACACACGCCAAATAAAGTTTTCCATTTAGAATAACCTCATCAGGGCAGATACCTCCCTTATAATCATTCAAGTCAATTACATATTTTTTAATTTGTTTTGTCTCTATGTTTATTTGACATAATGTTATTTCAGGATTTTCGCTTACAAAATAAATGCTGCCTTTGTAGAGAACAGCATTTTTACAATTAATACGTCCATTAATCTTCATATCATAAGTGAATATTTGTTGTCTTTTAATATCATAGACATGAATATATCTCGATCTATTCGGCAGGAAAAAAATCTCTTCATCAACCTTTAAAGCTTTTCCATGTAGTCTCCATTCATTGTGTTTTTCCTTTGGAAAACTTCCGATAAAATCTGTCTTTTTCTCTTTTATACAATATCTATATAGACCATTAAATGTCATTGATGAGAACCATATATCTGAATCATTAATACAAATAGCCTCTGCCGTTAAATGTTTATTACTGTCCATAGTATTTGCCTCAAATTTTTATAAAGATTTATAAATATAAAATATTTTGCTCTCTAAAACAAAATCTACATTTTTAAATTCATTCTATCAAAGATACAGCCTTTCAACTCAAAACCAAACATGAAATATGACTGCAAATCAAAAACGATTGTATTTTCGTTAATTTCAATTGCCCGCTCCATTATGCTTTTTCCGTATTCTGGCGCTGTTATTAAAACTATATAATTCTCTTTTCCAATGCTCTCTGGCCTTTTCACTAGGCTCTCATTAAAAGCGGCATGATTTTCGTCCACAATCAAATCAATAGGGGTATTTACTCTCCGACTTCTTTCAAAAAATTCTCTACCGATATAACCAAATCCCCATAATGCAATTTTTCTTCTAGAACGATATAAGTATTCATTTAAATATTTAATCTTTTTTTCCTCATACCGGAAAAGATAGCTATATTCATTCCATTCACATAAGTATTTTTTTATATCAGATTGGCTGAGCAAATCTTTATAAATATATTTTTGGTAATTATTAAGAAATACTGCATCCGGACTTAAAATGTCTTTTATTTCCGCCATGATATCATAATAAGCTCTAATTGCTGAATCCCTGTCCATTACAATCAGATATCCCAGCATTACTCTCAATACATATGAACAGAAACTCTTCTTATTGTTTTCAAAAACTTCTTGCATTTCTAATCTTGCTTTTATTTTCTTTACTGCACTGATAAAGTTAAAAATTGAATGCTCACTTATCCTTGAAATCTGATTATTTGTATTCGTTCTATATGTAACTAAATTTTCCCCCAGATAGGAAAATCTGCCGTTAGTAAGCAAAATACTCCTTCCGAAGAAACCATCGTTAGAGCTGCTTAAATTCTGAAACCAGATACCGCTATCAATAATAAACTGTTTTCGATACATTTTAACCCACGGTGCTGCCAAGCACATCTGAAAAGAAAACGCTTCTATCTCCCCTTTTGAAAATACAGTATTATTTATCATCCTTTGAATCGGCAACGGTACTGAGCATTCCCTTTTCTGCTTGGTAATGTAATCCATTCTTTTATAATCATACAGCAGAATATCTAACTGTTCCTGTTTGCACCTTGTATAAGCCTTCCGGACTAGCTCCTGATCGAATATGTCATCTGCATCCAATATCAAAAGGTATTCCCCAGATGACTGGCCAATTCCTTTATTCCTTGAATTGCCTGCCCCCTGATTTTCACTATTTTTAATGATTCTTATTCTTTTGTCCCTTGCTGCATATTCTTCTAGAATTTTTACACTCCCGTCTTCTGAACAGTCATCAATACAAAGAACCTCAAAATTTTCATATGTCTGATTCAGTATACAATCTAGACATTCCGGCAAATAATCTTCCTTATTGTAAACTGGAATTATAATAGAAACATCACACATACTGCCCCGTCAACTCCCTTTCTGATATCCGTTAATCAACCCTATACAAAAGCCTTAATCCCATATGTGAATTTATTTATTGACTCTTTTCAAGCAAACCATCAGATTCCCGTTCACTGGTTATGACATAAAGAAAAAATTCAACGGTATATTATTTTATCGCTCTGTATTTCCATATTAAGCAAATTCTGTACAACTTGATTGCCAACCCCTTCATCCTCCATGCATACAACAATTTTATCATATTGTAAATCAGCAATCTCTTGCGGCTCAATAACTTTAACGGAATGGCAGAACCTCTCCTTTGCTGCTTTATCTAAAAAACAAATTATATCGCAATACTCTTTGGCTTGTTCCCAATACAATTTTCCATATTGACCTGCCCCATAGAGAATAACCTTTGAGCCTTCCTCCACATAGGAGAACGGAAATATCTTTCTACGAGCATTGATAGCAATCTGTTTTTCCCATAAAAAATCTGTAATATACTCTTCCCATTCAAAATTACCATGGTTCACTATATATTCATTCAGATAAGATTCCGCAATTCTATAATTGCTTTTCGCCAGTTCATATCTTCCTTTATAGCAATAATAAGCGCGCATACATTTCAATTTCTTCATAAACCGCTCTTCAAATTCGCCAAATCGCCCGGTAACAAAATATGCTTCCATTAAATAGCCTTGATTTACAGGTGTCTCCATCATAGATTCACCTTCATTAATAATCATATACTGAACATAGTGGGAATTTATCGGTTCGAGTTCATAGTATGGCATTGGATTTTTCTTATCACACAAAGCATCTACCCAAGATACATAATGCTTAATGTCAAAAGGATGTGGTATAGCATCTAAATAGCGCGTTCCACTATAAACCAATAAATTTCTTGTCCTATACATCAACACTTCATCCCATTCGCATGTCGAAGAATGAGTTTGTATTTCCTGCTTATAATCTGAATACTGATACCTCTTTCTTTCTGGTATTTTCTTGTTTGCCAATATACAATTCCAAACATATTCCATAACCTCTACTACTCGTTCTGCCGCACCCTCCACATAGGGAACTATCCTGATTTTTTCTTCTGGATTACAATACCTTCCCTCTGGTAAATAATCAAAAATTTCTTTATAGTCTACAAGACAGCCCGTCCTTTGAATAACATCGTGTTCCGTTTTCCATGTGAACCGATTATTAAGATTTACAGAATCTTCATTTGGTAATCCTGAAATAACCAGCAGTTTTTTATTTCTTGCAATAGCATCTGCATAAGCACTGGTATAGGAACAGATAACTAATCCAGCCCAATTCATCAGAACATCCATCTCTTCATGATAATTCAACATCTGCAGATTATCTGGAATATTGTTCTCTGCAATATTTCTAATACACTCATACAAATGCAGACGGTTGTAGTGTGTTCTTCCTGTCGTATCACTCTCTAAAAATCTTGGTTTAATTTTTATTGTATATTCCGGATACCGCCTGCATATATCTATAATTAACTTAGCCAGCGTATTTTTCCCTTCTCTTCCAAATGGATAATGCCCACAATCAATAAACAATATATTCTTCTCACTATCTTCTGCGGATGCAATACTATTTTTCTCAAACTGTGGATCACCAACTACCATACTTGCGCAAAGTACTTTGGCATTAACATATTGCATATCATTCGGCAGGAACATAAAATCTCCACCTTCGGATAATGCGGTTCCCATACTGCTTGCACAGTTATAAGTAAATATAAACTTCTTATATTTGTTAACATATCCGACTGTATCATTAGCGCAAAAAATTATATCACACATGGAAACAATCTCGTCGCTCAGATTCTCAATCAGGTTTACGCTATTAACCAATCCTTTAAACATTCTTATATTATGTTCCTCTAAACTGGTGCCATATATTTCCACCCCATGTCCACGTTCTAATAATTTGCTAATTATCTTAGCTAGTCGAAGATTTATTGCATCTTTTTCGCACAAGACTAAAATTTTCATTTACTGCCCCCTATATTTCTGCATTTTGACATTATTGTATCTTTCTTATAATTTATCAAAATCATGACATATTAAAGAAATAATTCTCCAACATCAAACACAGGCAATGATATACCGGCAAATGCAATTCCTGCACTTTAAAAGGTTCTTCTTCCGGAACTTTTATAATTGCATCTGTAAATTGCGCTAACACCCCTCCAGTCCTGCCTGTCAATGCTATTACCTTCAGTCCGATAGCTTTGGCTGTTATTGCCGCATATACTACATTTTCACTATTCCCCGATGTAGAAATGCCCAAAAAGATGTCATTCTTTGTCCCATAGCCAAGCAGCTGCTGAGCGTATGCAAGCTTTCCATCTACGTCATTCGCATATGCTGTCGTTAGTGCCTCATGTGTTGTTAAAGATATCGCAGCTAATGGTTTTTCTAATGAATGGTAGAGATAGTTTCCTCTTATCTGATCAATGTCCATTAACCTCTGACCGAAATCACGCTCAAGCTGCCGAGGCAATGTAAAGCTTTTCATTAGTTCACCTGTTATATGTTCACAGTCAGAAGCAGAACCTCCGTTGCCAGCCAACAGCAATTTCCCACCGCATAAATAGCTATCTCTTACTATGGTATAAACATCCAATATGTTGTCCCGAACATTGGTCAATTCCGGATATCGAATTATCAGAGAATTTAGTTGTTCTATTTCTAAACCATCCATTTCTATCCCCTTAATATTTTATGAATAACACCAAACAAGGAATCTCCTGCCACGATAACTGCTTTCAACCTATAACCTCCATATCAAATTCCTCTGGAGAATAGTGAATTACCTGCGTTCCGCTTTCTTCAAAAGAAAATGGGACCTCCATTAATCCCTTTAGTGCATTTTTCACACTTGCTTGCATTTCAGGCTGAACATAAAATACCAAAAAACCTCCTCCGCCGGCTCCCAACAATTTCCCGCCCAGAGCTCCGGCATTTAAAGCCTTTTCATATATATGATTGATTCCGCTTGTTGATATTGTCCTTCCTGTGGTCTTCTTTAGATTCCATGTATAATCCAATAGTTTTCCAAAATCATCGAGATTGTAGCTTAAATCCGTCAATATTCTTTCTGCTTCGTCTACAATCATACGCATTTCTTCTAAAGCAGGATAGTTTTGCTTTTGGACAATATTATTCGACTTTTGTATGTCAGAAGAAAACCTAGTAAAACCAGTAAAGTACATCAATAAATTATTCTCTAATTGTTGTTTTCTTTGAGGTCTTATTATGACAGGTCTGACTTCATATCTATCTGCCTCAAATTCAATCCTGTTAAATCCCCCATAAGAAGCTGCTATTTGATCTTGCCATCCTCCTGCCTCATTACACAAATGTCTTTCCAAATAAATAGCTTCATCCGCCAAACGTTTTTTATCAACATACTTTCCCTTCAAAGCGTAAAAAGCATTTAGCATCCCGACCGCAAATGATGAGCTTGTACCTATACCCGATCTTGCAGGCAGATCAGATTCATATATCAAACGGATTTCATGCATATCCAGCATTTTCATCGCATTACGAATTGCAGGATGCTTTATTTCTTCTATCTGGCTGACTTTTTCCTCATCAGAATATGTTAAAAGCGTTTTATATTCAAAAAACCTAGGCAAATGCCTTACATTTACATAACAATACTTGTTGAAAGTAGTAGAAATAACCGCTCCGCCGTGCTCACGAAAATATTCCTCTATATCTGTCCCTCCTCCAAAGAACGACATTCTAAAGGGGGTTTTAGTGATTATCATCTATTTATGTACACTCCCTGTTTTTTAAGTTTTTCCCTCCAGTAATCCAAAAGATCCTGCATAGTCTGCTCATATGTGTATTGTGGTTCCCATCCAGTATGCTCCTTAAATTTTGTGCAATCGGGAACCTGCAGGTCTGCATCTATTGGCCTTAATCTTCCTGGATCTGTTTCCACACTAATTTTATTTTTCAAAGGCGAGTGTTCAATAAAGAACTGCAATGTGTCGCCAACCTTACAAGTATATGTTCCTCCAATATTATAGTACTCGCCCGGTACCGGGTTCTCTGTAACCAACATGTAATATGCCCTTACAGCATCACGCACATCGGCATATGTCCGTAAAGAATCGAGGTTGCCAACCTTTATAACCGGCGGCTGCATTCCCGCTTCAATCATAGCCACTTGCTTAGCAAATGTACTCTCATGGAAAACATCACCTCTGCGGGGTCCTGTATGAGTGAACATTCTTGTAGTCATAACTTTCATGCCATAAGCTTCAGCATAAAATCTCCCTACCAAGTCCGTTCCTACTTTGGAAATAGCATATGGCGATGCAGGCTGAAATGTACACTCTTCAT
Source organism: uncultured Lachnospiraceae bacterium (assembly GCA_947564305.1). Next base: position 55,520 of record CANOBT010000003.1, on the reverse strand, counting down.
TGATTGGAAGCTTGTCTCTCGATACTCTTCCAAAGACCTCGCTTGAAGCACATACATGTATTGTCGGATCCATTCCTAATTGATGAATGCATTCCAATAAACGGGCTGTTCCCAAAATGTTTGTATTTAATGTATCTATCGGCGCCGTAAAACTTGTAAGCGGATAACTTTGGGCTGCCAAATGGAAAATATAATCTGGTTTTACTTCATTCAAAACATTGGATAAACTTGCGCTGTCATTTAAGTCGCCATAATGGATAAATACTCGCTCCCCTGTATTAATTTTATCCATCAGATGCATAATATTGTCTAATGGACTTCTCCATCTCTGCATCCCATGTATTTCCCAATCAGTATTCTCTAACAGGAAATCTGCAAGATGTGACCCAACCATTCCTGTCATTCCAGTTATTAACGCTTTTATTCCCATAAGCCTTTCCTTTCCCATTACCTGCTTTCCATTTTTACTTTTTCTTTTTTCGCAGCTTCTGATATCAACGTCGGTTTTCTTTCCAACAGCTTTTCTAAATATAGCGATTTTGTTCTAATCTCCGCCGGCCTTGCATCAAGAAAACCTTTTCCAGGTTCTATTACCTTATACCTTAAGCATCTATTTATATTTTCCTTATAAATATCTGCCATGTCTTTCCTGGATAAAACTTCTGGGCCTGATAAATTAAATATACAGTTATCAAAACCCTCATATTTTTTAGAAAGAGCAACTATCGCATCAAAAATATCTTCAATGTAGATAACGCTTCGATGAAGAGTTTCAAATACTTCCGCCTCATAATCCTTCTCTGCACAGGAATGCAGATATTTCATAAATTTGTCAGTAGCAGAAAACACATAAGACAAACGAAAAACTTTAAAATATGGACTGTTTTTAAAAAAGGATTCCACCCCATATTTCATTCGCGCATAGTTTCCTCCCGGCAAGCATCTTCCACTTTCATTCAGGATTTCATTTCCTGTATCCCCATATACGACATCGGAGGAAAAAAACAAAACCCTTGCCTTTCTGTCAATCAAATGTGCGATGAATTTCTCTGTTCCTTCAACATTAACTTCATACGCTGTCTGTTCATTGTCTCTGCAGAAATCAGGTGATGAAATTGCCGCCAAGAAAACGCAAAAGTCTCCTTCACCAATATTGTCAAATTCAAAAACATCTGTCTGCAATAAATCAAATTGCTTGAATCCTTCAATGCTTTTTCTGCTATAGCAAATACGCTCAATTTCGTCTGGCAAATAATCTAACAATTGCCTCCCTATGTACCCGTCTGCTCCAAAAATATGCCACATCATAATTGCTCCATTTTTAATTTACTCGCATCTGATTCCCGCAAACCCCAATGAAAAAACTGACATTTGCTCTGGCTTAACACCCAGACAATACAATTGCCTGAATAGTTCCGTTTCAAACCCATCAGGTGTAATAGCAAAAAAGGCATCCGGGTGTGTTTGAACCGCTTCCTCCACAGAACATACCTTATAGCCCTGAACAAGTACATTGCCCACGTTGGGATTATTGTCACAAAGTGTAATATTCATTCCGCTTTTTTCGAGCAGAATCATCTTTAATACAATTTTTCCATGATGTCCCGCACCAACAATAACCACATCATTATATTGTTTTATCTCTTCCATTCTGCGGACATAGTAATTAGTTCCATCATATAACTCCGCAATAGACATGTTTTTTTTCCTTATATTTGTATGGATTTCCTCCATTATGGCCTTGACACTTACTTCACTCATATTATATTTCCTCACATTTTTTCTGTCAGTTCGACAAAACTTTTAGCAATAGCCTTCCATGAATAATTTTCATCAGTATACTTCTTGCCATTCTCACCTAGCTGTTTTGCCACCTCTTCATGATCCAACAGATAATCCATACAGGCTTCGAATTCATAATAATTGTCATAGTATAACCCTGCATTTCCCTTATCACAGTGGCCTTTTGTAGCTGCACACGATGCATTTACTATAACAGGTTTTTTCAAGGACATCGCTTCAAGAACAACGATTGATAAGCTTTCATATTTTGACGGCAATACCAGTAATTTACTTGCGGCTATTCCACTATACTTCTCTTCTTCCGAAACAAAACCAAGATTGATAATGTCATTTCTTTGTGGAAAAGGCATATCTCCTTTTCCCATACACACTAATTTCAGCCCACTATCTCTATGCTCCTTATATCTAATGAAATAGTCAAATAATTCTTTAATTCCCTTATGAAAATCACTTCTTCCAACATAAACAATAAAATCATTTAAACCGTGCCTTTTCTTAAATTCTTCTGCTGAATAGTGTTCAGGAATACTTGCCGCATCGCCCCCACGTCCGTCATTATCAATTTTTCCTTCCAAATCAAAGATTTTTTGACACAGCAGTTTTTCCTCATAAGAATTGTAAAAAATTGCCTTTGCATCTCTGAAAGAATTTTTAAACATATCAAAATATAATGTCATCTCATCATGGGCGCATGGATTAAAGATTGCCTTTTCTCCTACCTCTTTTATCCCAAAATATGTTGGGTAAAATACATAAGTTACAAAATAAAAAAAATCAAAATAATCTTTATTTTCTTTTATATATTCAATTAGTCCACTAACACATGGTCCATTTTCCCTCATCCATGCCTCCTGTTCTTCTAAAGAAGCATCATATTTTTTTGCTTTGCTAAGTGCCTCATCGTAATCTTTCGAATTCCGTATTTTATCTACCGAAAATCTCCTGACCGTAACCCCATTAATCAATTCTATATCATTCTCATATACATCTTCCCATGTCATATTATCAATTGCTTTTGATGTTAATACTGTAACCTCAAAATAAGCAGTAAGGTACTCAGCCATTTTAAGCGCATGAACCTCAGCGCCTCCGCATACCTCAGCGCCATATCTTTGAATGATAATTGCTAACCTTTTCATTTAATCTCTCCTCGCATCTCTGTTTCAGCGTTTTATATCTTTCTCACAATTTCTTCTGCAATACTCAAATATTGGTCTTTTTCTACAAGATAATTCCAGATGTTATTTCTTTCACACGCAATCTTAACATCCCATTCTTTACACCAATACTCTGTCGGATTGATAACATGTAAATCCGTATTAAGGAATGCAGCTAGATCAGTCATACCACTTCTGTAAGATATTACCGCCCTGCATTTAGAACAATAATACAAGGTGTCTTCTACAGATTCATATATTTGTGTAACATTATTGATCCATGGCATCTTGCCCGCCATATTGACGGCTACCCCGTAACCCTTATTTTTTATTTTTTCTACAATAATTTTCCAAAAATTATCATCTATTTTTTCGCAGGTAGTGGCCAATGGCAATATGAAAACCGTTGTCTCCCAATTTATGCTGTCATATTTTCGTTTTCTTACATCGAACTTTATCCTTGGAGGTGAAAACTTCGAAGATATAGGAATATCACACACAAGCCTGCAATATTGTTCTAACATTGTTGTCCATGCAAATATTGCTGTGTCATTGCTTAAAGTTCCATCTTCATTTTTTTCAAAATGACCATAAAGAAAGTTGTCTAGTTTCCATAACTGATGCGCTATCATATATTTATTTAGTTTGTCCACCAATTCATCATCCGCTATCTCACTTTCAATAAACGGATACGCATCCACCACAAATTTATGAGATTTTTTTATTATTACGCATACCTTTTCTTTAATGTTCCATCTTTTTACATACTCTTCAATGTATCCCAATAAATATAACGTATCTCCAAAACCATATGGACATAACACATAATATCTGCCGTCATTTCCCTCGATGTTAAGCCTGTTGTCCTTTATATTAAATAACCCGCCGGTTTCCTTTTCGGTAAAAAACTCATTCCTACTTGGCAGTCCAGACAAAATCTGCCCTAATTTTCTTCTCTCAAACTTTATTTGTGTACTTCTTACTATTTTCTTCTTAAGTCTCTCATAATCAGGATTATGTTCTTTTAAATAATCTACAATTTCCAAATAAGCCCCTGCTGCTATTATTAATAAATCAATATCATTATCATTTATTTCTTCAGCATTAATGACCTTTGTATTCTCAAACGTATCTGAATTTCTAATTGTTTCCGCAAAATATTTTATCTTGATTTCAAGTTCATCCTTAAAATGGGAATCTTCAAACATCTTATGTAAAATTCTGTTTGCGCATTCGATTTCATATAACAATTCCTTTGCATAATTCCCTGTTCCATATATTCCGATTACCATACAGTTTCCTTTCAGAACATACCCAAAATGTCCCCTATAATAATTTCATCATTTCCTTTATAGATGATTTCAGAAATATGATTTGATTCCCCGATTCCCATGTTGACTAAGCCAAAATATTCCAAGCTGGAAGCATTAAAACCATCTTCGTACAAAATAACCATCTTTGCATTGGAAGAACTGACTATATCGCACAGTCCACTTCTCAACGCCACAAACACTCCTGCAAAATCAACAAAATCAACAGCCCAGGAATAAGGAAATGTAACAGGTATAGTCCCCCTTACCGGTACTTCTTTATCCGCCGCACAATTTGTGCATACTGAATATCCCTGTTCTCTTAACCTTAAGGCAAGTTTCTCCCAAAAACCTATCGGTATCTCTGAAACAAACGAACCCGCATATGGTGCGAGAATCACAGTATGCCCCTTACATAATCCTTTACTGTCAAAAAAAGAGTGAATTTCCTGTAAATCCTTACATCTGTCAGGCAGCCGCATTTCCGGCTTCCTTTGAAATTCGTAAATATCATATAAAAACATTTCTGCAAAAGTAATCTGTGGATGGTTATTAGAAAAAAGAAATTTTTTGCATCTCCATCCCCAATGCAGCAAAGGTTTTACATTCATCTTATCTGTTCCAAGGAATTCCCATGCTTTAAGGAGGTAATCTATGTCACTCTTTTTCAGCACACATATATTTTCAATACAAAATATATCGCAAACTTTTCTGCAGCTTTCGCTTCCCACAACAAGCGTATATTCCTCTATTAAATGTTCTTTTAAGTATTCCGGAAGATATATGCAGGCCATATATATATCTCCTGTGCCCGGATAAGGGCACACAAACAACTTATCTTTTGTTTTATATTTTTTGATAATATTGAGATATAAAGCATAGCCCTTTTTTACATCTTCATAAGCATTCCTAACCGAATCCAGACCATCCGAAACGTGATTTCCCGCTTCAGCCACATCAATAATCAACAGGTTTCCCTCATCATATCCGTATTTCAAAACCTGCCTGATCATTTCCTGTTGATATTTTGAACAGATAATGACGCACAATTCTTTAATGTAGGGTACAAGCATTTTCTCTGGTGATTCAACCGGAACACCAAGACAATTCTTCCCTGTTTTGCTCTTGTTATTGTCAATAAATCCGCATAACTCTATTCCACAGCCAATAAGTCCATCCCGAATGTCTCTTCCGTATAAAGTACATCCAAAAATCAACACTTTTCTATTTAGCAGCCGCGCTCTATTTTCCTTTATACATTCCTGTATGATTTCTTTATCTTGTTTGGAAGCTATCATTTTTTTCACACGTAAAGTGCATCCCTTACATAATCATCTAATGTAATACCGCACTTTCCGACTATTCCTCCTGTCCCGAAAGGCTCCTCCATCGTTATAACAACAATATTTCTGAAAAACTGTTGTAATCTGTAATACGAAACAAGCTCCGTCATCATTTTCTCATCAACGCTCTCTATGTACACACGTTCCTGCATATTGGAGGGTACAGAATTGGTCTTTCCTTGCTCAAGAAGTATTACCAATGTTTTTTTTATATATTTTCTGTTCATAAAATCAGCAAGATATAAAAAAGCTTTATAATTTAATTTTTCATTATATGCTGGCATCAATATCAGATACCATTCTTCGTCTATTTGATATTTTTCTTTATATCTAAGCCACCTGGCCCTTCCCTTTAATGAGCAGTTATATTTTTCCTCTATATCTCGCCAGATATCCAAAATGCCTTTCCTCCGTTATAACGTATCCTTACCACAGATTTTTCCCACTGAGTTTTGCTCCAATCCCACCGCCTGGGTGATTTACCTTAAAGCTATCAATTGTCACATTCATTCTCTTTCCAATCTCAATAGCGATTCCCTGAAGCACAATAAGATATACCGATGTAGAATTATTAGGTACTATATCCCACTCATCCCCTTCATTCTGAAGATACATAATTAGTTGTTTCTTTATAATTTCCGCGCTTTTGCATTTTTTTGTAAATGTCATCAGCCAGGTATTCGTACCTCTATTTTGAAGATGCCCGGCTAATATTACTGTTTCATGTGTATTGCCGCCCTTTGATAAAAGAATCACCAAATCATTCTTGTCTACCATTCCCAAGTCACCATGTATTGCCGTATTGGTATGGAGAAATCTTGCATCTATTCCCAAAGAGTTTAATGTTCCTACAAACTTCTCACAAATAGGCACATTCTTTCCCAAACCGCTGGCAATGATCTTTCCACCGCTCTTTAATATATTTGTGCATTCATTTATCAACTGTTCGTATTGTTCTTCCTGGATAGATTCAAGAGAGTCTCTAATCACATCTATCACGTCTTGGTAATATGAAATCATAGCACATCCTCCAGATAATACACCCCATTGTAAAACGCGCCGCATATTGAATCATAATCCTGCCACGCATACGTAGTCAGGGAAAGCCAGATCACTGCATGCAGCAGCCTGATTTCCTCCGGAACAGTACCAGTCATCTTGAAGAAGTCTTCCTCCATGTCTTCCCATTGATTTGACTTGATATCAAGCCGGACTTCCTTTTCTCCTATCTGCAAGTCAAATTCTTTCAGGTTAAAGCGGTCATAATTTCCCACAATGGAATAGTACAGCTTTGCCCAGTCATAACGCGGGTCTCCATACAATTCGATATGACCAAAATATCCCCTGGGGTCTATCAGGACCGGACTTCCATCCTCCCGAAGCATCAGGTTTGAAAATGTACAATCTCCATGGATCAGGCAGAAGCTGTCACAACGAATCTGCTCCAGTTTCTGTTCGAGTTCCCGCTTGCAGAAGAAAACATTCCTGCATCTCTGTCCGTTTATCGTGATAAATCTTTCATTGGCAAATGGCACCAGGTCCCTGATATCCCGTATACGGTCAAACGTTTTATTGAAATAGGCTTCTTTGATACTGAAGGTATCCGCCGGAATCTTTTCTGCTTCATGGAGCATCTGCAGAGATTCCACCAATTTTCTCAGGATTTCTTTTTTCTCCTCATAAGGCAGACGGCATTCATAAATGTTTTTCCCACGGATTCGCTCCATCTCCAATGGATCCGTCCCGTAAATTTCCGGCAATGACGGAATATGGATTTCCTTTGCCTTGTCATACCATGCGCATTCTCTGCGCGCCAATCTTCTGCCCTGTTCGTCTATCCCTTCTTTGATAACCCTGTCTGATTTTATTGTCATTTTATTAAAAGGACGGCATTTTTCCTGCTCCAGTTTGTTATATTCTTCCAACAACCCAAACTCTTTCGTCCCTGTGAGCCCGATTTCATTGTATTTCAAATGTTTCTGCTGCATCCAGCGCACAAGCTCTCCGCTTTCAGGCATAAATTTTATTTTTTCTTTTTCTGAAAACAGAAAAAATCCTGCCACGCCATGCTCGCAAGAACTCTCCTCTATAAATGCCCCGTCCTTATAAGACCATCTGCAGGGAAATGTCTGTGAGATTCCTATGTAATCCTCCTTCGGGTTTACCGTCTCTACGGAATCCCGATATCCTTCCGGAAGCTCCATTGCATCCGGCAGGATCAAATCCGACCATATCAACATGAATGGTTCCTTTTCAGGAATTAAATCTATTGCCTGCTTTATACCTGCACAGGTCCCTGTACCGTCTGCATCTACAATCTGATATTTCACATCTGCAAATATTTCCAGATATTCATGCATAACTTCTTTTTTATAATCCGCAATAATTACAAATCGTTTATCTGGATATTTCCGAAATAAATGAAAAAGCATAGGGAGGTTTTCCACAGGCACGAGGGCTTTGGGCTTATTCCTTGTAAGATGCTTCAGACGTGTTCCTTTTCCGCCTGCCTGCACAATGATATATTTCATCATGTCTTATACCTCCACATTTTGTATCATCACCGGCATTCCCGCGTTCCTGCATAACTCCACCAAGGAACTCGGGTCTCCATAATACGCATCACTCATCACCAACGCCCTGTCCAAATCCGACGAGTCATCATATATCCCCCATCCCTGCTCCCTGTATTCATCCACAATCTCCAGATAATCCATCCAAAGCTGAGGCCGCATAGATTCTATGGTTGCCTTAATCAGCGGATGTGGACGCCACAGTAACGCAACTTCATCTCTATTTTCATAAAACGTCTGCAGGACACTGCGCATCTTCTCCAACATCTTTTCCTCATGCCGAAGCAAAGCACTCACACTGGTGTTATACAAAATAACTTTCTTCCAACTTCCATCTGATTTTTCCAGAACTTTTTTCCAATCCGCCGGTATTTCTAAATCCTCTAGTTTTGTACTCAATACTCTATCTACCTTTGGTGATCCAAGTCCCCAGATCTTATCTTCCCAGTACTTTTTCGTATCTTTTCCGGCATATCTGGTTAACACATCAATATATACCCGCCGCATTTTCTCTGACTGCACAATCACCTGATCCGCATTGTATACGCCAGGTACGGTGCAGAAATGTTCCATTCCTTTAACAGCATCTTCATTTTCCGAATCGATTTCTCCCAAAATGAAATATGGTACATACACTAATTTTTCTGTATACTGCTTCAGGTTCTTTGAATAAAAAAATGGGTCTACACTGGTCACATAATTACAGTCATCGTATGGATTATGTATAAATATCATATCCGGTCGGCGTTCCACAAAATCATATTCTCTATAATCAGTCACTGGTACATCCTTAGGGTACTGGTCTCCCTCATAATGCATCTCCCGAAAGCTGCCATCCGGATTCCTGTCATAATATGGAATCGGAATCACATAAGCATCGCAGTTCGGATCTTCGTCTGCCGCTTTCCATATACTTTCCAGAGAGTCCCACATAGATGCTTTATATGGCAGAAACACCGCTTCTATCTGTTCATGGATATCATTTCTGATACTGTTTTCAATCCGAATTACCGCTTTATTTAGAATCTTATATATCTTGCTTTCATTTACTGCCAACCCTAGCCTGATTTGTTCATAATTCTGATAAATGAGTTCACAGTAATCCTCTAACAATGGAATGGTTGCTGTTTCCTCCCCTTCCATACTTTCAATCAATTCTCCCAGGCGGATTACACAGCTCTGGCATTCCTCCAAAAGCTCCATTGCTGCCTGATGATTCTTTATTTGTAATGCACGCTTGATTTCCTCGTGTGCGCGTTTTAATAATTGTACAAAATCTTCCGCCTGTTTCTTATCAGTTTTCCTCATAGAATCATCCTGACTTTTTCATAGTTCTCTTTCCAACTGCCACGCCTTTTTCTGACACAAACTTTTTATTAAATAAGGCATATTGGACATTTACCTCCCCGGTAAATGCTGCGGATCACTCCGCTTCGCTCCCTGCTACCTCATGACTTGTCACCAACCGTAAGGTTGATGACCTGCGTGCGCATCAGCGCACTTCCTCTTACTTTGTCACCAACCGAAGGTTGATGACCTGCGTGCGCTTCTCATGTTCACAGGGTCCTGGCATACCCAATACACAGGCCTCCTGGTTTTCACCACCGCCTGTCTTCTAATGCCGTATCTGCCGTACCGACATGCATAATAAAATATAATACATACACCTACATATCAATACACCATTTTTTATATAACAGGCACCTCATGCCCGTCTTATCATGAACCCACCGCCTAGTCCCGGAAGTGTCGTTTCACTTCCTCACGGTAAAACTTCGGTTCATCACCGAAATTTATCTATGCAGTTGTTCTAATGACCAAACTAACTTTCCGCTGTGCGCTTACACCTCAACCGTGCAGCCAAAAACATTTTAAATAATTCTAAATACCTCTAAAATAAACTCACCGCAGCGCCCCGTCCCCCTGCCCTCGTTTCTTTACATTCCGGGCGGTATTGGTCTTTTCTTCCGCTTCATAGCCGCAGACGGCACAAACAAATCTTCCATCTGCCTTTTTTCCCATGGTGCCGCATTTGCTGCATTCATTGCTGATATCTTTTCCCAGTACCTCTATAATCTCAACCGACTGCTCCTTACACTTCTGGACCAACCGTTTTCGGATATAACCTCTCTGCCACTGGGCTACGGAATGGTTAATTCTTTTATTGAAACCTCCTGCACGGGGTTTGGGCAGTTTTACGATATACACAACCTCCGGCTTTTCGGTCTGCAGAAAACGGTTTAACTCCTGATTGATATAGCTGTGGAGCCGTTCCTCGAACCTCCGCTTTTTAGCGTTATATTTCTTACGTCCGGGGTTATTGCCCTTGTTGCGGTTGTAGCTCCCTGTCTGCTCCCGCATCCAGTCAGAATATTCTATCTGGTAATCCCCAAGATTTTCGCCATATCTATGACCTTCATCTGTCGTCAGCATCGTATAAAAACCGACCGCTGCTCCAATCTGGTTCTCATAGTCCTTGTGACTGCGAACAGCCACGTATACCGGCACTTTGATTTCCAGATTGTGTTCCTTTGGATACAGCTTGATGTAAGACTGACATTTATACTGCTTGCTGTCTGTCAAAGGCACAAAAATCCGTTTTCTCTTTTCTTTGATAGAAATATAGATTCCATGGTCAGCATAGCGGTATGCCCGCTCTGCTATGGTAAAGCCATCAGCCGTATCCGTATGCAGTTTCACAAGGTATTTTCGCACCTGCCTGCATAGATAACGGTGCATCCGTTCCATATCTACCTGCTCTGCCAAATCAGTGTACTGCCTGTGGAGCTTCTTCTCCAACTCTACCGGCTTCTGGTTCAGCACGGCGTCAAAGGCATTATTGACCTTGAGCAGAAACCGGAGATAATGCTTCTCTTCCGGGATGAGATTTTCGTTTTTATTGACCAATTTTGAGACTTTTGATTTTGTCCTCGTCCACTGACTCTTTATATCCGCCAGTGCATCAAATACTGCAAGGTAAAAATACACCGACGGCAGACCAAGCTTTTCTCTCAGTCCGCTTCCAGTCATCTCATTCTGAACCGTATAGCCCGGATAAATCTTTGAAAGGCTCCCTATCCCGCCATACCGGGTATATACATAGTTTTTGACCTCCCGGCAGTCCTCTGCGATTTCCAATAGCTTCTGCATATCAGCTTCCGAAACCGGCTTCTGATTATACTGGTGGACAGTCTTGCATATCTTCTCTGGCGGCATCTCCTCTTCCTCCTGGAATGTAAGATTTCAGGACCTGATAACATCCCATATCCAGAAAGCGGTTACGAAAAAGTGTACTTTTTAGTAATGATTCCCATTTGAGGGAAATTCGTTAAATTGTACAAAAAAGGGGTTAATTATATTGACTAATTGCCGATAGTAGTATAGAATGGTTAAGAATTTTGCAGAGGATATGCCATTACGAAAAAGTACACTTTTTCGTAATGGCGTTTTATTTTTTAGAAATATCAGTATGGAAGATGTTCCCTCCCAGGTGTGCACACAATGCGGTGAGGTTTCTTATAGCCATTAAGTTCAGTTAGAAAAAATTATAGCCAGATCAAAAAATATTATGACTGAAATCGCGGTTGTACATTACAGCGATGCCGCCGCTTAAAAATCGCATGGAAGTAATCTTTTTAGAATTCATCCGTTATGCCGGAACTTCTTGAACAAACAATGTATCTGTCATCACTCAAAAAGTGGATGCGTCTCCAGTCAGGTACGCATCCACTGTCTTTTTACCAATATTGCTTCACCGCTTCATTAGATTCACTTTCAGATAAATGGAATATCTCCGCAATCTGGTTTATCGTATCTGTCAAAGACACTCCCAGATTTTTGCACATTAAAACCGCGCCTTCTATCTTGCCTTCTATCTTGCCTTCTATCTTGCCTTCTATCTTGCTTTCTTCCCGCATTTGTTGAATCGCCAAACACATGTTCACATCTCCTTTTCCCTCGGGATACTTCAACCTGGATCCCGTAATGATATTGATTACATCCGCCGCCTGTCTTTCCATACTTTTGAACTTGAAATTCTTTTCTATGATTTCATCCAATTTTGCCTTGTTTTTGGAATATTTGATATACAGCATCACTTCCCGCAGGGTCGAATGGAATTCATCAATCTCCCCATCTGACATCTCTTTTGGAGCGGTCAGATTCACGTGATAATCAGGCGCATGTGCCAGGATTATGCTGTTGGTATTGGAATACATTTCTTTTAGGGAAAGAGGCGCGTCCCAGTCATCAGCCCCAAAATATATTACAAGAGTAATCACTGGTACAAGACGATCTGTTCTCCAAAAGCCGCTCAGGAACTCCCCGGTTGTTGGTTCTTCCCCTGACGGTTTCCCATCTGACTGTCCGGCCGCCTTTTCCTTCATGGCTTTCTTATGGGAGTTTGCCGCTTCACTGACTTGGTGGGACAGTTGGAGAAAGTCATAAACACCGTTTCTGACAGGAAGGGCATAGTGAATCTCAGTCTGGTTTTCGATACCCATAACACAGTATGCAGCTTCACCATCCGTCATAGCGTTTAAAAGCTTCAGCACATCTCTGTATTTCTGCTCCGGCATATCCGCGCCATCTGCCCCATAAGGAACCACAATTTCCGTTGTATCCAATTCTGTCAGCCGGGCAGGATCTATTTTCTGATCCCCATGGTACAGGAACTGGTTGAACGCATCAGCAAAAACAATCGGATTTCGTATATATTCCTTAGTAATAGTGTCTATCCTTCCCATAATCCACCCCCTTTTCTTACAAATAGTATACACTTAAAAGTAGTTTTCCTCAACATTCTCTTTAAATTTGTTCGTTACAATCCATAAAAATACAATAATATTACATTTTCTAATTACCTTTTACATTTCCCTACCACCCCGACTCCTCTTTCATCTTCTTCGCCCTTCCATAAAATGTGGTCAGCGGCATATCGCAGAGTTCTGCCGCCTCTTTCCCCAAAAGCTCGCCACTCTCCCATCTATAACATATCTGTTCAAAATCGTCCGGCACCGGATGGCTCGGCCTGCCAAACTGCACGCCCCTGAGCTTCGCCGCTTGTATTCCTTCTTTCTGCCTCTGCCTGATATTCTTCCGCTCATTTTCCGCCACAAAAGACAGCACCTGCAGTACAATGTCGCTCAAAAATGTCCCCATCAGGTCCTTGCCCTTCCTGGTATCCAAAAGTTCCATATCCAGAACCACGATATCTACCTTGAGCTCCTTTGTCAGAACCCTCCACTGCTCCAGAATATCCTCATAATTCCGTCCCAGGCGGTCAATGCTTTTCACATAGATCAGGTCGTCCGGTCTTAATTTCCGCAGCATTCTCTGATACATCGGCCGTTCAAAGTCTTTACCTGACTGCTTATCAATAAAAATATTGGCTTTCGGCACCTTTTTTTCATCCAGCGCAAGCAGCTGCCTGTCTTCATTCTGCTCCCTTGTACTTACACGCACATATCCGTATACCATTTCTTCTTTCTGCCTCCTCTTTTGTATCCTTAACAATCCATTACTTTATTTTAATCTGTCGTAAGAAAATACAAAAGGAAAGGATAACTGCCTTATTTCAACATTCAAAAATGAAAAAACAATCTTAACTGCTCTATAATTGCAAAAACAGTCGCCTGAGCCATACAACTATGACCCAGGCGACTTATTATCTTAACATATCAACATTAATCCATCCTTCTCACGCCGTAATCGCATTTCCTGTATACAACTGATAATATTTCCCCTGCTCTTCTATCAGCTGGTCGTGCGTTCCGCGCTCAATAATCCTGCCCTGTTCCAGTACCATGATACAGTCGGAATTGCGTACCGTAGATAACCGGTGCGCAATCACAAATGTGGTCCGTCCGCTCATCAGCCGGTCCATACCTTCCTGGATGATTCTCTCTGTCCTCGTATCAATGGAGCTGGTCGCCTCATCCAGAATCAATACCGGCGGGTCTGCCACCGCTGCCCTGGCAATGGCAAGAAGCTGCCTCTGCCCCTGGCTTAAGTTCGCCCCGTCGCCGGTAAGCATGGTGTCATATCCATTGGGAAGCCTGCGGATAAATCCATCCGCATTTGCCAGTTTTGCCGCTGCCACAATTTCCTCGTCTGTTGCGTCCAGTTTGCCGAACCGGATATTTTCCTTGACTGTCCCGGTAAATAAATGGGTGTCCTGCAGCACGATTCCCAAAGAACGGCGCAAATCTGCCTTCTTAATCTTATTTACATTGATGCCGTCATAACGAATCTTCCCGTCCTGAATATCATAGAACCGGTTGATCAGATTCGTGATAGTCGTTTTACCTGCTCCGGTGGAGCCTACAAAGGCAATCTTCTGTCCCGGTTCCGCAAACAATTTCACATCATGAAGCACAATCTTGTCATCATTGTATCCGAAATCCACGCCGTCGAAAACTACATTTCCCATCAGTTCCACATAGTCCACCGATTTGTCCGCCTGGTGGACATGTTTCCACGCCCATCTTCCGGTACGCTCTTTGCTCTCCTTGAGTTCCCCGTTTTCTTCGGTCACATTGACCAAGGTGACGTAGCCTGCGTCTGTTTCCTCTTTTTCGTCCATCAACCGAAATATTCTTTCCGCGCCTGCCATAGCCATAACGATAGCGTTGAGCTGCTGGCTGACCTGGTTGATCGGCATACTGAAACTCTTGTTGAAGGTGAGGAAGCTGGCAAGACCGCCCAGGGTAAATCCGCCTACCTTATTCAAGGCAAGGATTCCTCCCACCATCGCACAAATGACATAGCTGATGTTGCCAAGCTGCGCATTGATCGGTCCAAGGAAATTGGCAAATGTATTGGCCCTGTCTGCGCTCACAAACAGCTTGTCGTTGAGTTCCTTGAATTCTTTCTTGCTTTCTTCCTCGTGGCAGAATACCTTCACCACCTTCTGCCCGTTCATCATTTCCTCAATATAGCCGTTTACCGCGCCCAGGTTCCTCTGCTGCTCCAGGAAATATTTTCCGCTGTTTCCCGCCGCTTTCTGGGAGCAGAACAACATCACTGCCACCATGATCAAAGTTACAATTGTCAAAGGAATATTCAAAATTAACATACTGATAAATACACTGACAATGGTAAATGCACTGTTGATAATCTGAGGGATACTCTGGCTGATCATCTGGCGCAGCGTGTCAATATCGTTGGTGTAGACCGACATAATATCCCCATGAGCATGGGTATCAAAATATTTAATCGGCAACTTCTGCATATGGGCAAATAATTCATTTCTCATATTCCGCAGTGTTCCCTGGGTCACTGTCACCATAATCCGGTTGTATGCATATGTCGAGACAATTCCGATTGCATAAAATACAGCCACTCTGCCGATTGCGTGTGCAAGAGGCGTGAAGTCCGGTGAATCTGTCAGCAAAAACGGTGTGATGTAATCGTCAATCAGATTCTTTGTAAACATGGTTCCCTGCACATTTGCAATGACTCCAAGGAAAATAAAGATAAATACGAAAATGCAGTGGATCATGTAATCACGGAACACATATTTCATAAGCCGTACAAGCAATTTTCCAGGATTCTTTACCTGTGATTTCATTCCCCTTGGTCCTCTGTTCATTGGTCCCGGCATTATGCTGCACCTCCCTTCTTCTGAATCGCTCTGGCAGATTCGCGTTCTTCTGTGGATTCATCAAAGTCCGCTCTGCCCTTTTCATCAAAATCTCCGCCGCCCTGGGTCTGTGATTCGTAGACCTCACGGTAAATTTCATTTCCTGCAAGCAGCTCTTCATGAGTTCCAAATCCGTCAATTCGGCCTTCCTCCATGACAATGATGCGGTCCGCATCCTGCACACTGGAAATTCTCTGAGCAATAATCAATTTGGTCGTATCTGGAATTTCCTCCCTAAATGCCCGGCGGATTTTGCTGTCCGTAGCCGTATCCACCGCGCTGGTGCTGTCGTCCAGAATCAAGATTTTCGGCTTTTTCAGCAAGGCACGTGCAATACAAAGCCTTTGCTTCTGGCCACCGGACACATTATTTCCGCCCTGTTCAATATGAGTATGATATTTGTCCGGGAATCTCTGGATAAATTCATCCGCACAGGCCAGACGGCAGGCTGCCTCGCATTCCTCATCCGTGGCATTCACGTCACCCCAGCGCAGATTGTCTAAAATGCTGCCGGAAAATAACACATTATTCTGCAGCACCACAGACACTTGATTTCTTAAACTGTCCATATCATATTCCTTCACATTTCGTCCGCCTACCAGCACTTCCCCTTTCGTCACGTCGTACAGACGACTGACCAGGTTGACAAGACTGGTCTTGGCGCTTCCGGTCCCGCCGATAATACCGATGGTCTCTCCGGAACGGATGTCTAAATTTATATCTTTCAGCACCGGCTCGGCGCTGTCTTTTTTATAGGCAAAATCCACATGCCGGAACGTAATGCTTCCATCTGCCACGTCATAAACAGGCTGCGCCGGATTTTCCAGATCACTTTTTTCATTCAAAACCTCGGAAATACGGCGGATACTTGCCATACTCATAGAAATCATGACAAATACCATGGACAGCATCATCAGGCTCATCAAAATATTCATGCAATACGCCAACAGACTCATCAATTCTCCGGTCGTCAAAGTGGAGCTTACAATCATCTTTGCTCCGAACCAGCTAATTAAAATGATACAGGTATATACCGTAAACATCATCAGCGGCGCATTCACAATAACATTACATTCCGCTTTTACAAAGATATTATAAATGTTCTGGCTGGCTCTTTGAAATTTGCTCGTCTCCTGATCTTCTCTGACATAAGCCTTCACAACACGGACAGCAGACACGTTTTCCTGGACAGATGCGTTCAAATCGTCATATTTTGGAAATGCCTGCTCGAAAAAACCGGTAGCATGCCGGATGATGAAAAATAAAATCACTCCCAGAATAATGACTGCGACAAGATAGATGCGTGACAGTCGTGCATTGATACTGAATGCCATGATCATAGCACACAGCATGCTGGCCGGAGCCCTGGTAAACATTCTTAATGTCATCTGATAAGCATTCTGCAGATTAGTCACATCCGTAGTCAGACGGGTAACCAATCCTGCCGTACTGAATTTATCAATATTTGCGAATGAAAATGTCTGGATATGGTTGAACATGGACTCTCTTAGATTTTTCGCAAATCCGGCGGAAGCCTTTGCCCCGTAACGTCCGCCTGCCATTCCGGCAAACAGGCCAATCGCAGCAGCCACCACCATCAATCCGCCTACCTTATAGATATGTCCCATGTCTCCTGCATTGACTCCGTCATCAATGATGGAAGCCATCAAAAATGGGATGAGCGTCTCCATCAAAACCTCCAGGATCATGAACAATGGGGTTGCGATGGAGGCCCGCTTATATTCTTTTACCTCTTTTAACAAAGTCCTGATCATAGGCTCTCTCCCTCCTCTATATTTTTCTTGAGTTTCCGTATAATTCTCAGAAATGTTTTTACATCTTCTTCCTCAATCCCTTCCAGCAAATCTGAATTGAGTTCCCCGATTACTGACTCAATCGTCTCATGGGCCCGAATTCCTTTTTCCGTCAAAAGGACCTTCTTCAGCCTTGCATCGCACTCCACAAACTCCCTGCGGATAAGCCCCTTTTTCTCCATGAGCTTAATGCAGTTCGCCACAGTAGACCTGCCCACCAGAAAATATTTTTCTATGTCTTTCTGGTAAATGTCCTTCTCCCTGTTCTCGTACAGAAACCGGATGATCCATCCATGAGTCAGGGTGACCTCGTCAACTCCCAGCTCCTTCACCTTCCCCTCCAGCTTCCTGGACATCATATGCGCTGTCCGGTGAATCTCGAATCCAACCTGGTTGCTGATATGTTCCGTTTCTTTCATCATGTCACCTCCCTGTTTTGCGTCTGTTTGCGGCGCAAGAGACTGCCTGCCTTCCAGATTGTTTTATATGCGAATTGTTTTCTTTAAAAATTGTTTGTCCCGCATATTGTTTGTTTATAAAACAATTCGCTCGCAAAACATATTTTATCACTTTTCCAATTTTTGTCAAGATATTTTTTGCAGATAACAGGGGAAATAACATAACTTTTTTGATTCTTGAGCGCCAGAATACTTTGTGATACACTATGCTTATGATGCCTTTACTAAAATAATCGACGGCATCAATATGAGTGAAGGAGCGTGAAGGCTTATGGGAAAGTACCTGAATGCAGGAAAGGCTGGATTTGAATCTGCAGTGAAGGGAATTTATATCGATAAGACGGAAATGATTGCATTCATCAACAGTACCTTAGGCACAACAGATAAACTGACCTGCGTAAGCAGGCCGCGGCGTTTTGGAAAATCTTATGCAGCGCAAATGCTGTGTGCTTACTACGATAAAAGCTGCGATTCCCATGAGCTATTCCAAGGCCTGGATATATCAAAAGATTCTTCTTTTGAAAAATATCTGAATCAATATAACGTAATTTATCTCGATTTGACATGGTTTATCGCCAATACAAAAGATATTAAAAACGTTGTATCCGTATTACAGGCAGATGTAATCAAAGAATTATCAGATGCATTTCCAAAAGTGCAAAAACAGGATACATTTCCACAGATGCTGCTATCCATTGCAGAGGAAACAGGAAATAAATTTATTATTATCATTGACGAATGGGACGCCTTATTCCGGGAAGCCAAAAATGATACCGTATTGCAGGAAGAGTACATCTCCCTGTTGCGTGGATTATTCCGAAGCGGCATCATTACAGATAAGATGATTGAAGGAGCGTATATGACCGGTATTCTCCCGATAAAAAAATACGGTAACCAGTCCGCAGTATCTGATTTTCGAGAGTACACCATGCTCACGCCAAGACGTCTGGCAAAATATGTGGGTTTCACGGAACCGGAGGTAAGAGACCTTTGTATGCAATATAATATGGATTTTGAGGAGATGAAGTATTGGTATGATGGATATTCCTTCAACAGACTCCAATCCGTCTACAGTCCCAATTCAGTAATGGAGGCAATCAAAAGCGAAGAGTTCGGCAATTACTGGACGAGAACCGAAACCTATGAATCACTAAAAATTTATATTGATATGGATTTGGATGGGTTAAAAGAAGCAATTATCAGGATGCTCGGAGGTGAAAAAGTAAAAGTCATGCCCGGCTCCTTTCAGAATGACATGACCAACATCAATAGTAAAGATGATGTATTAACCTTGATGGTTCATTTGGGATATCTTGCCTATGATTCAAAAGAAAAAGCTGTTTTTATTCCAAATGAAGAAGTACGTGAAGAATTTATTCTTGCGGTGACGAGGTGCAGGCACACAGAGATGGTAAAATTGATTCAGATTACCGACCGCCTGTTGGAGTTGACTCTCCAAATGGATGAAGATGCTGTAGCGTCTGCTATAGAGGAAATTCATAAAACTTATGCTTCACCAATTAATTACAATAGTGAAGAATCGCTAAGGCGCACCATATATTTCGCCTATCTTGGATGTATTGAAGACTTTAGGCGGATTGATGAACTTCCTTCCGGACATGGATATGCCGATGTAGCTTTTATGCCAAAGTCAGATATATCGAAACCGATCCTATTTATTGAACTCAAATGGAATAAATCTACGGAGAAAGCGATTTATCAGATTAAAGACAGGGATTATCCACACGTATTTAGGGATTACCAAGGGGATATATTACTTGTCGGAATCAATTATGATGAGAATACGAAAAAGCATACCTGTAAGATTGAGAAACATATAAAATAACGTGAAAAAATTTTTATTTAATTATGATATAAGAAGAACAGGCAATCTATTTTTTATAAAAAGAGATGCCTAAATGGCATCTCTTTCCTGTCTTTTTCTATTCCTACCTCTTAATATCATAATTCATATTCATAAGATTACGAATCGCTGCCACATCATCGGTAATATTTCCGTCGCCCCGAATCGTATGCTTGACCGCGCTGCTGGCCACCGCGAAGTTCACGATATCCATCGGCTTGTAATCATTCATCATGGCATAAATGAGTCCGCTGGCAAAGGCATCGCCGCCGCCCACACGGTCCAATATATTGAAGGTAAACAGCTTACTCTCAAATGTGTGTCCTTCGTACCACATATAAGCCTTCAGGCTGTTCTCGCTTCCGCTGTGCGCATAACGCACATGTCTGGCAATACATTTCAGATTCGGATACCGCGCAATAAACGCCCGGAACACTTCATCCTGCTGCTCATACCCTGGCTGCAGCGGAACACCGTCTTTCACGTCGCCTTTCGTATGATCCGCCTCATCCTTCCACAGATGGTAAGGCTCAATCCCCAGCAGCACGTCCACATAAGGCAGGCACTGAGTACAGAAATCCCTTGCTTCCTCCCAGGACCATAAAGTACTCCGGAAATTCCCGTCAAAACTGACTGTCATTCCCTTTTCCTTTGCCACCCGGAGACTGTTTATAATCAGGTTTTGGCAGCCCTTCGACAAAGCCGGCGTAATCCCGCTGAGATGAAGCCATGTATATCCTTCCAGCAATTCCTCCAAATCCACCGTGTCAAAATCAAATTCTGACATGGCGCTGTGCTTTCTGTCATAAGTGACTTTACTTGCACGGATTCCAAAACCAGTTTCCAGATAGTAGCTTCCTAGCCGGTGTGTGGGCGTCTGCTCCGGGGTACTCAGGATAACCGGCGTGCAGTGCACATCATTGCTTCGAAGCATTCTAACCGCGCTCTTTCCCAGACTGTTGTCAGGTACAACTGTAAAAAATGTACTGTCAACCCCCAGGTTTGCCAGTGCCAGTGCAATATTCGCCTCACTGCCTCCATAGCTAGCCTCAAAACTGGATGCCACCCGGATTTTCTCATAATTCGGGGGCGTCAGCCGAAGCATGATCTCACCGATAGTAATGAACCGATTGCTTAAATCATTTCCTGCAAGTAACGGATTTCCGTGTTCCATAACGTTCTCCTCTCTGTATTATACCCCTGAATATGCCGCAAATCCCGCATCAATCGGAAGAACAACGCCTGTGATCGCGCTTGCTGCCTTATCATCACACAGGAAGAACACGCCGCCCAACAATTCTTCACTGTCCACGAACCGTCCGGTCGGTGTCCCGTTCAATATCTTCTTGGAACGGGCCGTTGGAGTTCCGTCTTCATTGAAGAGCAGCGCCCTGTTCTGGTTGGATACCAGGAATCCCGGTGCAATCGCATTACAGCGGATTCCGGTTCCTGCAAAATGGGTTGCCAACCACTGTGTGAAGTTGGAAATTGCCGCCTTTGCTCCGGAATAAGCCGGAATCTTCGTGAGCGGAATATAGGCATTCATGGAAGAAATATTCAGGATACAGCCGGATTTTCTCTCTACCATATCCTTTGCAAAAACTTGTGTCGGAAGCAATGTCCCCTGAAAGTTCAATTTAAACACAAAATCCACGCCGCCAGCGTCTAAATCAAAGAAGGTTTTCTGTCCCTCTACAGCTTCATGCTGATACTCGTTGTCTGTGGTTGCCCTTGGGTTATTGCCGCCTGCTCCATTTACCAGAATATCACAAGCGCCCAAATCTTTCAACACTTGCTCGTGTACTTCTTTCAATGCATCCGGCTCCAATACATTTGCCTTGTAACCCTCACAGATATAACCTTCTGCCTTGCACTCATCCGCCAGTTTTTTTACAGCTTCCTCATTCAAATCCAGTGCCGCTACCTTTGCTCCTGCCTGTGCAAATGCTTTCGCCATGGTCCCGCAAAGTACGCCTCCGGCTCCTGTCACTACTACTACTTTTCCTGAAAAATCAATATTTAAAGGTAAATTCATTATTTTGCTCCTTTCCATCCTCATGTCTTTCTAAAATTTTCCTGTTCACTTTCCTATTTTACTTTGAAACCTTTCCCTCGGTCCGCTCCAGCATATCCCAGCAGCCCCACAGATACATGATTCCGAGCGCACGGTCATAGAGTCCGTATCCCGGCCTGCACTGCTCGCCCCAGATATGCCGTCCGTGGTCCGGACGAACATAACCGGTATAGCCGCAGTCGTGATAAGCCTTTACAATCTCCAGAATTCCCGTATCTCCGTCACAATCGCGGTGAGAAGCCTCTGTAAAATCTCCATTCGGATAATGGCGCACGTTACGGATATGGGCAAATGCAATCCTGTCGCAGTAGGTACGCACAATATCCGCCACATTATTGTCCTTATTTGCACCCAGAGAACCGGAGCACAGGCAAAGGCAGTTATACTCATCATCCACCATACTCAGGAAACGTCCGATTGACTCCTTATCCACCAGCAGACGTGGAATCCCAAAGATATCCCACGGCGGATCATCCTGATGAATGGCCATCTTGATTCCTGTCTCATGGCAGGTCGGCATAATAGCTTCCAGGAAATATTTGAGATTTTCCCACAATTTTTCTTTTGTCACCGGACGGTATGCCTCGAAAAGCTCGTCCAGCTTCGCCATTCTCTCCGGCTCCCAGCCTGGGAAAGTCATGCCGTGCAGATTGTTCAAAATATAATCCGCCATTTCCTTGTAATCTTCCTGAATCCGGTTCTTTTCATAGAACAAAGCGGTAGAACCGTCCTCCAATGGGTGGAACAAGTCTGTTCTTGTCCAGTCAAAAATCGGCATAAAGTTGTAAGTAACGACTTTCACGCCAAATTTTGCCAGGTTGCGGAGTGTGGTCTTATAATTTTCGATATACTGATCTCTGGTTGGAAGCCCAATCTTGATATCGTCATGCACATTCACACTTTCCACCACATCCATGTTGAAGCCCGCACCCTCGATCTGGCGTCTTGCTTCCTCAATTTCCTCCACTTCCCAGACTTCCCCGGCCTGCTTGTCATGCAGCGCCCACACCAATCCGGTGACTCCCGGAATCTGCTTGATCATTTCCGGAGTAATACTGTCGTTTCCCTCGCCATACCAACGAAATGTCATTTGCATTGAATTTTCCTCCTCCTATTTCTAACAAAACTGTTTTGTTGTATATAGTATATCAATAAACTGTTTTTATTACGTGGTAGTTACTGCTTGAAAACTGGTATATCTTGCCATATAATATAACCATAAAATCACACTTATATATATTATATCCAATTCCAGAAAGGTTTTATTGTGAATAATGTACAAAGAAGTTTTTAATCCAAGCCAGATTATGAAAGAACGCTACTACGAATTTCACCACACTTATAACGAAACTCCTCCCATCGTCGAATTTCACCAACATCCCTTTTATGAAATTTTTTTCTTTTTATCCGGAAATGTAAATTATATTATAGAAGGAAGAAGCTACAAACTTCGCCCGGGAGACATCCTGCTGACCAGCAGTTCGGATATCCATCGTCCGGACATCCGCCCCGGCAGGCCATATGAGCGCATTGTCTTCTGGCTGGCAGACGATTTTTTCGAACGCCTGCAGGATTTTTACGATGAAGATTTTACCGCCTGCTTTACGGATGCCGCTCTCAAAGATTACCGGCTGATACGTCCTGACAGCCAGAATATTGCACATTTAAAGCATCTGTGCAATCAAATGTCCAAAGCCAGAGAGGGCCATGAGATGGGAAGCCGCGCGCTCATTTCCGCATATCTGACAGAATTTTTGGTGTACGTCAGCCGTGCTTATTATGATGCACCGGATTCTGTAAAAGATGATGTCACAGAAAACGAAAAGATCAATCAATTGATTGCCTACATCAACGACAATCTTACGGAAGAATTGTCATTAGACCAGCTTGCCGCCAGATTTTACATCAGCAAGTATTACCTCAGCCGGCAGTTCAAACAGTTTACCGGTTTATCACTATACCAGTATATTATGAAAAAAAGATTGATTTCTGCCCGTAACATGCTTCGGGCAGGCAGTCCTGTTATGGACGCCTGCCTCTGCTGCGGGTTCAGCGATTATTCCAATTTCCTGAAAGCATTTAAAAGAGAATTTGGACAGAATCCGAGCAAATGTGTGTGATGGAGCGGGCGTAGGGGTGGGTGAATCTGCAAATTGGTGCAGGATAAATCATGCTTCCAGTCATTCCTCACTCCACCGCCCTTAACACCACGCTCCTTTTCTCCATCCGCCGGTACATCACCAACGGCACACTGATACACGCGGCAAAAATCACTGCCATAATCCCTCCCGCGGCAATCCCCGGATACATGAATTTAAAATAAGCAATCCTGCTTTCCATATAAACCCGAAGTAGCTGCAATACCGCACTGCCCACAGTCAGGACGAGTCCACCGACAATCACACAATAAATCCCGCCTTCCGCCGCCAGCATAGATTGAATCTGCCTCCCGGTCATTCCTACACACTCCATCACCGCCAGTTCCCTCTGCCTGGAAAGAATTCCGGTTATGATGACATTCATATAATTCAAAAGTCCCATCAGAATCAGCACCAGACTGAGCGCTCCCAAAATAATACGGTTCGTCCTGATATACTCTTGCCGACTTGCCAGGTCGTCGGATTTGCAATACACCATTAAGCCCAAAGTTTCATCTCTGTGGTTCTCGTCCTGCAGGATGTTCTGGATTGCAGTCTTCGCTCCCGGCTCATATGCCGCATCTACATTCAAATCCATCCCAAATGTTTTCTCTTCTGTCCCCAGATTTTCAAACCCTTTTTCACTGACAAGAAAATACTTCATTCCCGGACCAAACCAGGTCCTTCTCCATTTCGGAAATCCTTTTGCCTGTGTATCCAGATAACCTGCCAGCTTCATCTGCACTGTCTCACGATTCTCCTGCCGCCAGTTTTCATAACCGGTTTTCGTCATCTGCTCCCAGGATGCGTCTCTCTCCTCCCTGGATGGAAGCCGCCAGAGAGTAATCGGCAGTCCCAATTTCTGGTCCGCCTCTTCTGCCAAGGCAGGGGACAGCATATGGTAGTGAAGCAGGACCATCCCCGTGCCATCCCGCAGACTTTCGATATCCACAGCCAGATTATTCTTCTCCACATAGTCCTCCAGTTCCCGGATAATATCTTCGCCTACAATCTGAATGGTTGCATCCTCCCAGGACTCCGGCTGCCCAATTTCGTCGGTTTCCACCGCTTTATTGCCTTCTCCCTCTCCGGCGGTGTCTTCCGCTTTGCCGCCTTCCTCAGTTTCGGCAATTTTTTCCGGTTCTCCCGACGCCTCCAAAGGCTCCAAGGTCTCTGCATTGCAATCTGTATAAAGATAAGCGCCCCTTACAATCACCGCATTCTCTTTTCGCACTCCCTGAACAGACAGCAGCCGTTCCTTCGTCTCTGAGGTAATGGGCGTAAAGTCGTCGTTTTCATTCACGTGCACCATGTTTCCTTCCCCATCCGACTCAAAAGCTTCCATCAACAAACTTCCTGAAATGGAGAAATCCGGATTCTTTTCAATGGAATGAGTCGTATCTGTCCCGTTTGTCAGAACGATTGCCCCCAACGCCGTGACCACGCCGAGAAACAAGGATAATATAGTGATGAAACACCGTTTTTTGTAGCGGAATACATTTTGCCATGCCATGTAGAACTCCGGATTCTGAAAGGCCGCATGCACATACCGTCCTGCCAGACTTTTTCTTGACTCCCTGTTTCTTTTGCGTGCCGCTCTTTTTTCTGACACCCCTGTAAAATGCAGCGCCTCCAGAGGCGTAAGCCGAACCGCCTGATGAATGGTATAAGCCGCCGCACCAAAAATCACAATCACGGTAAATACCACTGCCGCCGCAAACACCTCCGGCCGGAACACCAGAAGTTCCGAGGAATTTCCGAAATTATAGAGATAAAGGTTTCCTAGCGCCTTAGGCACCAAAAGCAGGACAACCACCGCTGCACCTGCCACTCCGAATACAGCACCCTGGCATATGGTAAATGCAGTCTGTCTCAGATAAATGCTGCGAATCTGCTTTTGCGTCGTACCCAATGTATCCAACAACCCAATCTGCCGGATTTCTTTCTGTATGGAAATCCCGAAAATATTGTGAATCAGGAAAAATACCCCTACAAGAACAAGCGCTGCGCAGAAAGCCGCCATCCCATATCCGCCCACAAAATCATTTACCACAGAAGCCATATAGCGATTTCCCCCAAGAAAACGCTGTGTCTTATCTCTGACAGCAATATCCTCATAAAGACGCTCCTCAATACTGTATCCGTCTATCGTATTTTTCTGGCAGATCAACAGGAAATCCGGTTCCTCCAAACTCATTCCCCACTCCTTTGCCTGGACTTCGCTGATATAACCCTTAGGCGCATTGACAGCCGGGTCCACATAATCCGTAAACCAACCACATAGCTGAAAATCCAGTTTTTTCTCTTGAGTCGTTTCCAGTTCTACAGACAGAGACAGCTCCATCCCCTCTCTTGGTTCTGAAATACCAAGCGCCTCCAATGCCCTGCGTGAAAGCATCAGTTCCCCCTTCTTCTGAGGATATTTCCCGTGGATATGGGTATAGGCGGGCACCCGCATTGTTTCCCATGCCACAGAATCCAACGCCTCCAGGTCCGCAATGAACTGTTCCCCCTGAAAAGCGTGACCTGCCTTCAACATTCTGCCTACAGAATCCACATAATCCAATTCCCGGAGCGCATGATACTGTTCCATCGTTCCCCGTTCCAGATAAGTAGACGCGACAGTCCCGTTTCCTCTGGCCGCCAACAGATAGTCCGCCTCAATTTTCCCAAAAGCTATGCTGAATACTGTGCATAATACAATAATGCCCATCGCTGCCGTCCCTGCCAGAATCCGATTCCGCCCCTTGCTGAAACGCCGGCATGCCTTCGCCAACACCTTGACTGCATCCTGATTATTATTAGAAACCCGTTTTCCTGCAAAAAACATCCTGCTCCCCCTCCTATTGCTCAGACCGCCTGATATCTGACGAAACACCACGACCGGAAATGCTGCCCTCATGCCTGCCTCCGGCCGCAGTCGCAATCTTCCCGTCTTCAATGGGAAGAATCCTGTCTGCCATCTGTGCCACTTCCTCATCATGGGTTACCAGGACCACAGTCTGATGAAAGTGTACCGCACAGGTTTTCAAAAGGCCCGCCACCTCCATACTGGTATGAGAATCTAGATTTCCCGTCGGCTCGTCACAAAGCAGCATCGCCGGTTTTGTCGCCAGAGCTCTCGCAATGGCTACTCTCTGCTGCTGGCCGCCAGAAAGGGTAGACGGCATCTGCGCCATTTTTTCTTCAATCTGCAGTGTCTGCAGGATATGTTTCAAAAACAATTCATCCGGCGTGAGTCCATCCAAACGCAGAGGCAAAATGATATTCTCATATATATTTAAAACCGGAACCAGATTGAACTGCTGAAACACGAACCCAATATTCCTCCGTCTAAAAATCGTCTTCTCATCCCTTGCCATGCTTTTCAAACACTGTCCGCGTATAAAAACATCCCCCTGCGTAGGTTCATCCAGACCGCCCAGCATATTCAGCAATGTCGTCTTTCCGGAACCGCTGCTTCCAACCAGGGCAACAAACTCCCCCTCTTCAATGGAAATATCCACGCCGTCCAATGCCCTGACTTCATATTCCCCATTCACAAAATATTTTTTCAGTCCATTTGTTTTTACAATCTCCATAAAAACATAATCCCTCCTGTGTGCTGTATATTTCACCTGCGGAACTCTTGATGTTCATTCAGGTGTATACATTTATTGTAATAAGGAAATCTAACAAATTACTAACAAATAGATTTTTTATCTTACATCTTTGTTTCTTTCCAGATAAATCTCCACACAGGTTCCAGGACACTGTCTTTTTACTTTGATAAATCCATGATGCAAAAGGACAATCTCCCTTGCCAGATAAAGCCCCAGTCCAAAGCCTTCTGTCTTCTCCGCATTTTTCCCTCTATAGAATCTTTGAAATACTTTAGCCTCCTCCCCCTCTTCAATTCCGGTTCCAAAGTCTCTGACCCAGATGCGCACAAACATCTCGTTTCGCTCGGCGCCGAATATAATCTCCTTCTGCTCTGAATCAAATGCATATGGCAGCGAATATTTTACCGCATTCTCCAACAGATTAAACACCGCTTCCCCCAACCAGTCCGCATCATGCGCATGTACCAGTTCCGCCGGAAATTCCGTGCGAATCCGAATTCCCCGTTCCCCTGCCTGTCTCTGCACCTGTCCTGCTGCCTCCTCAATCGTCAGCAGCAGGTCCGTATCAATGAGATGAATCTGGATGATGCGATGCTCCAGCCTGGACATTCTGATAAAACTTTCCGCCAGAAAATGAATTTTCTTTTCTGATATGGCTGCCGCTTCCAGGTATGCCTCCCGTTCCTGCCTATTCAGGTCCTGGTCTCTCAAAAATTCCAGATAAGTCTCGATATTCGTAAGAGGCGTCCGCATCTGATGAGCAATCTCCGTAATCAGATTTTTAATAGAATCCCTGTCCCTTTCCAGACGAGTATTGTATCCTTTCGTCATATTCTGCAGCCGGAAAAGCTGATGCCCGATTTTTGAAGAAAGCGTATCCTCGTAAGAGAGATTCCCCGGAAATTCCCTGTCATCCAGGATACACTCCAACATCGCAGAGATATCCGAAAGCTCCTTTTCCCTGTATTTCCCCTGCCTGTACAAGACAACACCGGTACTCAAAAATACCAGCGCCGCTGTGATTATACACCATATTCCCATTTTCACACTCACTCCTTGCTTTCATTCGTCACAATGTGCAGCCTTGTAAATCATAACATTCACTCCCCAAAGACATACCCCTGTCCAAAAACATTCTTGATATAGACTGGATTCGCCGCATCCGGCTCAATCTTCCTGCGCAGGCGGTTGACAGTAACGCTCACCGTATTCTCCCCCACAAATGCGCCGTCCACATCCCACACCTGTTCCAAAATCTGATTCTTCGTGAGAAGCTGCCCCGTATTCTTCGCAAGATATTCCAAAAGCCGGTACTCTTTCATCGTCAACTGGATTTCCTCCCCATTGCAGGTCACCCGCTTGCGGCCAAATTCAATCCCCAGGCCTTTATATAGAAACATTTCTTTCCTCTCCCTGCACCGATATAAAACAGCCTGTATCCTTTTCATCAAGACGCGCATGGGAAATGGTTTCACCACATAGTCATCCGCCCCTGCTGTAAATGCCCCAATCATATCTTCCTCTTCATCCTGTCCGGTCAAAAAAATGGCCGGAATTTCCTGATATTTCCTCAGGTCACGGCAAAAGCTGATTCCATCTCCGTCCGGCAGGTTGATATCAATGAGCAGCAAATCAGGATTCTTTTCCAACATACGAATCCCTTCTCTGCAGTTCACGGCGGACAGGGTCTGATACCCTTCTTTCCTGAGAGCTATCGCAAGTGCCTGTCCCAACAATTCATCATCCTCTATAATACCGATTGTCTCCATCTTCTCTCCTTTTGTCCACATTTGTCTTATTCGTTTAAACTTATCATGCCACGTTTTTGGAAGAACATCTTTATCCTTAATCTACGTTCCTCTTTTTACAGTCCTTTAAAATTATAGCAGTTTCTCCTCCAAAATGTGAATAAAAATAAATCCTTCTGTTTCCTTGAAAGTAAATTTCTGATACACTATAATAAATATAATTAAATTCAACTGCGCATATCGAAATATCAGCAGCAGACCACTCTATCTTTTTGGGAGATCTTGATCATGAAAAATAGAACAACACGATTTCTAAATGTAAGCCTTGTTCTGGTATCGCTTTTCTGTATATTAATATTTATCAGCCAGACAATCTTTATGAATCTTATGGGGGAAAGCGCCATCAGGCAATTGGGCGTTTTTTACATGTCCGGAATCAGCGACCAGGTAGCATCCCATTTTGGGACGACCATTGAGCTCCGCCTGTCCCAGGTGGAATCGCTTGTTGATTCCGTTCCTGCGGGGCGCTTTACAGACGCGACACGGATGCAGATAGGACTGACATACAATGCACGTTCCGCAGGTTTTGAATATCTGGCATTCTATACGGATGACGGGAATTTTCATATGCTCTACGGTTCTCAGGTAACCGCGGATGTTCCGGAGGCTCTGCGCCGCTCTGTCCAGGGCGGCCGGTATAATGTCTGTGCCGGAAAAGATGAAACGGGCACCCCGGTGGTACTGATGGGAGTACCTGCCGTTTATCCAATGACTGACGGGACCGAAAGCACGGCGCTGGTGGCAGGACTGCCTACCACTTACCTCAGCGATACACTGGAAAATAATATCCAAAGCGGTATCATGGAATATTCCATTATCCGCAACGACGGCAGCTATGTTTTACATAACAATCCTTCTTATAGAAGAAATAAATTATTTTGACCGGGTTGAAAAACTCTACAATGCATTCAACGGAAAAGATCCGGACCAATATATGAATGAGCTGCATGACGCGCTGGAAAAAGACAGAGATTACACCAGTGAGGTCCAAATCTCCGGTGAGCGTTGGAATGTATATTGTACCAACCTGCCGAATTCGGAATGGCACCTGCTTTTGAAAATTTCCCACAATGACTTGGACGAGGCCGTAAATCTTCTCCAGAAAAGATGGTCGCTTCTTTCCATTGGCGGATGCAGCCTGATCATCTGTGCACTGCTGCTTGTCTTCGTCGGTTATTACCGCCTGACAAAGCAGCAAATGCGTGAATTAGATCACGCCAGGAAAAACGCAGAGCGGGCCCAGTTGTCTGCTGAGCGTTCCAACCGTGCCAAGAATGAATTCCTATCCAATATGAGCCATGATATCCGTACACCGATGAACGGCATTATGGGAATGACCTCCGTTGCCATCAGCAGTCTGGATAATCCCGCTAGGGTGCGTACCTGTTTAAATCGGATACACGTATCCAGCCGTCATTTGCTGGGATTAATCAACGATATGCTGGATATGTCCAAAATTGAAAGCGGACATCTGAAATTACATATGGAACCCATTTCCCTGCGTGAAATCATGCAGAATATCATGACCATCATCTATCCGCAGATTGAGGAGAGAAATCAGCATTTTCACATTTACGTACACGATATTTACCATGAAAATGTATGCTCGGACAACGTCCGCTTAAGCCAGATTCTCCTAAATATTCTTGGAAATGCGGTGAAATTCACTCCGGAAGGCGGTCTGATTGAAACAGATTTATATGAAGAGCCCTCCCCGAAAGGCGATGGATATATCCGTTCCCACCTGCATATCACGGATAACGGTATTGGAATTTCCCAGGAATTTCAACCCAAAATATTTGACGCGTTTGCAAGAGAAGACAATGCCCGTGTGGAAAAAGCAGCCGGAGCGGGAATGGGGATGACCATTACCAAGTACATTGTAGATGCAATGGGCGGTACCATCAGTGTAGAGAGCGAACAGGGAAAAGGCAGCCATTTCCATATTACTTTGGACATGGAAAAGACAATGCCTCATGAGAAAGAACTCCGCCTTCCAGAAAAAAATGTCCTTGTCATTGACGATGACAAGACCGCCTGCCTGCTTGCGGTAACCGCCTTAGAGTCTATTGGGCTGCAGGCAGAATTTGCAACAGATATTAAAGACGCTTCCCGGATGATTGAGGAGCGCCGCAGCAACAATGACCAATATCACATTATCCTTCTGGATTGGAACCTGCAGGGTCATGACGGGGTACAGACTGCCCAGGAGTTGTCCGACCGTTTTAACTCAGAACTGACCATTGTGCTTCTCACTGACAGTGAATGGGATGAAGTGACAGCAAGGGCAGAAAAGGCAGGCATCCACGGATTCCTCTCAAAGCCCCTGTTCCGCTCCGGTCTGTATTATGGCCTGCGCCAGTTTACGGTGGAGACGGAACCGCAGCAAATACAGGAGGAGGAACCGGATATTGATCTGACAGATGTTCGCCTCCTTGTAGCCGAAGACAACGAACTGAATTGGGAAATTGCCAGCGACATCCTTTGCGATGAATTTGGACTGAACTTGGATTGGGCGGAAAACGGCCAGATCTGTGTGGAAAAATTCGAGCAGTCGAAGCCTGGATGGTATGATGCCATTTTGATGGACCTTCGGATGCCCATCATGACAGGATTTGAAGCTGCAGCGGCCATCCGGAATTTAAAACGTCAAGACGCACAGACAATCCCCATCATCGCGGTCAGTGCGGATGCCTTTGAGGATGATATCCAAAAATGTCTTGACCACGGTATGAACGCTCATACGGAAAAGCCTCTTGACCCGCAAAAGGTTCTCTTCCTGTTAGAACAATATTTACGACCGAACAACCGCAATTAAAAATTTTTAGTGAAGCAGCATCTGTTTCGCTGCTTCTTACAATAACTTTATTCAAAGAGGAAAACAGGTATCATGAAAAAAATATTTACTTTGATAGGCCTTCTGCTGTGCGCAGCCCTCTTGTTCTCCTGCAGCAGCAAGACCACAAACACGGAGCCGGAGAAGGACAGCAGCAGCCAGGAAATGATTGAACTCACTTTATGGACATTTCCGGTAGGCAACTGGGGGCATCCCACCTCCGTAGCCAATATGCTGGCCGGCTTTCATAAAGAGTATCCAAACATTCATATTTCCGTAGAATATCTAAATTACGACAGCGGAGATGAAAAAGTCCTTCAGGCAGTTTCCGACAACAGCACTCCAGATTTAATCCTGGAAGGTCCGGAACGTCTCGTAGCAAACTGGGGCGAGAAAGGATTAATGGTAGATTTGTCCGATTTGTGGGAATCCGGTAAAGCCGATGCAATCTATGACAACATCAAAAAAGCCTGTCAGCACAGAAACGGCGCTTACTACGAATTTCCAATCTGTATGTCTGCGCACTGCATGGCCATTAATTATGATATGTTTCAGAAGGCAGGAGCCCTCAAATACATTGACGAAGAAAATCATACCTGGTCCACCGATGATTTTATCAAAGCGGTGCATGCACTGACTGACTACGGCCAGAAAAATGCCGGTATGTTATATTGCAAGAATCAAAGCGGGGATCAGGGAACACGTGCACTGGTAAACAATCTGTATGGCGGCTCTTTTACCGATGATAAACACACCTCTTATACCATTGACAGCAAAGAAAACCAGAAGGCATTGCAGCTTCTTTATGACTTAGAGGGAATTACTTTCGAACCGTCCCTCTCCTCTTCGGACGCGATTAATCTGTTCTGCAAATCGGAAACAGCCATGTGTTTTTGTTGGAATGTATCCATGGAGGTTCAGCAGACCATCAACAATCCTGATTTGGATTTTAAGGTGTTTCCAATGGCCTTTCCGACCGATGGGGATATGCCAAAGCTTCAAGGCGGTATCTGGGGTTTAGGTATATTTGATAATGGAGACAATGAACGGATAGAGGCCGCAAAAACCTTTATCCGCTATATCACAGAAAATGATACGGCCTACATCAGAGCCGTCCGTGCTTCTTCCTACTGGCCGGTACGGGATATGGAAAATATCTATGAAAATGATATGCTCATGACAGAGTACAACACGTTTACACCATATATGGGGGACTATTATCAGATTACCCCTGGGTGGACAGACGCACGTACCGCGTGGTGGCAGATGCTGGCAAAGATTGGAGAGGGAACTGATGTTGCAGAGGCGGTGAAGGATTTTCCCTCTCCGGAGTGAAGGGCGATTAAACAAAAACAGCAGGAACCGGCGATTATCTTACGCGTTCCTGCTGTCTTTTCTTTACTCTTATGTAATTGTCTTCCATTCTGCGATTACCTCATAGACGGTCTGTAATACTGTCCGCTCATTGCTGCAAGACCTGCACAGATGATGTCTGCATTCTCTGTAAAATATTTCTTAAGTGCGTCTACGATTGCTGCTCCCAGATTTAAATTTGCCTGAAACATACTGTCCATTTGTTCTGCTGTCATATTCATATACATTTTATTCTCTCCTCTTCTTAATTGAAATTGTTTTATTTCCTTGCTACGTGTATTATAATATCACCTCAAAGGGAAAGTGTTTAGATAACTTCTTGACAAAAAATTAGGGCGATATTGACATTTCAGATTCATAGGTTCCTGACAAATACAGAGTAACAACCTTGAGGCGGAAGCCTTTTTACATATTTATATAGAAATTTTGTAACATTTTCTGTTTTCGACGGTTAATAGAGTGAAGGAGGTGAGAGACGTGGACTTTGACTGCATATATCAATCCTATTTCAAAGACGTCTTTTTGTATCTATGCAGTTTGTCGGCAAATAAAGACATTGCCGAGGAAATCACACAAGAAACATTTGTAAAGGCTCTGAAGTCCATTGATACCTTTGATGGCACAAAAGATATCCGCGCATGGCTTTTTACAATTGCCAAAAACACCTATTATACCTATTGTAAACGTCAGAAGATTTATGCCCAGGAAGAGATACCAGAGGATATAAAATCCACGCAGCCTGATTTTACGGAACAATTTGCAGACGAGGAACGCGCTTTTCTCATCCATCAATTTCTACATAACATGGTGGAACCTTATAAAGAAGTTTTCACGTTACGAATATTTGGAGAATTACCTTTTGAAAAAATCGGCGTGCTCTTCGGGAAAAGCTCCGGCTGGGCAAGGGTCACCTTTTATCGGGCAAAAAAACAGATTCTGGAATATATGGAGGCGATAGAAAATGAAAAAGATTTCTTGTAATATTATAAAGGACATTCTTCCTCTTTATGTGGATGAGGTTGTCAGTGAGGACACAAAAGAAATGGTAGATGAGCATTTGGACTCCTGTGCTTCCTGCAGAGAAGAAGCCGAGATGTTGAAGAAAAATATGATTTTACCTTCAAACAGAACAATTAAAATTTCAGATGCAACAATATTTAAAAATATAAAAAGGCGCTTTTTTAAGAAAAAAGTGATTGTATCCATTCTATCAATTGCCGCGACAATCGCAGTCATATTTGGGGTATACTCATACCTGTGTATGAAAGAAATGTTCATTCCTTATGACAGTACAAAAATAACCATCGAA
Source organism: uncultured Lachnospiraceae bacterium (assembly GCA_947564305.1). The sequence goes on along the minus strand of CANOBT010000003.1, from coordinate 20,415 downwards.
GAGATTGACGGCAAGCTCTATGCTGCCTATCATGGAGATACCCTCGGCGGCACACGCTCCGCCAGTTCGCTCCGGCTGACGATTGAGGGGGAAGAAAAGGGGGCTGCCTTTCTCTGCTACTACGAAACTCCCTGGTCAAAATATATAGAACCAATATTTTCCAAGAATGATAGACTGCAGAAGTATGAAAATATGTTTTGTTTAGGCGATAAGCGTAAAATTGACCAGATATATTATGGAGAATGGCATTTTAAGCCCGCGCCTTCTTCCTCCCTGTCAGATGTGAATAATCTCTTGATGGATTATGAGTCTATGATTGATAATTCCGTCATCATATGGGAAAAACAATGAACACTTCCATTCTCGTTTTTTTGTGTTATAATAATTAGGTATCATCCATTCAGGAATTGCCGCAGCATCATCTGCGGTGATTCCTGAACGTCTCAAAACACATTTTATGAAAAACAAACGAGGAGATTTGTTATGAAGTTATTTAGTATCGACAGTCCAATCATGCAGTTCTTATCCAGGTTGACCGATATCATCATCCTGAATTTTCTATTTCTCATATGCTCCCTTCCTGTAATCACGATTGGAGCATCCACAACCGCCCTGTATTCCGTCACACTGAAAATGGTAAAAAATGAAGAAAGCTATATCCTCAGGTCATTTTTCAGTGCTTTCAAAAGCAATTTCAAGCACAGTACTGTTTCATGGCTGCTCCTGCTGGGCGCAGGGATCGTTGTATGGCTCGACTACCGCATCCTGGGGATTGACGGCGGAACACTGCCCCGCATCTTTTCCTACATCCTGGTTCCGGTATGCATGATACTTGTGTTTACATTCCTTTATATATTTCCATTCATTGCCCGGTTTGAAAACACAATCAGGAATTCGTTGAAAAATGCATTTCTCATCAGTATTGCACAGTTCCATTATACGATCCTGTTGGTACTCCTTCTTGTGGCAGCGGCTGCATTTACGCTGTTTGTCGACATCCGCATCACTGGATTTGTATGGTTTATCATGGGATTTTCCGGACTTGCCTATCTGAATTCCTTCGTACTGCGGCGCGCGTTCCGCAGGTTTGAGTGATGTTTGGAGCAGCAGCGGAAAAAATTACATCAAAGATATGAAAAGGAGATTCATATGGAAGAACGAGAAATTAAGATGAAACCTGTGGAAAAGGATTCTCTTTATTTGAAAATTTCCGATTCCATTTATAACTATATCAGAATGAATGATCTGCAGCCAGGAGACAAACTCCCTTCCGAGCGCGATATGGCTTCCATGCTGCAGACAAGCCGCAATTCCGTGAGAGAAGCATTACGTATATTAGAAGACCGCGGGTTGATTTATGTGAAAACAGGAAGCGGTGTTTTTATCAACACCCCTGACAATGGAAAAAGCATCTTGTCTGTCCGGCTGACAGATTTCACTTCAAAGGAATTAGAGGAACTGCAGGATACCCTGGAACACAAAGTAATCTTAAATGCGATTTCCCGGGGGACTCCCGAGCAAAAAGAGGAGCTTCTTTCCCTTGCAATGGATATGCAGGAAGAATACAAGAAAAATATTTACAGTCACACCCTGGATCACAGCTTCCACAATAAGCTCTATGAGATGGGCGGAAATTCCGTCATACATCAGCTCATCAGCAAAATCCGTGACGACCGTTTTATCAGAAGAGAACGTGCTGACAGCGAGAATAATTCCATCTGGCTTTCCACGGTTTCCGAACATATGGCGCTTGCCAAAGCCATCATACGGAAGGATACGGAAGCTGCCCTAAAAGCCATTGATGCAATCAATAATTATGGATTTTCTCTGCTCTCAGAAAGCGCCGGGGAATCCTGAAGCCAGTACACGACTTGCCCTCATATACTGGTCCTTGATATTCCGTCCCCGAATTCCCCAGCGTTATTTTAGCAGGATACCTTACAGTTCATTTCCCGTAAGTTCCACATAATCTTCGTAATTGTCTCCACCCTTTTGGATTTTGGCAATCCCAAAGCCTGTAAAGCCCCAGATGATTGCAAAGATTACGCCTGTATAGCAGAGACATGCCCATGGTGCATACTGTGCGGTAGGCACTCCCAGAGTCGATGTCATATACACACCTGCCAGTGACCACGGCACCAGCGGCTCCACAACCGTAATACTGTCTTCCAGTGTACGGGACAGATTCTTGGTCTGCAGGCCGCGCTTGATATATTCGTCTTTAAAAAGACCGCCAATCATCAGGAATGTCACCGAAGCTTCTCCGATAACGGTGATGATAATTACGCCAAGAATTGCTGTGACAGTAATCAACTGTCCTGTGCTGTGGATGTGTTTCATGATCTTAGAAAGGATCACATCCAGACAGCCTGCAATCGTCAATGCACCGATAAAACCAAACGCACAGAATGCCATCAATGCCGTATTCATCATGGACGACATACCGCCGCGCTGCAACAGATTTGGAACTTCCTTCACTATATTTTCCAAATCTACTGTCGGATTCACAAACATCTCCATTTTGAAACCGCCTACCATACTAGATGCACAAGTTTCAAATGAAAATCCCTGGACAAACATGGCAATCAGCACTGCCACTGCGGAGGAGATGAACATAACCGGAATGGTCGGCTTCTTTTTTAATGAACCGAAAATAACAATCACAGGCGGAACCAGAAGCAGAAGTCCTACAGGCATACTCAGGTTAAATAATTCTGACAATGTTTTAATGATTTCATCTACCTGCCCGATTTCCCCGCTGCTTGCAAAGGAGATTCCTGCAATAATGTAAACAGCGCAGCTTACGATAAATCCCGGCACTGTCGTATAGAACATATGACCGATATGTTTATACAGATTGGTATTTGTCGCAATCGCCGACATATTAGTACTGTCGGAAAGGGGAGACATCTTATCTCCAAAATAAGCTCCTGCAACAATAGCTCCTGCAACAGCCGGCAACGGTGCTCCCATGCCTGCCGCTACACTCATCAGAGCCGCGCCGACGGTTCCGGCTGCCCCCCAGGATGTTCCTGTGCTGACAGACAGGATAACCGTCACAAGAAATGACGTGACAATGATGAACCGTGGATTGATGATCTTCAAGCCAAGATACACCAGAAACGGAATGGTTCCGCTTACTATCCATGCCCCAATCATCAGCCCGACGGTAATCAGAATCATGATTGCCGGAAATGCTTTTGCCAGCTTGTCTACGATTTCATTCTCTACATCTTTCCATGTATGTCCCAGATACAGACAAAGTAAGATTGTGAATGCCGCACAGAGCAAAAGCAGGATTTTAATATCTACACTAAAGATGATCAGCCCTGTAAACAACACGATAAACATAAAAATCAACGGCAGGACTGCCAGCCCGAGACTTGGTTTTTTAATTGTTTTTTCAATTGTATTTTCTTCCATGATCCACCTCCATCATACCTTTTCCAATGCCTGCTCCAAATCTGCAATCAAATTCTCCGTACCTTCCAGACCGCAGTGAAGCCTTACAATACTCCGGTTTATTCCCAGAAATGCCTGTTGTTCTTCCGTCCAATTGTAGGTATAAGCGATTGCAAGACTCTCAAATCCTCCCCAGGAACATCCCCTCTCAAAAATCTTCAAAGCATCCACAAATCTTGCCGTCGCTTTTTCATCCCCGTCAATCTCCAGGCTCATCAGCCCGCACTCGCCTTTCTGCTGCTTTCTGGCAAGCTCATACTGAGGGTGGGATTTCAGTCCTGTATAATACACCTTTTTGACTTTTGGGTGATTTTCCAGATATTCTGCAACCTTTATTCCAGTTTCATAATGTCTGCGAATCCTCACATCCAACGTGCGCAGACCGCGGATTGCAAGCCACCCTTCCATCGGACCCATCACGCTTCCAAACCGGTCCCTCTGGATCATCAGACCTTTCATAAACTTCTCATCCTTAGAAATCAATACTCCTCCTGACAGATCGCTGTGTCCGCCGATATACTTCGTCATGGTATGCATGACAATATCAATTCCCATGTCAAGCGGTTTCTGAAATACCGGTGTAGAATATGTATTATCAATATAAGTCTTGATTCCGTGCTCCTTTGCCAGCTTTGCAACCCCTTCCAGGTCCACTACGGAAAATAGTAATGTAGACGGGCTTTCCAAAATAATCAAATCTGTCTCCGGACGGATTGCCGCTTCAAAATCTTCCAACTTCTGTCCATTGACATAAGTGACTGCAATATTCATCTTCTCAATCAAAAAGTCATCCAGTAGATGCTGCACAGGGCCATAGCTTTCTTTCATACAGATGATATGGCTTCCCATCTTACATACAGCAATTACTGCCGCCGTACACGCTGCCATTCCGGTAGAAAATGCAACTGCCCTTACGCCATGCTCCAAAGCTGCTAATTTCTTTTCCAGAATCGTAATCGTTGGATTTGATGCGCGGCCATAATAGTACTCGTCCTTGAAGATATCTACGGCAAAATAGTCATCCACAGTGTCAAATACATGCAGTGAATTCATAAAAATCGGCGGCGTCACCGAATTCATGTATTTAGAAGGTTCCTCCCCCAAATGCGTCATTGCGAGCAAATCCCGGTTTTCAGTTTCTGACATAATTCATCCTCCTTTTTTATTTTGGTTATAAGGTTCAGTGGTAGAACCAATTTTATATTTATTATAATTTCTATGTTAAACTTTGTCAATAAAATGTTTATATTTTTAAATTTTTTATAAATTTTGCATAAATAAAATAGTCCGTTTTTATACATATTTACATTTTCAAAACTTTTATACACGGATTCATTAAGAATATGAATCCGAAAATTAATACAAAAACTTCGTTTCAGCAATTGTTGAGCAATCTATTTTGTGATATGCTATTTTCAGTTACAATACCACGAAATCAAAAAATACAGAAGCATCTTATACCCTATATTCCTGCCGGAGGTATAAACATATGAGTAGTTTTATGTTAGCACTTTCTGTCGTCCTCCCTCTGATCGTATATATGACAGTCGGAGGACTGATACGTAAATTCTCTATCTTTTCAAAGGAGAATTTTAAAGCCCTGAACGGCCTGATCTTCAAAGTGTTTATTCCCTTGACCCTTTTTGTAAATGTATATGGTGCGGACTTGGGAGAAACCCTGAAACCTGATGTGTTTCTTCTTATATTAATACAGGTTCTTTTCCTGTACTTTACAACCCTGTATATCGTATTTCGCATGGTAAAAGAAAAAAGCGATGCCACCGTCATTGTCCAGGGGATTTTCAGGAGCAACTTTGTCCTGTTCGGAACAACGATTGCAGCCTCCCTGTGCGTGGACAGAGGCACCGCATTGGTGTCCGCCCTTTCCGCTATGGTCGTTCCCCTTTTTAACATTCTTGCAGTGATTTTGTTTGAAACAAACCGCGGCGCATCCGTTTCACTTCCAGAAATCCTTGCAAATATTCTGAAAAACCCGTTGGTGGAAGCGGGAATCCTGGGCGTTGTCTGCAGTCTGCTGCACATAAAAATACCCGATTTTATCATGGCACCCATCCTGAACCTGTCAGACATTTCTACCCCTCTGGCACTCGTAACCCTGGGCGGTATCCTTTCATTTGACAGCATGAAAAAACACAGAAACTACCTGATTTCCGTTTCTGTCGTCCATTTAGCAATCGCTCCTTTTATCATGCTCTCTATCGGAGCTTTGTTAGGATACAAGGGGGATGTCCTTGTCGTCATTCTTGCCATTTTTGCCTCCCCTGTAGCAGTCGCTTCCACACCTATGGCGCAGTCGATGGGCGGAAATGGGGAACTGGCTGGCGAAATCGTTGCCGCCACATCCGTCTTATGCGTGTTCACATTATTCTTATTTGTATTTGGATTGTCACAGCTGGGGCTTATATAAGGATTACTAAGATTGAGATAAGATTCATCGCTTCACGGTTGCCAAAACTTAAAAAAACATTTATAATAAGGAAACTCGTTTTCAAGAAAGGACTATCTCATTCATGAATTATTACCAGACCCGATTTTCTGAAAAATTGAAAGAAGCCTTAAAAGCCGTGATGCCGATTATCGGAATCGTACTGCTTTTAAGCTTTACAATCGCACCCATTCCACCCAGCATCCTGCTCCTGTTTTTACTCGGTGCGGTGCTGCTGATCGTCGGCATGATGTTTTTTACCCTTGGAGCTGAATTATCCATGACCCCCATGGGAGAAAAAGTCGGAAAAAAGATGGCGCAGACCATGCATCTGGGAACCATACTCTTCCTTTGCTTCCTGCTTGGTTTCGTGATCACCATCTCGGAACCAGACCTGCAGGTCCTGGCGGAGCAGGTTCCTTCGATACCGAACTATGCGCTGATCTTTTCGGTTGCCGGAGGCGTGGGATTCTTCCTGGTCGTCGCTATGCTCCGTATGCTGTTTTCCATATCACTGTCTACGCTTCTGATTTTCTTTTATATCATTGTTGCCGTATTGACGCTGTTCGTTCCAAAAGATTTTGTTGCCGTAGCATTTGACTCCGGCGGAGTGACCACCGGACCCATGACCGTCCCGTTCATTATGGCGCTTGGCGTTGGTTTTGCTGCAGTCCGAAGCGATAAACATGCGGAAGATGACAGCTTCGGTCTGGTTTCCCTGTGCTCCATCGGACCAATCCTGGCGGTCCTTCTTTTGGGACTTTTATACCATCCCAAAGAAACCGGTTATGTCCCTGCCGCACTTCCGTACATTGAAAATTCCGTAGAGCTATGGCATCATTTTGCAGAAAACTTACCGGAATATATCAAAGAAATTGCGGTCTCCCTGCTTCCGATCGTTGCTTTCTTTGGAGCCTTTCAGGTCATTTCTCTGAAATTAAAAAAGAAGAAATTATATAAGATATTAATTGGTATTGCATATACATATATCGGTCTGGTTCTCTTCCTGACCGGGGCAAATGTGGGATTTATGCCCGCAGGAAATTACCTGGGACAGCTGATTGCAGAACTTCCTTTCCGCTTCATCCTGATTCCTATCGGCATGGTCATCGGTTTTTTTATCGTAAAAGCCGAACCTGCCGTGTATGTATTGATGGAGCAGGTGGAAGAAATCACTTCCGGCGCTATCTCCGGAAAAGCCATGGGCTTAAGCATGTCTCTGGGTGTAGCTGCATCTGTAGGGATTGCAATGTTCCGGGTACTCACCGGTGTTTCCATCCTGTGGTTCATCGTACCAGGGTACATTATCGCTGTTTGCTTATCATTCTTTGTACCGAAAATATTTACCGCAATCGCATTTGACTCCGGCGGCGTTGCTTCCGGACCTATGACCGCAACGTTTCTGCTCCCCTTTGCCATGGGCGCCTGCCAGGCAGTGGGCGGAAATATTGTTCGGGATGCCTTTGGAATTGTAGCCATGGTTGCCATGACTCCATTGATTGCCATTCAGATCCTAGGTGCCGTCTACCAGTACAAATCCCGACGCGGAGAAGTTATGGAAGCTGTTACCGCATCCTATCTTGACAGCTGGGCTGAGGATGATATCATTGAACTTTAACAGAAAGGATTTTTTTCATGAATGAACTTTATATGATGGGAATGATTACCAACCGGGGCATTCGGAATAAAATGATTCCCTTTTTTAAAGAAAATAATATCCATGTGACCCTCTCCACCATGGCAGTCGGAACCGCCAACAGCGCGATTCTCGACTACCTGGGAATGGAAGCCACGGAAAAGACCGTTTATTTTGCATTTGTCACAATGGAAACATGGAAGACATTTAAAAAAGAACTTTACAGCAAAATGAAAATTGATGTGGCCGGACGGGGTATTGCGTTTCTCATTCCCATGAGCAGCATCGGCGGCAAAAAGGCTTTGCAGTATCTTACCATGGAGCAGGAGATTGTTGTTGAGGAGGAAAGCACATTGAAAGACACAGAATTTGAACTTCTGATCACCATTGCAAATGGAGGACATATTGAAACAGTCATGGATGCTGCCAGAAGCGCCCATGCACCGGGCGGCACGGTCATCCATGCCAAGGGTACCGGTATGGAACAGGCCAAAAGATTCCTGGGGATTTCCCTTGCGGAAGAAAAAGAGATGGTTTTTATCGTGGTACGTTCCCGGCAGAAAAATGAGATTATGCGTGCAATCATGGAAAAAGCCGGGATTGGAACGCCCGCGGGGGGGATTATCTTTTCACTGCCGGTGACGGCTACGGCGGGGCTGAGGCTGTTGGGGGAGGAGGAGTAGATGTTTTCGCCCCGATAAAACCTTCCCACGTCTCGTCCTGCCACAGCTTATTTATTCTATAGAGGCACTTCTCATTAATCTTCCAAAATCCCTGGACTGCAGCCCTTCCAGGGATTTTCTTCCGCCATTTTACAGCGCTGTAAAATTCTTCTCTAATTCATATTCAAAGGAAGCCTTCTCCGTTTCAAATTCGAAGAGTGTACTCCCTCCTTTTTGGAATCTGTAAAACGCCCGGCAGGCTGCATTTTCATGAATAGTCCTTGTCATATCACCATGATTCGGAGCATTCAAAGGACTTCCGGCCGCTTCCAACAATCTGGCCTCTAATTCCAGATTTCCCTGAATAATCCGAAGTTTCCCACCCCGAACCTCTGCCGCTCTGGCTCCCAAATAGGTAGCAAGCCGATACTCTTTTCCCTTCCATAACACCACACCTATGATACCACGAAAATGATAACCCGCAATTGGGACATCCGCTACAGACAGCATGAGTGAACCATCCGGGAAGCCACATTGCGTCCACGCATATTCCTTTGGAAATGAACTTCCCTGATCCCCTTCCCAATATCCAAAAGCGTTCCGGAACAAATATTCCTGTTCGTTAATATGCACATTACCGTAAACTGAATGCCGCATGCTTTGCACACTATGCCTGCATTCCAGAAACGGCAATATAGAAAACGGTCCCATAATATCATATTTTAGGGGATGTATAGGACCAAACCTCAATTTTCCATTTATGTGCAGTTCCGGCGTGCGTGCGGTCAGAAAAATACCCCTTTCTCCAAATCGGTTCTTCCCTATACAGATATCCCGGCCTGACCGATGGAACTCCGACGCCGGAAAATCAATATTCCATGCATGATTCTCTGTGATCATCTGAATGGAACAGGAACGCCCCTTTACTGACTTATGGACTGCCGGTATGATTGCCAGAGTCTGCGTATCTGACTGACATTTAAAATACCAACCGTAAAAAAAGCTGCGCATATATTTTGCCCTCCGAGAAAAGATAAATCATATTTTCTCTCAAGCAGTTTGTATTTATACATCCCCTCCTGCTTAAATGTATGTTTTCTGCATGTATACATGAAAATTATGTGGGTTGAATATCCCCCCACGATATGCTATACTCATTTCAAGAATTCCAGAAAGCATTCGCTTTCTTTATTCTTACCGGCAATTCGCCGGATAACTCAATCATTATTTTTACAAAACAGGATTTTCTGACACGCCAATCCGTTTCTTATGCTTTTTAAGAAATGCAGCGGCGGATGCTGACATAGAAATACATTTTCTATTAGGAATACACTTTTCAGGATTTTCATTTCATGATATGATACATTTAGTAATTGTACCAGGAAATTCTCCCATAGAGAGGTCTTCCAAATTGGCAAAAGGAAATTCTGCTGAAGAAAGGAGACTTTTCATGAACAAAACGACGACAGAAAAAAAGCAGGACAACTTTATCATGCGCCCCACTGTGGATGTCTGCTTCGCAGGCTTGATGGATAATCCCATTGTACGCAAGGGATTCTGCGCCGCAATCCTGCGTGTTCCTCCTGATACCATCGGAGATACGGAGCTGCTCCCCACACATCTGCCGCGAGAGCATGCCAACGACAAATTGGGAATTCTGGATGTACTTGTGCATCTGGATAACGGGACTCATATAAATCTTGAGATGCAGGTAAAATATTTCGAATTCTGGGATGAACGGGCTTTATTCTATCTTTGTAAGATATTTTTTGAGCAGTTAAACAACGGGGATTCCTATGATAAGTTACAGAGGTGTATTCACGTCAGTATCTTGAATTTTGTTCGTTTCCCGGACGATAAGCGTTGTTACCGCAGAATTTTTCTGCGTGATGGCAAAAAAGGGAACATTTATACAGACAAACTGGAATTACAGATACTGGAATTAAAAAAACTTCCTAAAAAGGTTCAATCCGGGGAAGATATCGTCAACTGGATGAATTTCTTAAATGCAAAAAGCAGAAAGGAGTTTGAGCATATGGCGGGAACAAGTATCTATCTTGATGAAGCATATAAAACGCTGAAAAAGCTGAGTGCAGATGATATAAAGCGGATAGAATATGAAGAACGCGAGAAAGCGCTTAAAGATTATAATACACAGATAAGCAGTGCGGAAAAACGCGGTGAACGGCGTGGCGAAAGACGCGGTGAACAGCGTGGCGAAAAGAAGGGGATTGAGATTGCACGCAAAGTATTTAAAATGAATGTACAAGGGGCCTCAAATGAGGAGATTGCTGCAGAATGCAAGCTGAGTGTGAAGAAGGTTCGGGAAATTTTGGGGTAAACTTATTAAAAAACAGACCATATGACATGTAATAGATTTCTGTCATCGAAACCAAAGCTAAAGAATTGCCCCCCCCTATTGTGGCAGTTCTTTAGCCTTCTAATTATCATTCGTCTTAATTGGCTTTATATTGATATGCAATTATTTATTGCAGAAATTTGTCAGTTATTTTTCTCAAACAACTTGTATTTATACGCTGCCCCTTTAGATACAGGAAAAATTCATTAGTTGAATATCCTCTCACGATATGCTATACTCATTTCAAGAATTCCAGGAAGTATTCACTTTCTTTATTCTTACCGGTCATTCACCGGATAACCCAACCATTGTTTTTACAAAACAGGATTTTCTGACATGCCAATCCGTTTCTTATGTCTAAAAAATGCGGCAGCGGATGCTGACATATAGAAATATATTTTCTATTAGGAATACACTTTTCAGGATTTTCATTTCATGATATGATACATTTAGTAATTGTACCAGGAAATTCTCCCATAGAGAAGTCTTTCAAATTGGCAAAGGGAAATTCTGCTGAAGAAAGGAGACTTTTCATGAGCAACACGACAACAGCAAAAAGGCAGGACAACTTTATCATGCGCCCCACCGTGGATGTCTGCTTCGCAGGCTTGATGGATAATCCCATTGTACGCAAAGGATTCTGCGCTGCAATCCTGCGTGTTCCGCCTGATACCATCGGCGATACGGAGCTGCTCCCCACACATCTGCCTCGAGAGCATGCAAATGACAAATTGGGAATTCTGGATGTACTTGTACATCTAGATAACGGAACTCGTATAAATCTTGAGATGCAGGTAAAATATTTTGAATTCTGGGATGAACGGGCTTTATTCTATCTTTGCAAGATATTTTTTGAACAGTTGAGCAACGGGGATTCCTATGATAAGTTACAAAGGTGTATTCACGTCAGTATCCTGAATTTTGTTCGTTTCCCGGACGATAAGCGCTGTTACCGCAGAATCTTTCTGCGTGATGGCAAAAAAGGGAGCATTTATACAGACAAACTGGAGTTGCAGATACTGGAATTAAAAAAACTTCCTAAAAAGATTCAATCTGGGGAAGATATCGTCAACTGGATGAATTTCCTAAATGCAAAAAGCAGAAAGGAGTTTGAGCATATGGCGGGAACAAGTATCTATCTTGATGAAGCATATAAAACGCTGAAAAAGCTGAGTGCAGATGATATAAAGCGGATAGAATATGAAGAACGCGAGAAAGCGCTTAAAGATTATAATACACAGATAAGCAGTGCGGAAAGACGGGGCGAAAAGAAGGGAATTGAGGTTGCGCGCAAAGTATTTAAAATGAATGTACAAGGGGCCTCAAATGAGGAGATTGCTGCAGAATGCAAACTGAGTGTGAATAAGGTTCGGGAAATTTTGGGGTAAACTTATAAAAAATAGACCATATAGCATGTAATAGAGATAGATTCTTTAGCTTTCTAAAAATCCCTGGACTTCAGCCTGTCCAGGGATTTACCTTTCACACTATTTGACTATTTTTAACTCACAGCATAAACCCTCTTTCCATTTTCCCATCCAATCAACAGCAATTCCAATGTCTGAGGATTTGTATTCCTATACTTGAGATGATAATAAATCTGTCCGATACCCTTTACAAGTTCCTCCTGATCTTCGGCATAATAATTTACACTCTCATCATAACAGTTTACGGCTTGGAGAAGTAATGTCAGCGCAAATCTCTCATTGACATATATGTACTCTTCGTCACAGCCTTCTATAATCTGAAACGGTTTTCTCTTTAAACACCATGATGCGGTATAGGCAATAAATTTTATATAATTCACTCGGCTGATGTCATGGAAATATTTTAATCGTGCTATATCTACCAAAATATCTATCAGGCAATACTCAAATATATCATCATTAAAATAAACCTTTCCCGCTAAATGGTTCTCTTCATAAAACCGCTCCGCCAATCTATGGATGAGCACTCCTGCATTTCGTATATATTCATCTGTAAAAGATGCATTTAATTCTTCTTTCAGTTTTTTTATCTGCTTCTTGTCCATGGCAATCCACCTGTTTATCTATACTCTAAAATATTTTTCAGTAAATCTCTCATCTTTTTCATCTCACGGAAATTATCAGCCTGCTTAATTTTATCGACGATGACCTGCTTCACTTCTTCGTTTTCACATTTTTCTATCTCCTGCAAAATAAACTGGTATACTTCATTATCATCTGTAACACCGGCATACAGGCTCTCCTGGAAATTTTTAATATAGCTATGGATAAATGTTCCCATTTCATCAGCCATTCCGGTGAGACGGTTCATGATATTTATATAGCTGGCTAGCATCTCATTTGACAAATCGTAAGGGTAACGCAGCTTATGGTCAATCTCACTCCATGCCTCTTCAAATAAAGTACGTACCTGTACCTCAATTCCCAGGCCCTGGTCTGAGCGGATAACATAGTGGACTGACCTGTAAGGTTTCTCGTTCCTTATTTCAATTTTCCCCTCATATAAACTGGTACTGTCCCCCTCCCGTACATATGCAAATGGTGTCTCTATTAATATATCTTTATATTTTCCCATAAGAAATTCATGAACTTCAAGCCAGTCTTCTTTAAATAAAAGCAAAATGCGGATTCCCATCAAATCCGTAATTTTCTTCTCATAGTTATTTTTAGATAAAGCATCTCCTGCACCCAGATATTTTGGATTTTTACGGATAATTTTTTCTATCAAATGTTTTGTATCTTTCACTCTATAACTCAAAGAATGAACACCTAAACACTTCTGTAATGTCTCCGCATATTGCTTTACAGTGTTTTGATGTTCATTCCTTTTAAGTTCAAAATCCTCTGCAATCTCTTCCAGTTCCTCCCAGGTTAACTGGGAATCTCTAAATCTGCTTTCCGATATATTAAACTCTGTACAAAAATCAGCCTGTTCTTCCGCCGTCTTCAGCATATTACTTCCGCCTCTTATTCATTCAGTGCCGCATCTACAATATTCGACTGTAAGAGTTTTGAATATGACCTTAACTGCTCTTCAATAAAATCCTGACTAATCTCAGGACCGTCATTAGGCTGATTTTCCTTTTTAAACTTGTCATCACCAAGCTTCTCCATAAATCTGTCCATTACAACATTCGCTTCAGTCATACTAATCACCCCTTTACAAACAATCTTCCAATCTATTCTATGCGGTGCCTTATTATAATATCACGCTTTTTACTACATGGTCAACAACTTTTCCGCTTTTGTCTGAAAAAAATTATACCATATAACTAAAAATAATTCTACTGTTTTCTGTGAAATTTTATTGCTAAAGCAATTATTTTATTTCTAATGTATATAGAATCATTAATTTAAAATTTTTATAATGTAGATGCAGACTGACTGAATCTTAGAGAAACAGAGAGGGTATACTTATCTGTATACCCTCTCTGTTTCTCTTTCTTATTTTTTCATCTTATGGATTTGATATTCAACCCATTATTTCTTTTTCTTTGCAGCCTGTGTCTTCTTCACGGTCTGTTTTTTCTTCTTGCCAGTCTTTCTCGTTCCGAAGTACACGATAGCTGCCACACTTAACACTGCTGCTGCAATCCACGGTACGAATGAAAGCGGATCGCCTGTCTTCGGCATAATGCCGGAAAGAGCACTGGCTGCATCGTCCGATACGCCCTGGGTTCCTGCGTCGGTGTTGGTTGTGGTTCCGTCATCTCCGCTTCTCGGTTCTCCATCAGCTGTTAGCGTGTTCGGATCATTCGTCGGATTATTTGGATCCGTTGGATCCGTCGGATTGGTCGGGTCTGTTGGATCTGTCGGGTTATTTGGATCCGTCGGATCTGTCGGATTCGTTGGATCATTAGGATCAATCGGTGTCGGATCACTATTATTGATATCTGCCCAACCAAATGCAACCGGTGATGTTCCCTTCAAGTCGAATGAAATTGATTTTCCATCACTTGACTTACCGTAATTATGAGCCGACCCTATAGCTTCTACTGTTCCCGCAGTAGTTCCCATAGAGAACATATGTGTTACTGCAAAATTGTGGTTTGTTGCATCATAACTTGCAGGAAGCCCAATCGCTTTCAGCTGATCCATTGTAACGGTTACTCTGATAATTCCATCTTTAGCATTTTTGAAATCTTCTTCCGTAGCATATCTGTCCGTTCCCTTAATCTTAATTTTCAAATCAGCATAAGTGATATTATTATTTTCATATCCTCTTTGATTAAGAATTGGTGTTGCTAACTCTGCTGAAATTTCTTTAAATGCCTCTTCGTCACTCCATCTTCCAGCCAAACCTGTATTTGCTATCAAAGCCGGCGTAGTATCTTGTGTTAATTGCTGGAGTTCTACCTCCATACCGGTTGATGGATTATTCGGGTTATTCGGATCGTTCGTACCGCCATCATTTATCAACGATACTGTTGTCAGTTTACTGCTGCCCGCGCCCGGAACAATGACAAATGCATTAATCGTAGTATTCCCAGTAACTGTAATTGGTTCCGTATATAGAGCACTTTGATTATTCGGCCGTCCGCCGTCTAATGTATAGCGGATTTCATAACCTGGCAATTTTCCAGGATAATTTATCGTTACATTTGCTGTACCGGAGAAATGAATTTCTCCTTCACTTGCTGTAGTTTCCCCGCATGTAACCGTCGGCTGCTGAATTTCTCCTTCCTTCGTTTCAACCTCATTCGTAGGTGTTGCCGTTTCACTCTGCGTATACAAATCAGTCTCCGCGTATTTTATATATGCCGTATATTTTGAATTCGGTGCCACGTTATCAAATAATACACCTGGGTCTTCAAAATACTCTCCATCTTCAGATAAACTATACAGATAGATTCCACGACCATATCCATCATACTGTTGCTCAGGTGTAACAGTCAATTTGTATGACTCTCCGTCTTCATTCGGTGTTTCGCTTGCTGTAAGGCTGCATTCTCCCTCCGGCGGACCTGCTTTACGTGGATATTTAGGAATGTCTACTGTACAAAGGTATGGATCTTTTGTCCCTTCCACGTTAGAAGTTCCTCTAAGCACCACATAAAACTTCTCCTGATGATATGGTTCGATGTTGTCAAAAGACAATTTATCTAAATCTATACTATCTCCCCATGTACTAGGATCTTCTGGAAGTTCTTCGCCATCTGTGTATCTAAAGCAATATGCTTGACTATCTGGATCTATCACTCCTGATGCCGCGGTAACAGTCAATTTACATATAAATCTGGGATCATTATTTTCATCTGGAATGGCCTCCCCCGTAACCTGAATCGTAGGTGCTCCTCGTTTTGTAATTATAATAGGATTCAATAACTTGTAATTTCCTTCTGAATCACCAGCTACTGTATACGTTCCTTCTATAGAATAATTATTCCCTCCTTTTCCAGAAAGAGGTATATCATCAAGAACCACCTGACTATAACTCTGACCTTCCGGTTTAACCACAGCATTCTCTAACGGATTTCCATTTTCATCCGCTATAATGCCTATTACACCTGTAGGCAATTCAATACCTTCAGCCCTATCTCGGGGTAAAATAATGTCCTTATTAACGCCATCAGCTCTAAGATCCACCACAATATCATCATCAATTGCAATATCTGCTTTTGCATTATATGGTCTCGTAGCCAAAGGTTTTATAGATTGAACTTTTACCTTTCTACGCTTTATTGTAAACTCTCCAACATACTCTCCTTTAAAGCTATTATTCTTTGGCGTAATCCTCACCTTGATAACACCTGCATTAATAAAATCATCTTTTGCTGTTGTACCTTCCAACTCTACCTTATAGTCATTCTGGCTTAATTCAATCGGGGCCGATCCGTCCGGTTTTACTGTAACCGTATCCACCGCCGGCTTATGTGTAGAACCATCATACTCAATCTCCCAATCGGCATTATTTTCCAATGTCACAACTGTATTATCATTATCTACAACAATCTGTGTTATCTTAAAAGGAACCTTGCGTGTATCTGTAAAGTTTCCTTTACCTATGAGAGTAATTTCACCATCTCCTACATTTTTGTTATTATCTTTTTGCTCTACATCCACAGTATAATCCGAGCTAGACACAGGCTCTTTATTATATGTCACCACCACTTCGTTTAAAAAATCAGTTTCTGTAAAATAATCCCCTTTGTATTGTTTATCAGGAATCTTAACCACTTCAACCCCAGGATCCTTAATAGAAAGCGGCTCAACAACAAACTCTTTCGAATGTGGTACAGTAGAGCCATAAGTAAAAGTAACCTTATAATTTCCTGCGTCTTTTACTCCATTTTTTTCAATATCATAATTTGGTTTTGATGTATTCAGAGTCCCATTCCACTCAAAACTATAATCATAGGAATCAATATCAATAGCACACTCTACTCTCGTATCATTAATCGTAGCAAAGCAAGTTGTCTGCACTGAAAATATCTCATTATCTATCCTATCTTTCGTTTCATAAGCCTTGCCTTTATAAGGGAACTTTTCTTTTTTCATTATGACATGTAAAGTAGGATCAAAAGAAACCTTATACTTCATATTTGGATCTAGATATCGGTCACTGTTTCCAGATTGGAATTTCATTTGTTCAGGATTAACAATCGTAGCATTAGGATAACCTATAACGATACCCTCAACGTTAAACACTTTACCTGCTGGAATCTTAAATGATGTGCCCGTCGGGATTATCAGTGTATTCTTTATTCGATTTCCATCCTTATCTAACTCATTATTACTATTATCATTAAAGTCCGCCTGAAATCCCTCTGGCATTTCCGCATGATTGTGTACTGTACATATTGCCCCATGAGGAACAGTCACTTTATCAGCAGACATAATCTCTGCCATAAAATTAGAATCATCTATTTCTGTCCCTCCTGATGTTTTAAGCACCCCATTTTCTCTTTTTAAATCCCATACTAGACCACTCAAATCATCTTTATCTACATGTATTTCATCAGATACAATAACTGTGCTCCCGCCTCGAGCATCCGAAGAGAGCCTTCTACCTGAAATTCCATACGCATTCCCAATTGTATTTCCATCTTTATCTAGATTTTTTCCTCCTATGGCGGTCACCTTTCCACCATTAATTGCGATTTCACCGCTAGACCCTGTATTTCCATGTCCAATACCTGGTGCACCTGATGTTTTTGTGGATATAAATCCTCCCACCATCTCTTGGCCTTTAATTCCGTCTCCTCCTTTAGCAACTACGGTTCCCCCATTAATTGTAACACCTTTAACTCCTCCGCCATCCGTGCCGCCAATCCCAGCTGCTCTATTCCCCCCTTGAGCAATTATTGTACCACTTTCAATAGTAATAAAACCTGCCGTGGTACCTGTTCCTGCACCTTCTCCGCCAATGCCAGCGCCCTCTCCGGTAGCTTTAACTTTCAGAGTTCCACTCGTTCCTTTTTTTTCCATAATATTAAG
Organism: uncultured Lachnospiraceae bacterium; assembly: GCA_947564305.1. Next base: position 2,426 of record CANOBT010000003.1, on the reverse strand, counting down.
CGTTGCATCCTGAGAAACATTAATTCCAGCATTGCCGCCTGTCAAGGCATTGTTATTCTCCAAAATTAAGTTAACTTTTGCATCTCCAAGTATTTGCAGCACACTCGCAGTTGAAGTAACATTTGCATCCACCAATTGTATATAATGCACACCACTTCTAACAATAATACTATTTTTTGCGTCAGGCTGATTACCTGTAATCGTATGACCTGGACATCCTCCACTCTCTGTCCCTATCTCAACCGCCTTTGCATCCAATGTGTCTATTGGTATAGTCTCTTTAAATGTATCCGGTATCTCATCCGCCGCCTTCCCAACCATCGGCACAAAAAGCGATGCCATGACCGCAGTCATTGCCACCGCTAACGCTTTCCCTCTAATCCTTTTTTGTATTATTTTGTCTCTGATCATCTCAACACATCCCCATAATCCTGACTTGCATGATTTTTTATATGTTTCACTATAATACAAAAGTCTGCAAAATACAATCTTTTCAACTGTAATTCGACAAAAACTTTGCATTATAGCCTTGTGAACAGGCTTATCTTTGCATTCATTCTTATAGATGCGCAGAACAGGCCTGTTATCCTTATAATTGTTATCGGCTGTTTCTTTAATTTGATAAGCCTTCTTTCTAAAACTAATGTATGACAAGATTTCCCTGAAAGAACCATGCATTTTTACCAAAAATCATAAACTTTTTTGAAATAAATTCCATCTGTCTCATTTTTACAATCCACTGTATGATTTTTAAGGAGTACTCTCAATAGAAAGTGCGAAAAACGAGACGTGTAGAAGGAGGATTTATTATGCCAAAACCAAGAACACCCAACGGAGAAAAGAACCTTGTCAGCCGCCAGCTCATCGAACTGCGGAAACAGAACCACTATTCCCAGAGGGACTTAGCCTACAGGCTCCAACTTGCAGGCTATGACATGGACAAGAACGTGATTACAAGGATTGAGACCAAGCAGAGGTATGTAACTGACCTTGAACTCAAAGCCCTGTCCGAGGTTTTCAATGTTTCTTATGACTATCTGATTGACGGCACCAAAGAGGATTCACAGGAGTAATGGCAGGAAGCGGAACAGGACAGGGGAAAACCTCTGTCTTGTTCTGTTTTGAGGACCTCCCCCGCTTTGCCCTGATAATTCTATTTTTTCTCTGCAAGCTGGCTCTTTAGCTCTGCATTTTCTTTAAGCAGGGTCTCCATTTTATCACCCCATTCTTTGAGTTTATCGTCCCGCTCTTTAATCTGCTCCCTCTGCTTCTCAATCTTCTCCTGCTGTTCATCAATCATCAACTACACCATATTCCTGAAGCAGATTCATTTCAAGGCCCGTATCAGATTCCTGCTTCATCCTATGGATATAGTTCTTCAGAAATTTGCAGCCGCTTTTTTGACATTCCACATTTGTAAAACTGCCGTCTTCAAGTTCCACCAGGATATCCATGATCAATAGTGCTTTTTCATCTGCAATCCTGGTGGAATCGTTTGGAAGGACCATATGTATTTTCACAGTCTGCCTTAAAAGCAGTGATAAAAATTCTTCCAGTCTCTCCGGAATGTATAAACTGTAAAAGACTTCTTAATCAAAATAAACACCAAAGAACCGCAGCATAGCATTTATGCGGCATTAGCGGTGGAAATTGATTATAAGTCACGAATTAACAGCACTATATATTTCTCCTAAAACCTCTTGAACTAAATTGGCAGATATGTTATATTGACAACATAAAGAGCAACCGCCCACAAGGTGGGTTGACCAAATGTTTAGATAGAAAGCCACCCACTCACTTGGCCAAAGTTTTGGGGTGGTTTTTCTATGTATGGCTACTTACAAAAGGTAAAGATAAATGTAAGCAATGCCAAAAGGAATATGCCAAACGTCAGCACATCCTTAAAATCAAAATGATTTTTCATAGGCATCACCTCCATTCTATTCGGAATGAAAGGTCAGCCACGCTGCCAAATCGTTTTCGATACCTTTATTTTGGAGGTTTCCACGGAAAATGTCAAGAGGGATGAACAAGTATTCCTGAAGCAGATTCATTTCAAGACCCATATCAGATTTCTGCTTCATCCTATGGATATAGTTCTCCGGAAATTTATGGAACTCTTCCGGGCTTTTCTCAAACAGGACGATGGTGTATACCTTTTTTATATCTTTATAGCTGAATCCTTCTTTCTTTTCACTTCTGACCCGTCTATACTGGTGCAATAATAAATCGGAAGAATAACAGGCGCAGCGCTCACCCGGGAATTTGTAACCGCTTTTTTGACATTCCACATTTGCAAGACTGCCATCTTCAAGTTCCACCAGGATGTCCATGATCAGCAGTGCTTTTTCATCTGCAATCCTGGTGGAATCGTTTGGAAGGACCATATGTATTTTCACAGTCTGCCTTAAAAGCAGTGATAAAAA
>CANOBT010000002.1 GCA_947564305.1 uncultured Lachnospiraceae bacterium | reverse complement strand
GTTTTTACTAATAGAAAATTCGATCATGCGTCTAGGTTACCCTCTGAACAGTAACTTTTCATTCTTTCTTGTTCTGTCATCGCTTTCTCCTTCCCTGCCATTCTACTGTATTCATGATATCATTATATCCCGAAGTTTAAAAGTCATCTATATAAATATTTCATAATCATATAACAGGCAGGAGTGATTTTAATGCCAAAAGAAAACCTTTGTGCTCAGAATGCAGCTTTTCAGGAATTACAATATTTGTTGTAATCAGTATAAGCTGCATTTCTTATAGTGAAACGGAGATGAATGATGAACTTAAATTATATCTGCAATCATATATTACGTATCTTACATACACAGATCAGGCAATACAAGATAACCGATGGGTATGAGCTGATACAATACTACGGCGATACCCCTGTTATGGATGTTGTCAGAGAGGATTCTTCCTTTGCGGAAATACTATTTTCTTTAAGAAAAGAAGAACATCCGGTCATCTATATGGAGGTCTATCCCGTGTATTATTCTATCATATACCATGATATTTTCTGCTTCATTATCGGACCGGTAAATGTTGAAAAACAGAAAACCTTTCATGAAGGAATGTCGGTAGATGCCTGGCTGGCGAAAAAACATGGAATAAAGGAAATGCGAATCCCATACTGTGATTATGAAGTTTTCTGTCAGGATACTCTTCTCTTGTTCCATGCCTTGACAGGAAAGGAACTCACTTATCAACAACTGCATGAAAAAAATCATATAACGGATGAGCTTCGCGCTTCCTTGAAACACAGAGAAAGCAGAGTCTTTTTTCATTATCACGAGCACACGAAAATACATAATCCCTATGGGCGGGAAAGACGGGAAATGGAAAGTATTCGAAAAGGAGATGTGGACAGACTGCAAAAAAGTCTTGATGAGACATTTGCCGGTGAATATGCGGTCTTATCGAAGAACGCTCTGCAGGCTGCCAAAAATCTGGCGATTGTCGGGCTCGCCATTTCTGCCCGGGCAGCAATTGAAGGCGGCCTCCCGTATGAGGAATCTTTCTCAATCAATGACAGCTATATTCTGGAAGTCGATGAGTCACGGGATGTAGGCACTATAGAGACCTTGGTACGCCAGGCAAAGCTTCAGTATGCAGAGCTGGTCCGTGCCTTGGCTCATGGCAGGCAGAAAAATTCTATCATTGAAGAATGCAAAAATCTGATCTTTGAAAGAATGCACTCCAGAATCATTGTCCGGGAGCTGGCTGATGAACTGCATGTTTCTTTAGAATACTTGTCTGCATTGTTTAAAAAAACGGAAGGAATCTGTATCCGTGATTATATTATGAAACAGAAAATACAACTGGCAGAAAATCTGCTGACGTACTCCGAATATTCGCTCGAACAGATTGGATTATATCTTGGCTTTAGCTCACAAAGCCATTTTGGAGCAGTTTTTAAAAAATATGAAGGAATCTCCCCGAAACAGTACCGCAGTAAATATGCAAAAAAAGATTTCTCAAAATGATTTTTTGATTAATATTTTGATAAACAGATTAAAAATATGATATAAAATATATGTTTGAACTGGTATATTCTTTGCAAATAATATGCAAAGGAGGTGTGTGTGTTGATAAGGAATCCAATTATCCCGGGATTTAATCCAGATGCTTGTATCTGCAGGAAAGGCGAAGATTACTACATCGCGGTATCCTCTTTTGAATGGTTTCCGGGACTGCCGGTATACCATTCACGAGATCTGAAGCACTGGGAACTATACACGCATATATTGACAGATGACAATGCTGTTGTTCTCAGGGGCCTTCCCTCAGGGAAGGGGCTGTGGGCGCCTTGTCTGACATACTGTAAGGAAGAAGGGCTGTTTTATGTCATCTATGGCGTCATGAATTCCATGAACGCCCGGTACTTTGATATTGATAATTATCTGATCACTGCGAGTGATATCCACGGTCCCTGGAGTGAACCGGTGTATCTCCATTCTGCAGGATTCGATGCTTCCATCTATCATGGAGCTGACGGAAGAAAGTGGATCGTATCTCTGGAATGGGAAACAAGGGATGGCTATGAAAAGCCTGGTGCAATCTGTCTGGTTGAATATTCACCAACAGAGAAGAAAATCCTCGGTTATCCCAAACGAATCTGGAATGGCGGAACAGACCGGGGCTGCATTGAGGGTCCGCACTTGTTCAAACATGGTGACTATTATTATATCCTATGCGCGGAAGGAGGAACCGGATATAACCATTGTGCAACGATAGGACGTGCAAAGGATATCCTGGGTCCTTATGAGAGAGACCCGAAAAATCCAATCATAACCGCATCACCCGGAGATTCGAATGAAAGACACGACTGGGATCATTTAAAGCCGCAGTATTATAATCCGGAATCCATACTGCAGAAATGCGGTCATGGAAGCTGCGTAGAAACCCAAAACGGCGAAACATATCTGGTACATATCTGCGCAAGACCTTTTGTACCGGAATTACGCTGTGTGCTGGGACGTGAGACAAGTATCCAGAAGATGGTATGGACAGAAGACGGATGGCTTCGTATGGCAGATGGAAGTAATCTGGCCAAATCGGAAGTTCCTGAACCCAACCTTGTGGAGTGCCCGGCGGAGCGGATTCCTGTTCTGGATGATTTTGATTCCGACAGGCTTGGCCAATGGTATTACGCGCCGAGAAATATGCCGGAAACATTTGCCGATGTAAAAGCCAGACCTGGATATGTGCGAATCAGGGGGCAGGAATCAAGGACATCGCTGAACAAGTCCAGTATTCTTGCAAGAAAGCTGACAAGTGTCTATGCAAGGATTACGACAAAGATGGACTTTTTGCCGGAAATATATCAGCATAGCGCAGGGCTGATCTTATATTACGACAATATGAATTATATCAATCTGCGGAAATATTATAGCGAAACTCTTGGGCAGAGCGCTCTGTCCGTTGTATCCGTGGAGAATGGAAAAAAGACGGATTTATCAGATTCCAGAATTCCGGTAGACGACTCCCCCGTGTATCTCCGGCTTCAGATTGAAGGCAGAAAATGCCAATTTGAATGGAGCTATGACGGAAAGCAGTATCAGGAGATCGGCCCCGGCTTTGATACGACAAAATTCTCGGACGAGTACAGTCAGTACGGAGAATTCACCGGAACCATGGTTGGTCTTACCTGCGCAGACCGAATGCTGCATCAGAAATACGCGGACTTTGACTTTTTTGAATATGTAGCAGACGAATCAAAACCAGTAGAATAAAATGGCCGGCATGACTGGCTTTTCAAACGTAAACAGAAAGGGAAAGGATGCTTTTATGAAAATCAGAGGTGTAAATTTAGGAAACTGGCTCGTATTAGAAAAATGGATGAGCCCGGATTTATATAATGATACCACGGCAGAGGATGAAACTTATCTTTGCCTGCAGCTTGACGAAAATGAGAAACGTGCCCGGTTGAAAACACATCGTGACCACTATATCACAAGCCGTGACTTTGCCTATATCGCGGAGAAAGGCTTTAATATGGTGCGCCTGCCGGTACCTTTCTTTGTATTTGAAGATATCGGGCCTTATGTGCATTGTGTAGAATATGTTGATAAGGCGATGAAATGGGCGAATCAATACGGAGTTCAGGTACTTCTGGACCTGCATACGGTGCCTGGAAGCCAGAATGGCAGTGACAATGCAGGAATCTGCGGCATCATCCAGTGGGCGAACCACCCGAAGCGTGTAGAGAAGGCTCTGGATGTACTGGAACGTCTGGCACTGCGCTATGGACAGGACCCGGCGCTCTTCGGTATTGAAGTCCTGAATGAGCCCCAGCCCAGCGACGGCGCGCTTTCTAAACTGATGGAAACTATCGGCATCAATGTTATGGAACGTTATCAGCCCGTAGACAAAGAGGCGGCAAAACAGAACGCGTCCTATGACAATGCCTGGCTAGAAGACTTCTATCGTAAGGCTTACGCACGTATCCGCAAATACCTGCCTGTTTCCAAGACCGTCGTATTCGATGATGCTTTCGACGTTCATCATTATGCGGATTGGCTGGCAGCGCAGTCAGATTTTGAAAATGTAATGCTGGATACACATCAGTATATTATGCTGGCGGACTGGATGCATCTGTGCGAGCCTGTCTGCGAGGAATATGTGAAATATGTAAGCGAACATTTCGTGGAAGAGGTTTCTTACGGACAGTCTAAGGTCCCCACTGTTTGTGGCGAATGGTGCCTGTTCAACGCACAGCCGGGTCTACGTGATGAGAGTAAAGAAGAGCGCAAACGTGTGTATTCTGCTATCGCAAAGGCACAGCTTGACGCATTCGAACACTGTGACGGCTGGTTCTACTGGTGCTACAAGACCCATCTGGATGATCCGGATTGGGATTGCTGGGATATCGGCAAATGTATTTCCAATGAGTGGATGCCTGGAAATTATAGATAAAAAGAGATTACTATGAGGAGGATTATTTCATGCAGATTTTAAAGCACGAACCGGCTTATTATAAAACAAATTCTTTCAAATGGAGACAGCGTATCGGTTTCGGCATCAGTGATTATGCCTGCAATCTGGCCTATCTGCTGGCGAACACCTTTTTATTGTTCTACTACACAAACTGTGCCGGGCTTGATGCCGGCGCGGTCGGATTTATGTTTGTTGTCACCAAATTTATTGACGCGTTTACAGATTACATGGTCGGCGTTCTCATTGACCGCACAGACACAAAGATGGGACGTTACCGCCCCTGGATGCTCTTTGGCGCTCCTGTACTGGCCGTAGGCATGGTCCTGGTATTTTCCGTTCCCACCGCATGGGCTCCGGGAGCAAAATTGGCATGGGCTTATGTAACCTATGTAATCTTTTCTTTTGGTTACACACTGGTAAATATCCCTATGGCTCCAATCGTGTCCGCTTTGTCCGAAGATCCGGCTGAACGTACAAAAATCGCGACTTCCCGTACCGTATTTTCCAACCTTGGCTCCCTGACATCCTCCCTGTTCACCCTGCCTCTGGTTTACTTTTTCGCAGGTTCCAAGGATGCTACCGGCGCTGCCCTGGCTTCCGGCTATCGGAATACCAATATCGTATTGGGACTCCTTGTAATCATCATTTTCTGTATTTGTGTATTTAGCATTGTAGAAGTGAACCCGCCGACAAAGACAACTCAAAAATCTTCTTTCCTGGAAGATATGGGACATGTATTTAAAAGTAAATATTTTCTCATGATCCTGGCATTGTGCTACTGTCTGTTCGTAGGTTATCTTGGCATGTATGCTTCGATGCAATACTATTATAAATATATCATTGGAAACGAAGGCGCTATGTCCATTGCACTTTCACTGCTGACAATCTGCGCAATTCCGGCCATGATAGGAGCCGCCGTATTAAACGGCCGCGGAGTACACAAGGTGAAACTGATGCAGTTCGGAGCAATCGTAGACTGCATTGGATATCTGATTCTGTTTTTGACCTCCAATGTAACCGTTGCTACGTTTTCGCTCGCCCTGATTGGATTAGGATTCGGTTTCCGTCAGTCCATGTACTTCTCCATGCTGCCGGATGTATTTGACTATACAGAATATAAATTTGGCAAAAACATGGGTGGTACTCAAAACGCAATCTCCGGATTTTTGAATAAACTGGCCTCTGCTTCTTCCTCCGCCATCATCTCCGCTCTTCTGGTGTGGGGAGCCTATGATTCTACTGCAATGGATTCAGCAATCGCGGCCGGACAGAGTATCACGGAGCAGTTTCCGAAAGCCTGCACAGCGATCAATTTCGCATTCGGAGGGCTCTCGCTCATCGCTACCATTTTATGTGTGGTAGTTCTCATTCCTTATGATCTGGATAAGAAATATCCGGAAATCCGTGCGGAACTGGATAAGAGACAGGCTGCACAGTAATTCGCAAAATGATTTTGGATATATTTGATAAATCACATTGTTTCCCAAATCATTTTTAACAATATGGCAGGAGCCCATCTATGTATGGGCTTCTGTTATATCATTGAAAACGCTTTTTCCACTATAAACCCAATTCCCAATATTCCTCTACCACCCCTTCGCCCCATTCGGATTTATCCGCACTTGATACCCGATAAAATCCATGCGTTTCATAGATATGCCGCGCAACAACCTGTGCGGTAATTGTGAGCAGGAACACCGTTTCATATCCCTTATTCCTGCAAAAATCCAACGCCATATCCATCAGCCGGTTCCCATACCCGCGCCGGCGCATTTCCGGTTCCAACATGAAAAAGCGAAGCTGCGCAATACGCTCTTCTGCTTTTTTGACAGCGATACTGCCTGCCGGTACCCCGTTACATTCCAGAATATTCAGGCAGTCTGTCTCCGGATTGAACTGCTCGACAAACTCATAGACGATCTCATCCACATATTCCGAAAATGTGCCGGATAAATGCCGCTCCGCATAATACAGCGTTTTGTGCCGTGAGATCACATATTCAATGTCGCTCTGCTTAAATGGACGGATGGTAATCACATCATTCGCATCAGATAATTTATTTCTAGTCATTACAAAGGCACGACAGATGATATCCACATCCTCCGGCGGCAATTTTTCGAATACATGGGCTATCTGCCGGTTTTGGATATCGCTCAGCCGGTTAAACTCTTCTCTTCCAAACTCGGTAAGATGGATATACTTAATCCGGCTGTCTACATCAGAGGTATTCTTCCTGATCAGCCCCTTTTTTTCGAATTGCTTGAGCATCCGGCTCATATAACTGCGGTCGATTCCCAACTGTCCGATGAGGATATTGGCCGTACAGCGTTCCGTCTTGCTGATCTCCAGAAGCACATCCTTTTCCGTCAGAGAATATCCGGCCTCAATAATCGCGGTGTCCACCGACTTGAACAAATTCTGATACACTTTCTGAAATCCCTGAATATCCGCAATCTGATCCTGTGTAAGCATGTTCTTTCCTCCTCAACGTTTTTCATGTATCTAACGGACCTTCCATAATACATGTCTCTTCAGGACAATCAGACTTCTTCCCATAAGGCATCATCTCATTCCACAGCGTAAACCCTAAAATCAGTATCCCGCCGATTACCTGCATAACAGTCATGCTTTCTCCCAGAATCAGAACTGACACCAAGACCGCCACAAGCGGGTCGATATAGCTCAATATGGCGGCTTTCTGCCCCGGAAGTTCTTTTAAAGAAGAAAAATATAAACAGTAGGTCAGCCCTGTATGGACAAGACCTACAATCAACAGGCAGAGCCATCCCGTACTGTCAAGACCAGAGAGCGTAACTCCTCCAGTAAATCCCACATATGGAATCAAGACAAGAATCGCAGCGATAAACTGTAAGAATGTTCTGTGGATTCCCTCCACCTTTTTAATAAACTTGTTCAAAAGAATAACTGTCGCATAGAAACAGGCCGCACCCAGCCCAAAAAGAATCCCTATCAAATGATTATTCCCGGCTGACAGATCACCGATGCCTGTAATCAGTACAATACCGAGGGTAGACATTAAAAAGCAAAGCCATTGCTTTCCTGTCATCTTTTCCTTGAATAGGACAGGGCAGGCCAGCGTTACAATAACCGGTGCAAAATAATAGCTGAGTGTTGCAACGGAAACCGTTGTGTACTTATATGCTTCAAAGAGCAATATCCAGTTGAATCCCATCGCCACGCCAGACAGCAGCAGGAGCGGAACCTCTTTTCGAATCTCACGAAACGGAATCCGCTGTTTTGTAACCAGCAAATATCCTGCCAGCAACAGCGCCGCAAGAATGGCTCGATACAGGGCAAGCTCACCGGAGGATACGGAAATATTCCTCACAAAAAGTCCCAGTGTACCAAATACAGACATCGAAATAATAAGCATAACCTTTGGGTTCATCCATCGTTTCATTCATAGTTCCTCCAGATTTTGTAATCAATCTGCTCTGCAGATTGATTGTCTAAACTTTTCACTGCCTGCCTTTGCGCATTCTATAGCGCAAAAATAGTTGACAGCGTCCATAATGATTATAATCATCAAATATGGACGCTGTCAACTATTTTTACAACAAATTAAATTGCACGTTTACTTAGTTCATTTCCCGTATGCTCTTCCTAAGCCGTAATACCATAGACGGGGAAACAGACAGTTCATCCACTCCCATCCTGACAAATTCTTCTGTCAGCTCTGTGTCTGCCCCAAGTTCCCCACAGATACCGGCCCATTTTCCACATTTATGTGCATTGTCCACTACCATTTTAATCATCTTCAAAATGGCTTTATGGTGAGGATTATAAAAGCTGTCCAGATTTTCGTTCTGTCTGTCGATAGCCAGTGTATACTGTGTCAGATCGTTTGTCCCAATGCTGAAGAAGTCTACCATTTCCGCCAACTCATCGCTGATCATGACAGCGGCTGGTGTCTCGATCATAATTCCCTGCTCCGGAACCCGAAATGGAATCTGATCCCTTGCCAATTCCTCTTCTACCTCATCCACAATCCGATAGATACTGTCTACCTCCTGCAGGGATGTAATCATGGGATACATGATAGAAAGGTTCCCATATACTGCTGCACGCAGCAATGCACGGAGCTGTGTCTTGAAAATAACAGGCTGTTTCAGGCAGATTCGGATTGCGCGGTATCCAAGAGCCGGATTCTCTTCTTTTCCCAGATTAAAATAATCCACTTGTTTATCCGCACCGATATCCAGGGTCCGGATGATGACTCTTCTTTCACCCATTGTCTGTACAACCTGACGGTATGCCTGGAACTGCTCTTCCTCGGTAGGAAAGCTGTCTCTTCCCAGATACAGGAACTCACTCCGGAACAGCCCGATTCCTTCCGCATCATTTTCCAGAACATAACCCACATCCCCTACGCCGCCAATATTGGCATAAAGGTTTACTTTTCTCCCGCTGCGGGTCACAGTTTCCTTCCCTTTCAATTCCTGAAGGAGTTTCTGCTTCTCCTGCTCCGCTTGAATCTGTTTTTCAGCCTCCTGCACTGCTTCCGGTGTAGGTTCGAATGTCACCTCTCCCTGGATTCCATCTACGATCACCGTCATTCCTGTGTGGATCTCCTCCAGGTTCATCGGGACACCAATCAGCGCCGGAATGTTCATCATCCGGGCCAGAATTGCGGTATGCGAATTGGTAGAGCCATGCACTGTCACAAATGCAAGTATTTTCTCTTTATCCATCTGCACGGTTTCGCTTGGGCTCAAATCATCCGCCACAATTACAGAGGGCTCCATGGAAGCCAGGTCAATCTCTTCCTCACCGCTTAGATTCCGTACCAACCGGTTTGAGATGTCCTTTACATCCGCGGCACGTGCTTTCATATAATCATCATCCATATTGGCAAAGACCTCTGAAAAATTATCCCCTGTCACTGCCACCGCAAATTCCGCATTCACACCCTCTGTCCGTATCATACTCTGGATAGCATCCAGATAATCGTCATCATCCAACATCATCTGATGTACTTCAAAAATTGCGGCGCTGGTTTCCCCTACTTCCTTTACCGCTTTTTCATACAGCTTCTGGAGCTGTTCCCTTGAGGTTTCTTTCGCTGCCTCGAGCCTTGCAATTTCAGCATCTGCATCTTCAATCTTTTGCCGCTTTACCATTTCATCTTTCTTTTTTAAAACAGCAGCCGGCCCCATAGCAATTCCTTTAAATACAGTTTTTCCCGATAATTTCAGCATACTCCTACTCATCCTTTACAAATTTTTTCTTGTAATTCTCCATACATCTCTCAATTACATCCACAGCCTCAATGGGACCGCCAAAAGCATTGACCGTCGTATTCTTTCCTTCCAGATGCTTATAGATAGAAAAGAAATGTTTCAGCTCTTCAAAAATATGTTCCGGCAGCTCTTTGATATCGGTATACCCCATATAGGTTGGGTCACCATAAGGGATGGCGATAATCTTCTCATCCCCCATTCCGCCGTCCTCCATCCGCATGACCCCAATCGGATAGCTTCTTACAAGTGTCATAGGTTCGATCGGTTCTGAACAGAGCACCAATACATCCAACGGGTCTTTATCATCTCCGTAGGTTCTTGGAATAAATCCATAATTCATCGGGTAATGTGTTGCTGTAAACAAAATCCTGTCCAGAGACAGCATCCCTGTCTCTTTATCCAATTCATATTTTTTGTTGCTTCCCTTGGAAATTTCAATCACAGAAACAAAATCTGTCGGGAAAATCCTGTCTTCACTTATATCATGCCAAATATTCATTTCGCTTCTCCTATTTGTAACCAATCTGCTCTGCAGATTTGCCTGCTTGCCACATTTTTTATACACTACCTTACACTGCATAACTATGTATAAATTGCGGCCAGAAATTTATCTGACCGCATACATTGATTTCTGTTTTTGATATTACACTTTTTACAGGTTTTCTTCAAAAAATGTCTTTACTGCCTCGAATGCCGTATCTTCATCCGCACCTTCTACGGCAACCTCAACGGTATCATTCTTTTTCACGCCCAGGCTCATGATTGCCATCAACTTGGTAGCCTCTGCTGATTTTCCGTCTTTTGTAATGGTAATCTTGCTGGCATATTTTTTTGCTTCCTTTACCAAAACTCCTGCCGGCCTTGCATGGATACCTACCTCGTCTGTAATTGTGTAATTGAACTGTTTCATAACTTGTTTCTCCTTTCTTTGCTGTTTTATTTTTATTTTTTATAATACATCCCCATTTGTCGCAATGACATTTTGGAACCATTCAAAGGATTTCTTCTTGTATCTTTTTCCCGTCCCGGTGCCGTCATCATTTAAATCCACATAGATAAATCCGTATCTCTTACGCAACTCACCCGTCGTAAAGGATACGACGTCAATGCAGCCCCAGGGTGTATATCCGATCACATCTACTCCATCTTGTTCCACAGCCTTTTTCATTTCCTGTATATGCTCTTTTAAATATTCGATGCGGTAAGAATCATCACAGGTGCCGTCCGGATTCAACTGGTCAATGGCACCAAATCCATTTTCCACAATAAAGATTGGCATTTCATACCGCTCATACAGTGTATTCAGAGAATATCTCAATCCCACCGGGTCAATCTGCCACCCCCAGTCTGAAGCCTTTACATACGGATTCGGGACCGTATGGGCATTTCCGCCGTTGACTCCCGTACTCGCAGCATCCACATCGTTCACGTCTGCCTTAACTACATTTGTCATGTAGTAGCTGATACCGAGATAATCTACTTTTCCCTCCGAGAGAATCTGCTCATCTCCAGGCAGCATCACAGGTGCGTTTCCTTCCCTTTCCCATTGCTTCTTTGCGTAAGCCGGGTAATGTCCACGGCAGTGAACATCTGAGAAGTAGAACCTCTCATGCATGGATTCCACTGCCATCATCATATCATCCGGATTACAGGAATATGGATAAAATGGTACAAATGCGCACATAGCGCCAATCTGGAAATCAGGATTAATCTCATGCCCCTTCTTCACTACAAGTGCCGAGGCTACTAATTCGTGGTGCACTGCCTGATACAGAGCTTTCTTTGGGTCCTCATACTGTGAAAAGCGGATTCCCGAATTTGTCCAGCCAAATATATCTGTATCGGTGTTGCTCTGATTATTGATCTCGTTAAATGTCATCCAATATTTTACTTTATTCTTGTAGCGTTCCATCACTGTAACTGCGTAATGGACAAAGAAGTCAACCAGCTTCCGGTTGGTCCACCCGCCGTATTCTGACGCCAGACAGTAAGGCATTTCAAAATGGCTCAGCGTAATGACCGGCTCGATACCGTATTTTAAAAGTTCATCAAACAAATTATCGTAGAACTGTAGTCCGGCTTCATTGGGTTCCTTCTCATCTCCCCTTGGGAAGATACGGCTCCATGAAATAGAAGTACGGAAGCATTGGAATCCCAGTTCATGGAACAATGCGATGTCTTCCTTATAGGTATGATAAAAATCAATTCCTTTATGGTTGGGATAGCGTTCCCCCTCTACCACACCATCTGTAATCCGACGCAGTACCCCGTGGGCTCCCGCCGTCAATACATCGCTGACACTTGGTCCCCGGCCGTCCTCATTCCAACCGCCCTCTAACTGATGTGCCGCAACTGCACCGCCCCATAAAAATTTTTTTGGCAGACTCATATATTCACCTCTTTTTTCCCAACTTTATTGGCTCGGATGCCGTGCAGCGGAGTGCACGGCACCGTGAACAGTAACACTTTATTTACATAAAAATTTATTTTCTGCACCGGTCTTTGCTTTCAGTCCTGAACTCTGTTTCCCGCTCAGGCCTTCACTTTCAACAGCGCGTCTCCTGCTTTTACAGGACCTGCTGCAGCCACAACCTCAAGTATATCAAAATCATCAGAATTGGTAATGATCACCGGGGTGTCCATGCTGTATTCCTTCGCAATAGCGTCTTTATCAAACTCAATCAACAAATCGCCCTTTTTCACGGTATCTCCTGAATTTACCTTTGCAGTAAAATGTTTTCCGTTCAGTTTCACCGTATCCAATCCAATGTGAATCAGCATCTCCACGCCCGCCTCATTTTCCAGGCCTACGGCATGAAGCGTTTCAAATACCATGCTTACCGTTCCATCGAAAGGAGCATAAAGTTTTCCTTCCTCCGGAATGATGGCTGCCCCCTGTCCCATTCCGCCGGATGAGAATACCGGGTCATCTACATCTTCCAATGCTTTTACCGTTCCGTTCATAGGTGCATAGATTACCGATTCTTTTGCTTTCACTGAATCGGATGCCAGAGCTGCCGCAGTATTTACAGATACGGCGGAATCTTCTGATACCTTGGTCTTTGGTGCAGGTGTCTCAGTGGAGCTTGCTGTTTCCTTCGCCTCTACCGGGTCGTCAAATCCAAGAAACTGTACCAGAAGGATTGCACCGAACGCAGCAACCGCACAGCCAATCATCATTCCTGGGAAGGACATGGAATTCTCACTGCTGATCGCATTTACTGTAGTCAGGATTCCCGGAAGACCTGCATACACATAATTCCTTGCATCGAAAAATGAAACGATCAATGCGCCCACAGCGCCGGAAATACATCCTGCAATAAATGGTTTTTTCAGACGAAGAGTAACACCGTAAATCGCCGGCTCTGTGATTCCAAAAATGCCGGTAATTCCAGAGGAAAATGCTACATTTTTCATCTCTTTATTCCGGGATTTGATGAAAACTCCAAAACATGCCGCTGCCTGTGCGACAACCGCACATGTCTGTACTGCCTGGAAGGAATCGCATCCATAGTTGGCAAAATTCGCCATAACCATCGGCGTCACGCCCCAATGCACACCGAAAATAACTGCGACCTCCCAGAAACCTCCGATTAAAGCTGCCGCAACAGCAGGAACTGTATTGTACAGTGTATTATAACCTACGGCAATTCCGTTCGCCACGATATCGGAGATAGGTCCAATGATTAAAAGCGTAGCCGGTACCATAATAATCATGCACAAGAATGGAACCAGGATTGCCTTTGTCACATCCGGAAGATGCTTTTCCAGGAACCGTTCCAGCATCGCCAGTACCAGTACCAGGAACAGCGGCGGCAGTACAGTGGATGTATAGGTTGTCTGAGACAGATTGAAGAGCAGGAATTTAATATTTTCACCCTCTGCAATCTGCGCTGCCATAGATGCCCAATCGGGATTTACCAGTGCACAGCAGCAGGCAACCGCAATAAAGGTGTTACATTTAAAATGCTTGGATGCCGTAACTGCGATAAATACCGGCAGGAACGTGAATGGAGACCAGGAAATAAAACTGAGTACGGAATAAGTTCCAGTCTCTGCAAATGATGGAGCAATCAGATTGATAATAATCAGACAGCCCTGAATCAAACCGGCTGCAGCCAGGATATATACAAAGGGTGCAAATACCGCTGACATGGTCGCAATAATCCTGCTGACCAGGCTCTGATTACTTCCTCCCATGTCCGCCGCGCTCTCATCCAGTTTGATAATCTTGGTCAGTTCCTCATATACATCTTTCGCATGCATACCGATTACAATCTGATACTGACCTCCGTTTTCCACGACCTGGATTACCGCCGGTTTCTCTGTAATCTGTTTGGTAACCTCCTCGGAAGGAGATTTTTTCAGTACCAGACGAAGTCTGGTCGCACAGTGCGCAGCACTGGTGATATTGTCTTCACCGACTAATTCGACAATATCTTTTGCAAGTTTCGCATAATCACGAACAGGTGCCATTTCTCTTTTCCTCCTTAAATCTTTCTGTGTTTTGAGGATATTATAAATACGGGTTCTACAAAAATCCAGTCTTTGAAGGCGTAAAAAAACAGGTGTGCTTTTTTGGAATTTGTTACTTCAAAAAAACACCCTGTTTTTTGCAATTTATCTTCCTATTTATTCTCTGTCAGCCGGTTCCTTACCCTCTTTGCCAAACATTCTACCAGATAAACAGCCGGTACCTGGGAGGTATAGTCTACCATCAGTTCACCCCGGCGCTGACTGATATAATAAGAAATATTCAGGTCGGCCAACTGTGCCGCCGTGGACTGTTCATTGTTCGTAATCGTAATCACATTGCAGCCCGCTTTTTTAAATCCCTGTATGCTGTTTACAACCTGCACCGGCTCACCGGAAACGGAAAGAACGATTGCCACCGTATAATCGGCATCTACCATGTTGATTGGGTAAAATGCGTCTGTGATGTAAAGGCTGAATTTCCCCAGATTCGTAAAATATCTGGCTGCATATTCTCCAATGTAGCCGGAGTTTCCAATGCCTACCATGATCACACGGTCCGCCCTCACGATCATGGATGCAGCCTTCTCGAGTTTCTCTTGAAATCCTGTGTTTTCTACCCGTTCGAAAAAAGCCCTCATTTCCGCGATATCTTCCGGAAGCTGTTGAATCGACTTCTGACCCATGGATTCTTTCAGCTTGTATTTGAATTCGTTATAGCCGTCACAGCCCATCTTTTTACAGAACCGCAGTATCGTGGTGGTGGACACATGCGCTTCCGCCGCCAGTTCTCTAATACGCATGTAGGGGATTACTGCTTTATGCTGAATCACATATTCATATACTGACAATTCCAATTCATTTAGTCCTTGAATCTTATCTACTGTAAACATCTCAACCTCTTTCCCGGAACAAATATTTTCCAGTCACACTGTTCTGATCCCTGCTGATTTCCTGCGGCGTACCTTTTGCAATAATCCTGCCTCCATGAATGCCGCCTCCCGGTCCCATATCAATCACATAATCGGCATTGCGGATGACATCCAGATCATGCTCTATCACGATTACGGTCGCTCCATTTTCAATCAGCCTCTGGAATACCTGCAAGAGCGTCTCCACATCCAGAGGATGCAGACCGATGGTCGGTTCATCAAAGACAAATACTGAGTCTGACTGCCCTTTTCCCATCTCGCTTGCCAGCTTCAGCCTCTGTGCCTCCCCTCCTGACAGGCTTGGCGTCTGCTCCCCAAGTGTCAGGTATCCGAGCCCAAGGTCATGCAGTACCCGCAGCCTCCGTTCCACCTTGGGAAGGTCTGCGCAAGCCTTTAGCGCCTCATCAATACTCATATCCATAAGTTCGGGAAGCGTATAGGTGCCGTCATTCTTCTTCGGGATTCGCCGTATCAGTCCCGCTTCCCTCGCATACCGTGAACCCCTGCAATCGGGGCAGGCAATCTCCACATCCGGCAAAAACTGTACGTCAAGGCTGATAGAGCCCGTGCCGTCACAGACCGGACATCTAAGCCTTCCTGTGTTATATGAAAAATCGCCTGCCTTATATCCTCTTTCCTTTGCGTCCGGTGTCCTGGCATAGACTTTTCGCAGTTCATCATGTACGTCCGCATAGGTTGCCACTGTGGAGCGGATATTTACTCCTATCGGAGTCGCATCAATCAGCTTCACCTGCCGGATATCTTCCGCCGAAACAGTACGCACATGTTTTGGAAGTTTTTCTCCTTTTATCAAAGCATCCAAAGCGGGAATCAGACTTTCCAAAATCAATGTGGTCTTCCCGGAACCAGAAACTCCTGTCACAGCAACCAGCCGTCCTTTTGGGATGTCCACCTCCAACGGCTGTACGGTGTGAATCTCAGATGTGGACAGATGAATCGTCCCCAATTCAAACATCCGCTCCGAAGAAATTGTATTTCTAACCTGGATTCCTTTCTTTCCTGTAAGAAACCCGCCTATGCGGGAATTAGGATTATTCTCTACATCCTGAAGATTTCCCTGTGCAATCACTGTGCCTCCTCCCCCGCCGGCCTCAGGTCCCAGCTCTATCAGCCAGTCAGCTTCCGATAACACCTGTGTATCATGGTCCACCAAAATCACCGTATTCCCGTCCTTTAGCAGGTCGTGCATCACACCTGTCAGCCCTTCTATATTGGAAGGATGCAGGCCGATAGACGGCTCATCGAGTACATACAACACACCGGTGGTCCGATTTCTGACCGCCCTTGCAAGCTGCATCCTCTGCCGCTCTCCTGTGGATAGCGTGGATGCGGCACGGTCCAGTGTCAGATAAGAAAGCCCCAGATCCATCAGCCGTTTCGCCGCACTCCCAAAAGAGCCGCAGATACTCTCTGCCATAGACCGCATTTCCTCTGGCAGAGAATCCGGTACGCCTTCGACCCATACCGAAAGCTCCGAGAGAGTCATCGTACAGGCCTCTGCCAGAGAAATACCGCGAAGTCTGGGAGCGCGCGCCTCCTCGGAAAGCCTGGTGCCCCCGCAATCCGGGCAGATACCTTGCCGCAGGAACTTGGCCACCCGCTTCATCCCTTTTTCATCTTTTACCTTGGACAATGCATTTTCCACGGTATAGGTTGCATTGAAATAAGTAAAATCCATATCTCCGGCCGCACCGCTGGTCTTATTCTGGTAAATGATATTTTTCTTGACCGCCGGCCCATGAAATACAATATCCCTCTCTTTTTCTGTCAAATCACGAAAGGGCACATCTGTCCGAACGCCCATTTCACGGGCAATATCTTTCATAAGTGACCACATCAAAGTCTGCCACGGCGCAACGGCGCCCTCATCAATGGAAAGGGATTCATCCGGCACAAGCGTCGATTCATCCACGGTCCGAACGATTCCTGTCCCATCACATCGGCGGCAGGCGCCCTGACTGTTGAATGCCAGTTCCTCTGCCCCGGGCGCAAAAAAGCGCTCACCGCACTCAGGACAGACAAGGGCCTGATCCGCTGCCACATTCAGAGACGGTTTTACATAATGCCCGTTCGGGCAGCGGTGTTCGGCAAGCCTGGAATACATAAGCCGCAGGCTGTTCAAAAGCTCCGTCCCTGTCCCAAAAGTACTGCGTATACCAGGAACACCGGGCCGCTGCCGAAGCGCAAGGGCGGCAGGAACGTACAGCACTTCATCCACCTGCGCTTTTTCTGCCTGCGTCATACGTCTTCTTGTATAGGTGGAGAGCGCTTCCAGATACCGTCTGGAACCCTCTGCATACAGGATTCCCAAGGCAAGGGATGATTTCCCGGAACCAGATACGCCTGCGATTCCTACAATCCGGTTTAGTGGAATATCCACATTCACATTTTTCAGATTATGTACCCTGGCCCCGCGCACTTTGATATGCGTGGGGGATGTATTCTCATTTTGGTTCAATGGTCTCTTCCTCCTCTTCGATTCCCACAATCTCTTCCAAGGGTATTTTTTCTCCGTCACTCATAATCAGCAAACGGGCATACTCATCTATTTTCTTCACGCTTCCCTGCCTGGTGACATAAGCACCGCCCTGCTTTTTCATATCCGGTTTGAAATATGTCACCATAATTGCCGGCCTGGAAGCCAGATTTTCCTTTATGATCTGCAGTTTCCCGTCAATGACCATCTTGCAGCTTTCATCCAACTCTATCCGTTCTTCCGTCAATCTGGCGGTTTCCTTGATTGCCGCACCATGACCTGTCAAGGCCGCAAAAGGTGCGAACTGAGCTGCCCGGTCCCGGACAGGCATGGGCGGATGAGCGGTGGATACATGATGTGGAAGATGGATGATGTCATCATACCGGTGTTCATCTTCACGATAGTCTTTATTGATACGCATATTCCAATTCATGTTTTATGTCCTCCAATCTGCCGGGTCGTCTCCTTTTCCAGTGACATTTATTATGCGGAAGTGCGCTGATGCGCACGCAGGTCATCAAACCTTCGGTTTGGTGACATTTATTATATCATTCATTGTTCTGACAGGCAAGAATTCGAAATATGACACATTAATTGATTTGTCTTTCTCAAAATGTTATACTATTCATAGAGCGATGGAAAGCAGAAAGTAAAAAACACCGGAAGGAGGTATGCGGCTATGGGAATGTTTTTAAACAGTCTTGCTCCTTTTGAGGCCTATAAAGCAACCAATGCGGGAACTTATTTTGTGGATAAATCAGAATTGATTGGTGAACTGATTCCTGCATTTGGTACAGAAGACCGCTTTTATTGCATTACAAGGCCTCGTCGTTTTGGAAAAAGTGTTATGGCTAACATGATTGGTTCTTTTTTAGGCAAAGCAGCGGATGCAGGTGACTTGTTTCATAATCTGTCAATTTTACAAAATCAAAGATATACGGAGCATTTGAATAGACACAATGTATTTTTTATTGATTGCAGCCGAATGCCAAGAGACTGCGAACACTATACTATATATATTGACCGAATCCAGAATGGCCTGAACCGTGATTTAAAAGAAGCCTATCCGCAAATTCATATTGATATAGCAGACACTGTCTGGGATAATCTTTTGAATATTTTTCAACATACAAATGACAAATTTATTTTTATCATAGATGAGTGGGATGCTATCTTCCATAAATCATTTATTACTCCTGCTGACCGGATAAAATATCTTGACTTTCTAAAAAATTTGTTAAAAGGTCAAGTTTATGTAGAATTTGCCTATATGACCGGAGTCCTTCCAATCGCAAAGTATTCCAGCGGGTCAGAACTAAATATGTTTCTTGAGTATGATATTGCTACGTCAGAACGCTTCAGTGAATACTTTGGTTTTTTAGATTCGGAAGTGGATACACTTTATACCACTTACCAACACGCGGTCCGTAATGCGAAGATTACTCGCGAAGATTTGTGCCTCTGGTACGATGGTTATCATACGGCCGGCGGACAGCAAATTTATAATCCCCGCTCCATCGTATGTGCATTAACAAATAATCAATTAAGAAATTACTGGACAAGTTCAGGTCCATACGACGAAATCTTTTATTATATAAAAGATAATGTTTCTGATATTCGAGAAGATTTGGTCCTGATGATTTCCGGTGAACGTGTAGAAGCCAAAATGCAGGAATATGCTGCGACAGCAAAAGAGTTAAATACGAAAGAACAAATCTATTCTGCAATGGTCATTTACGGACTTTTGACCTATGAAGACGGGGAGGTATTTATTCCTAACAAAGAATTGATGGATCAATTTAATCAATTATTACTTTCAACGGAAAGTCTTGGATATGTTTACCGCTTAGCCAGAGAATCCGAAAAAATGCTGACAGCCACTCTGACTCATGATACCGATACGATGTCAGAAATCCTGGAATTTGTACACAACACAGAATCTCCTATTCTCACCTATAATAATGAGACCGAATTATCTGCCGTAGTGAATCTTGTTTATTTAGCCGCAAGAGATAAATATCGTATTGAACGCGAGGATAAAGCCGGGGAAGGATATGTTGATTTCATTTTTTATCCGGAACGCCGAAGCGCAGACGCTCTCATTCTTGAACTAAAAGTAGACAGTTCTCCAGAAGATGCAATTGAACAGATAAAAGCCAAAAAATATGCCCTGCGTTTTAAAGGAAAGATTGGAGAAAGCTTAAAATATACCGGGAAAATTTTGGCAGTCGGAATCAGTTACATGAAAAAAAGCAAAAAACATTTTTGTAAAATTGAAGTGCTTTAACTAGTTGTATAACAGTAAATGTTTTGAAGAGACAGTGACCATGTGAATCACTGTCTCTCTTGTCACGGGCAGAATCAATATGTTTATCTTTACCGAATCATAATCTTACGTGCGGCATGGATACCGATTTTATAAGGCAGAGGTCTGAGACCGTGGTCGGCTTCCTTTAATTTTTCACGGATATTGATATGCTGGGGACAGTGTTTTTCACATTTACCACAGCCAATGCACTGTGATACAAAACCAGGTTCCCTGCGCATTCCCATATTCTGCGCAAACTCAAAGCGGGCCGAGGATTTTTTCTCCATATACATTAGGTTGTAATAAAAGAAATAGCCAGGAATATCCACTCCTCTGGGACATGGCATACAATATCGGCATCCTGTGCAGCCCACTTTTTCCCGTTCACGGATAATTGTCTTAATCTGCTCAACAATCTTTTTGTCTTCTTCTGTAAAATGCCCCGGCTCAGCCTCCGATGCGATGCGGATATTCTCATTTACCATATCCTCAGAATTCATACCTGAAAGCACACAGCTCACTTCCGGCTGGTTCCACAGCCAGCGCAGCCCCAGTTCAGCGGGAGTATAACCTTTGCTGCCGGAGGCAAGCACCTTCTTCGCTTTATCCGGCAGATTGACAAGCTTTCCGCCGCGGAGAGGTTCCATAATGATGACCGGAATGCCCTTCTCGGCCGCTGCCTGAAGCCCTCTCTTTCCGGCCTGGGTATGCTCATCTAAATAGTTATATTGGATCTGGCAGAAATCCCAATCATAAACATCCAGAATCCTCAGAAACATTTCTGTATCACCATGGTAGGAAAAACCGATGTTACGGATACGTCCTTCTGCTTTCTGCCTTTTAATCCATCCCTCAATACCCAATGCCTTAAGATACTCCCACTCCGCACAATCTGTAAACATGTGCATCAGGTAATAGTCAATATAGTCTGTGCGAAGACGGGACAGCTCCTCGTGAAAGGTTTTATCAATTGCTCCAGAAGAACGTATAATATACTGCGGAAGCTTCGTGGCAATATAGACCCTGTCACGGCATTTATTCTTATTCAGAATCCGTCCGAGACACTCCTCACTGCCAGGGTAAACATAAGCGGTATCAAAATAATTGACGCCCTTTTCGATAGCAAGAAGGACTTCCCTCTCAGCCTTTTCATAATCAATTGTATTTCCTTTTCTACTGAATCTCATGCATCCATAACCCAACTGGGAAATCTGGCTGCCGTATCGGTCAAGTCTGTATTTCATATTTTCCTCCATTCAGCCGCTGACACGCCCACCGTATCTTTTCATCCGGCTTCCGTATCATCCGCGTTCATTATTCCGGTTTAAGCTTTATGTCCTCCAATCTGCCGGTTCCTCTCTCTTTCCATGGCGCCCTCCTCCAGATTCATGCCTTTTAGGATTGCATTTTTCCCAAACTTTTTCTTAATATCCAGTACCGCCTCCTGAACCCTGCGTTCACGTTCCAATGCTGCCTTCTCCTCCTCACGTTCTTTTTGCAGGGCAGCATAATCGGTAAACAAGTCAAGCTGTTCATAAGAAACCTCCTCTTCCGCCGAAGTCTGCTCTGTTACATGGTTCGCAGTGATATAAAGCCTCCTGACCATCAGCTTTCTATCTACGATCCTGTCGTATAATTGCAAAACAGCATCCATAATTTTCATAGTAGATGAGGTTTTCCGCTCAAGATTTGCTGTGCCGTGAGCATGTTTTGGAATCCGGCGGCCATAGCGGTCTATGGTGACTTCCCCTCGATAAAGATTTTTCTTTTCTGAATCTTTTAAGTTCTCAATATCATATCCGACTGTCAGAACTATCTGGTCGGTCACTAGCTTTTTCTCTACCAGATCCAGTGCCAGAGAATCCGTCATTTCCCTGACAATCAGTCTTGCCTTTTCAAAATCGTAAGGACAGTGCAGCACCTGTCCGGAACCTACGCTGTTCGTGTCTGGCTTATATGCTTTAATATCAGCCATGGTACATGGCTCCCACCCCCACGCATGGTCTATCAGAAGCTCCGCATTGATTCCAAAGAGTTTATACAACAAGTCTTCATTATAATAATCGACAGGTTTTCCTAAAGAACATCTGGCAATATCCCCCATCGTAAACAGCCCGTTTTCTTCCAGTTTTTTCGCATATCCTCTGCCCACCCGCCAGAAATCCGTCAGCGGACGGTGTGCCCATAAAATCCTCCGGTAACTCATTTCATCCAGCTTTGCAATCCGGACTCCATCCCGTCCTGGCTGAACATGCTTTGCCACAATATCCATTGCTACTTTGCAGAGGTATAGATTCGTCCCGATACCGCCCGTTGCCGTAATACCAATCGTGTGCAGCACATCCTGTATGATTTTTGCCGCCAGTTCACGTGCTGTGAGCTGATAGGTATTTAAATAGTCCGTGACATCCATAAACACTTCGTCGATAGAATAAACATGGATATCCTCCGGTGCAATATATTTCAGATAAATCTCATAAATCTTTGTACTGTATTCCATATAAAGAGCCATTCTCGGCGGAGCTATGATGTAATCCACAGCCAGCTCCGGTGAAGATTTCAGTTCTGTATCATCATACGAAGAACCGGCAAACTCTCCTCCCAACGCCTGTCTTTTTCGCTCCACATTGACTTCCCGCACTCTCTGGACCACCTCAAACAGTCTTGCGCGTCCTGAAATCCCCAAAGATTTCAAGGAAGGGGATACCGCAAGGCAGATTGTTTTTTCCGTGCGGCTGATATCCGCAACCACCAGATTGGTCGTCATGGGATTCAGATTACGTTCTCTGCATTCGACTGAGGCATAGAATGATTTGAGGTCAATTGCAATGTATGTGCGGTCTTCTGCGGACATATATGCGGCTCTCCTTCCTATGTGGATTTTGTGATGCTTAAATACTCCCTTTTTCTCTCAAAAACCGTCTCAAAAAACATGTCAGAAAATAAGGAAATGTATAAAACTTACCGTTAAATCCAATATTCCTGTTCCCCAATTTAATCCCATAAGCAATATCTTCATATTTATTCTGACAAACCAAATTGTTCAGTGATATGGTTGCACCGTCATTCGCTTTGACTTCGATTGGAACAAGGGAATCCGCGTCACGCACAAAGAAATCCATTTCTATCGTTCCTTTTGGATTTTTGTAAAAATAAAGCTGATATCCCTGCTTCACCAACATATCTCCCACGATATTCTCGTATACCGCGCCTTTATAAGTATTAAAATTTTTATTTGCCCGCAAATCCTCCTGCGCCTCTTCGTCAAGAGAACCAATCAGAAGCCCTGTATCCCTAAAATAAATCCGAAAATTATCCGGGTCATAATTTCCTTTCAGGGGAAGTTCCGGCAATTCCATGCAATAACAGACATTGATCATCCCTGCGTTATCGAGCCAATCTACCACTCCCACATATTCTCTGCTTCTGGCTCCATGTTCTACTTTGGATATCTGGAATTTTTTGTTGCTCTTTCCTAAAAATACAGGAATCTTACGATATACATTCAATATCTTAGCTTTATCAAGTCCATTCGCATATTTTGTAATATCCTCCTCATAGTCAAGTAAAATCTGCTGCTGCATTTTTAATGTGCCGCCATAATGATTGTTTTTGATAAATGCATTTACAATCGCAGGCATGCCGCCAATCACCATGTATTCTCTGAATATCTCTGAAAAAACTGTCCATTCCAGTTCTGAAAGCGGTGTCACATGCAGCATATGCTGATACAGCTCCTCAATCTGTTCATCATGGTATCCTTTCGCCCATAGAAATTCCTCGAAATCCATGGAATACATTTCATAATCTTCCTTGAATCCTACACTGTTAGACTCAATCTCATTGTAATTGATCCCCATCAACGAGCCGGAACATATCACATCAAAACGTCCGTCCAGTTTGAATGCTTTCAGACTGGTCGCGCAATTAATACAATCCTGAATTTCGTCAAAAAAGAACAGTGTTTCTCCCGGAAAAAATTCGAGATTCGGGTTGATCAAGGAAATATTTTTTACAATGGTATCCACCTCAAAACCACTGTCAAAAATACTTTTATATTGTTTCTGCAGCGCAAAGTTAATCTCAACGATATTTTTATAATGAGTTCTGCCAAACTGCTTTACAGACTCTGTCTTTCCAATCTGCCGGGCCCCTTTTATGATCAAAGGAAGCCGAGTGGAATTATCCTTCCAGTCTGCCAAATCTTGATCGATTTTTCTTCTCAGCAATTCCATAATAGATACCAGCCCTTTCCCTGATGTATCGTTCTTCCTGTAAATCAAGGCTATCACATTTTTCCTGTATTTTCAACGGTGCAAATCACATTTTTCCAATAGTATTTTTGTGTTTTTCCACATTTTTCCTGTTGCATCTTTCTACTGCCTCAGTATCATACCCGTCTTCCCCGCGCCAATATTCCACAAAAGTCCAATCATGCTTTCCTTTTGCCGCTTTATCATAAGACATCGGTTTTAATCCCCCTATACAGGCTAAGATTTCGAGAATAACCGTTCTTTCATCTTTGTTGGATTTCAGTTCCGGAATATCTTTCAGTTTATCACGCAGCCCACTTGGAAAATCTCCAGATTTACAAGTGCTGGCAGCACTTAATATACCTTTAAATATGCTGATATCTGTTTCCGTTGGTTCTGTAATCTGCTCTTTTTGAAACTGCTCTAAATCAAAAAGAGTATACAGTAAATCCCCATGCCGGACTCCTCCCCATTTTATACGTTCAAAATTCAAAACATTCAAGTCATTCTTAATATATTTTTCATGTCCAATTACCCCATACCTTAAATTTTTGCATACTTCACAAGTATAGGATACACATATCATTTTACCATCTTCGCAGGAATACCCTGATTCAATCGGTGTATATTTATGAGGAATCATTAATTTTGTAATATAATAAGAAGCTATACCGGAACGCCAGTCAAGCCTGCGGGTAGACTGGCTGCTCAAAAAAGCCTTCACTGCCTGTTCCATCGAAATAGAATTTGCAATTTCAATGATTTGACTGACGCAGTCATCGTGTGAAATGGTTACAGGGTCAAACATAAGGCCTTTTTCTTTTGCATAAAAGGTTTCTATTACTCATGCAGTTCCAACGGTAAGCCGTCAGGGTCAAAGAAAAATGTCATTTGCTTATGTGTATATTCATCCATCCGTATCGGTTCACATTCGATTCCTATTTCTTTTAATTCCTGTACAACGGCCTCCACGTCATCCACTCTAAAACTCAAATGGCGCAGACCGCATGCTTCCGGCCTGTTCACCCGTTTCGGTGGATTTGGTTCTGCGAAAATCTCCAGTTCCACCGCCTCAGGGCCGCTTCCCACACGTAAATCCAGTTTCCAGTCATTGCGGCCACTGCGATAATTTTCCCTGATAATCTCAAACCCGAGTTTATTTACATAAAAATCTTTGGCTTTTTCATAATCAGATACAATGACAGCAACATGATGTATCGCTGAAAGTTTCATAACAATCCTCCTGCTTTGCTTTTTTAATTATTTCTTCTTCACAAATATATAATTGGAATTTATGAGACATTTTGCGGGACATATAAGACCAGTCCGCCTTTTCTCTGGTATCCGGTATTCCATAGCTCTTCAAAATCAAGCCATTGCCAACTGCCATATGTGACCGCTTTTACCAAACATTTATCCTCAAACAGCTCATACCCGGTCAGGAGAAACCAGTGCCATTCATAGTCTTTCAGGGCACGGCTTTTATGGTTCAGTATCAGGCAGGGGACCGGCAGTTCACTGTCAATCTGCTTTTTCAGAGCCTTTTCTGCCTCCGAGACGGTTCTGTCCCCGTAAAAAGGAGTCATACAAATGGTTTTACATCGATGCTCTGACAAATATTTCTGAAAGCCATCTATATAGATATCCAGTGTGTCAACGCCTGACCATCTCGGCCTTAGATATGGCTTCATCACCATCCCAAATCGGATATAGTCCCTTTTTGTAAGATGTTTTTGCTCATATGGATACAACTCCGTCCCCTGATGCAGGTCAAAGTAAATGCAGCTGTCGCATGCGGTAAGCGCTGCACATCCTCCAATCTTCATCATGAAATCCGGAAACCAGTCCTGATTTCCCCCATAGGTATTTCCAATCCAAAAATAATCTAGTTCTTTTTTCATATATGCTCCAACAATCCCGGATTCAGATGCTCCTGATATTTCCCTTTTATAACGACATATAAACCGGCCAGCCTCGAAACAGAAATCCTGCTTCGAGGCCGGCCTTATTTTAAAACCCAATCTGAAATACAGCGCATCATCCTGTATAATCTTTGATAACAGGCGGAATCTGGGACATCATGTTGTCAATATCTTCAAACATTGCGCTTTTTGTAGTTCCCATCCTGCTTGCTCGGTCAATATGCCGGGTCACTTCCTCATATCTCGTTTTCATATTTTCAAAAAAACCGGACAGGGATGCCAGTTCCATCCTTGAATCGTCAATGACCTGTGATATCTCCGTGTGCACTGCGGATGCCCCGTCCGCTGCCTGGGTGATGCTGTCAAACATCCCATACGTCTCGTCCACCTTTGTCAGGCTGTCTCCCAATGCTTCCTGGGATGTCCGGATACTGGCGCTGAGTTTATCCGCACCCTGTTCCACATCAGCTACACTCGAATCCACCATAGAAACAAGATGTTTGATTTCTTCCGACAGGCTTTTTACCTGGCCTGCAACTACCGCAAATCCCTTGCCCTGCTCCCCTGCCCTTGCTGCCTCTATGGACGCGTTAATGGAGAGGATATTTGTCTGATTTGCAATTGATACAATCTGGCTCATGCATTCTTTGATCTCATTCAGTGATACTTCAAATGCCTCAAATGTGCTTTTCATTTCCGAAAAATAATTTTCTACCAAAAGCGAACTGCTCTTAAGCTCCTCCACCTCATTCTGGGCCTGAGACACAGATTTTGAGATGTCCTCCTTTACAGAGTCAAACTGGCCGGAAACGGTATCAATATTCGAAAAAGTCTGTTCAAAATCCTGCAGGGAACCTTTAAAATCCTCCGAGTCTTTCAATACATTACCAAAAGACTCGTTCACCCTGCTTAACTCCCACAACGATTCCACCTCACTCTGTACAAGCATGCGGTGATAATCCTTGAGGGTATCTATTACATATAAGACCGGATGCAGATCTATCTTCTTCTCCGGTTCGGTTTTTTTCCAAAATCTCATTTTGTGTCCTCCTATTTGTAACCACTATTTTTATTCAAATACAACACAAGTCATGGACTGGTTGACGAACCGGTTGTTATAGTGTTCCCCGTATCCAACGAGACCGGCATGGCTGCCAAGGGCACTCATCTCCTGCAGATACTCTTCCATATAATGGTTATCGGTAAACAACAGATATCTGAACAGGCAGTTAACTGAAAACACGGCTGAAATCTTAGGAAAATCCCGGCGGATAGTCTGAATGGTATTTTTTACGATTGCCCTGTAGTCTCCCAGTTCCAACAGGATCAGTACATCCGAATCATTTACCTGGCGGAAACATGTCAATGCATTCCCGCTGACCTCTTTGATTGATATAATACAGGTATCGTCCCCATTGATTTTTCCAAACGGATTTTTGAAAGTCTGTGTCTGTATCTCTTTTTCCGTAACATGGAGGATATCCTGATACACCTGTCTTGCAGGCTTTCCGTCCAGCTCGCCTATTATGTAATTTGCCTTATCCGTCCTGGACGCAATAAAGCGGTGGTCCCCCATCTGGTGGTAGATATTTTCTTTGTAGGCCTTCACTTTACCATGGTTGTTCTTGACCAGTGCATATGCCACCGCATCCTGATAGATTTTTCCGTTCGCGGAAATCTTCCCGCCGTCGCCCGTGCCGCCCACCAGGCAGATGTCACGGCGCTTTAATGCACTGTATATGGTAGTCAGTGCACATGCATCATTGCCCGAGCAAAAGTCAATGCACACCGTATCATGGTCCGAACTGCCTATTTTCCGGATATCCTCTTCCAGACGCCGGATATATTTTACAGGCATGACGGATACTTCTTCCAGTACATTCGCGGCCGCTGTAACGCCGTCGTAAAATGCAATGACACCGACACCTTTTTCCACTACCTTTGTGTCATAACTCATTCCGATACATCCAATACTTGGGACCTGGGGATAAAGCTCCTCCAACTTTTCAACATGCGCTTCAAACTGGTCACTGTTGGACAGCAGCATGATCAGCTGAGGGTTATGAAGCCCCCGGACTGCTTCCTGCAGATTTCCACTCTGGCTCTTACCAAAAAACTGTCTCAAAACATTGTCCTCTCTTCCTTTGTCATGGATTTCATTTTCATTGCTGTCATTAAGAACGTCAATAAACAGCATTATATCCTATCGGGCCTGTGCGGTCAATAACCTTCTGATTTTTCTCTCATCCCTCAGCCCATAGATATCGTTCCAGTAATACGTTGAGTTCCCCGCCCAGCAAAATCACATACATACACATATAAAACCAGAGCAGGATCAGTATGATCGTGGTCAGGCTTCCATACATCGTGGAAAAGCCTGTAAATATATCTAAATAAATGGAAAACACGAAGGAAATCAGCTGCCACCCGCAGGCCGTAAAAACCGCCCCGGGAAGCTGTCTGCGCATGGACGTTTTTCCTGTGTTCTTCCGGTTTGGCAGATATTTGTACACCAAATCCCAGAATGCTGTCAGCACCCCTAAGATCAAAAGTGTACGGATCCGTATCACAAAGTCTGTCACATGACGCAAAAGCGGCGCGTATTCATTGATAAACAGGCTGATACTGTTTCCAAATACGGACAGAAGCAGTGAAAGTACAATTGCAACGATAAAAATTACCATATAAAAGGAAGCGCGTATTCTCAGAAATATATAATTTCGTGTTTCCTCGCTTTCGTATACACAGTTCAGTCCGGAGGTCATGGAAAGCACGCCCTTCCCCGCTGACCACAAGGCCATCAGGATTGTAAGCGGGATGATGGAGCCTGACTGGTTGTAAACCTGTGCCACAAGCGTACTGATCAGCCCCTCCACCGTGGAAGGAAATACCTGAAGGACCGCATTCATGACATCCTCTTCTGTTACCGGAGTAAACTGCACCATAGTCAGGAGCAGGATAATTATGGGAATCAGCGACAGCATAAAAAAATATGCTGACTGAGCCGCATATGCACCGATATGGTGGGAGCTGACATTTTTCGCCACCGACATCACATTACTGATCATTCCTTTTTTGCTATCCCTCATCGTCCACCTCTTACCATTTTGCAGCCGCTTACAAAACATATGGCTGCCTGCTTCCCCGCATCTTTTTTCATACAATGCTTTACACTACCGAAAAAGAGGCAGCTGCACAGCAGCCGCCCGTCTTTCCTTACTCCCAAAATGCCGTTCCCTGTATTTTGACTCCTAGCCGCTGGCTAGGTGGGCAACCGCATCTGCTTTTTTGTCTTCCACTGCTTAACGGAGGCTTGACATATTACAGAAATATAAGAATCCCGTTTAAAGTTTTGTAGGTTCAAAATTACAAGGTTTTCGAACATTCCAGGTAGCTCTCTTCTTTTCTAGGAAGTATTATAACCTATTTATTCTGAAATTACAACTACAACATTTTAATTTCTCATCTGTTATATTGGGATTATCCCTCATTTCTGCCAAAATTTTCCTTCTGCCCATTTGTTGTACAGAACGGCATTGATAATCGCCTCCCGAAAAATCTCGTCCACATACCTTAAGTGCCTAATGCATTTTTGTCCGTTCCATGTTATAATCAATATCACAAAGCGAATTTTTAATACTATGGTTCGCGCAGCCGTGAACCGTAACGTTTTGATGACCTGCGTGCGCATCAGCTTATTTGCGGTCAGCTCAAAACAATCTGATAAAGCAAGGAGTCTATGTTATGAAAATGAATGAATTGAAGCTGGTCTATTTCAGCCCCACAGGAACTACCCGGAAAGTGATCATGGAAACGGCATCCCGAATTGATTTGAAATCCGTATCCTATGACTTGACGGTACATAAGGAGAAGAAGCCTTCTCTGAAATTTAAAAATAATGATTTTGTTATCTTCGCAATCCCAGTCTATGCGGGACGTGTTCCGGCTACATTTTTGCAGTATTTTGAAAATCTGTCCGGAAAAAATACGCCGGCTGCATTGATTGCCACTTATGGCTGCCGGGAGTATGAGGATGCACTGCTGGAATTAAAAACAGAAGTAGAGAACCGCGGATTCAAAGTCATCGGAGCGGCTGCATTTCCCACGGAGCACTCCATTGTCCGCTCCATCGGTCTGGGCCGTCCCAATAAGGAGGACCTAAAGATTATTTCCGATTTTGGTGTCCAGTTAAACCGCCGAATCCATTCGGAATCGTCTTTTGACAACATTCAGATTTCTGTTCCCGGCAATACCCCTTACAGGAAGCCTGGCGCTGCCGCCCTGGTGCCCAAAGCGGATGTGAGCCTTTGTACGGAATGCGGCTCCTGTGCCAAAGCCTGTCCTTCCGGCGCTATCTCCTTGAAGGACCCGAAAAAGACAGATAAAAAGCTGTGTATCAGTTGTCAGAAGTGTGTCCGTCATTGCAAGCAAAAGGCACG
Organism: uncultured Lachnospiraceae bacterium; assembly: GCA_947564305.1. The sequence continues at coordinate 78,322 of CANOBT010000002.1, read as the reverse complement.
CTATGTCAGCGGAATGAAAATGAGGATATTAACCGATAAACTGAATAAAGTATGTAAGAGTGATAAGGATGCGGAGGTTTTCTTATAAACAGCACTTCAATCAGAATTATGCTCTCAAGGCATTGTTCTATCTTTATGGGTATATGATTACATATCCCGGAAAGGGGATTTTATGAAACGCAATAAATATGCTTTTGGCTTGGGAACCATCGGAAGGGATATGGTCTATTCTATGGTGAGCATGTACCTGACTTTTTATCTGACCGATATTATCGAGGTATCTACCTCCGTGCTGTGGTGGATTACGGGAATCATGTTGATTGCCCGTGTGTTTGACGCGCTCAATGACCCGATCATGGGGGTCATCGTGGATAACACGGATACCCGTTGGGGTAAATTTAAACCTTGGATTGCTTTCGGAGCTCTGACCTCTGGTGTCCTGACCATCCTGCTCTATACGGATTTTGGTTTGGAAGGTGCTGCGTATACCGCCATATTTGCACTGCTCTATATCACCTGGGGCATTGCTTATACGACTAATGATATTTCCTACTGGTCCATGATGCCCTCTTTGAGCCTGGACCAGAAGGAGAGGGAAGAAATCGGAGCCGTGGCCAGAATCTGCGCCAATATCGGCCTGTTTTTTGTGGTGGCAGGAATCGTACCCATTACCACCGCGCTGGGAAATGTACTGGGCAGCATGCAGAAAGGATATTTTGTGTTTTCCTTGATCATTGTGGCTATCCTGTGGATTGGACAGTGCATCACACTGTTTGGAGTCAAAGAGCCCCCGGCTGTGGAATCGAAAAAGCAGCATACCAGCGTCAAAGAACTGGTGCATGTCATTTTTGGAAATGACCAGCTTTTATTTACAGCCATTTCCATGGCTTTGTTTATGATTGGTTATTCTACCACCACCGGATTCGGACTTTACTTTTTTAAATATGCTTACGGAGATGAGGGAATGTATTCCATCTTTGCCCTCATCCTGGGTGTTTCTCAGATTGCGGCACTTGTCTTATTCCCACGAATCAGCAAAGGATTTGAGCGTAGAAGCCTTTACTGCTTTTCCACCATACTGGTGGTAGCCGGCTATGTCATTTTTTTCTTCTCCCCCACAAATACCATGCTGTTCATCGGCATTGCAGGAGTGCTCTTATTTGTCGGACAGGCATTTATCCAGCTTTTAATGCTGATGTTCCTGGCGGACACCATTGAATATGGATTCTGGAAATTCGGAAGGAGAAATGACAGTGTAACCTTCTCTTTACAGCCCTTTATCAACAAAATGGGCGGCGCGGTAGCGGGCGGCGTGGTAAACGCTACCATCATACTCTCCGGAATCAAGGATGCCGACAGTGCGGCGGATGTAACCGCAAGAGGGTTATTCATGATGAAAATGTCTATGATGATCTTCCCGCTGCTTTGTATCTTAGCCGGGTTCTTACTATATTTAAAGAAGTATAAGATTGACAGGAATATGTACGAGAAGATTCTCAAGGATTTGGAAGAGCGCGGAGATATCCGTACAGGCTCAGGAGGTTCCGTATGACGCACGAAATCACAATGAAAAGCAGCCTGAAAGAAGTGTACGGACACCCTGTGGGACACGATGCCTTAAAAAAAATCCTGCTGCAGATTGGACTTTCCGATTATATCCTGACAAATCCAATCAGCGGCTCACTCTCTTTGCAGACTGTTGCAAAACTGGCCGGTAAATTTTTGGACGCGGCATTCTGGGATACATTTCTGGAACTGCTGAACATTGAGAAAGATGTCCCTGAAGAAGTGCCCCTTGACGAAATCCAGAAAATGTGGTGGAAAGAGGCTGTATTTTATCAGATCTACCCCAGAAGCTTCGCTGATTCTGACGGAGATGGAATTGGAGATTTAAAGGGCATCATCGGAAAACTGGATTATCTGAAAAATCTGGGCGTGGATGCCTTGTGGCTCTCTCCCATCTATGATTCTCCGAATGATGATAATGGCTATGATATCCGGGATTATCATAAGATTATGAAAGAATTTGGAAACCTGGAGGATTTTGAGCAACTGTTGTTTGAGGTGCATGAGCGGGGGATGCAGTTAATCATGGACCTGGTGGTAAACCATACCTCCGATGAACATCCATGGTTCCAAAAGGCGGTAAGTGAGCCGGACAGTCCTTACCACGATTATTATTTATTTTCAAAAGGTAAAAATGGTAAAGAGCCGAACAACTGGGTTTCTTTCTTCGGACAAGGCAAAGCCGGGGATGCATGGAAGTATTTCCCTGAAAATGACGAGTGGGCGCTGCACTTATTTTCCAAAAAGCAGATGGATTTGAATTGGGACAACCCGAGACTGCGCTCAGAAATCGTTTCTATGGTAAACTGGTGGCTGGAAAAAGGCGTGGACGGTTTTCGAATGGATGTGATCAATTACATTTCTAAGACGGACGGGCTGCCCGATGGAAATGAAAGTGTCGGAAATCTGATTGGCTATACAGGAATCGAACATTATTTTTACGGTCCTCATCTCCATGAATATCTGAGAGAGCTTCGCGCAAAAAGTTTTCAAGGCTTTGATGCATTTTCAGTTGGGGAGACTCCGGGAATCGGAATGCAGATGGCAAAGCTTCTGACCGACGAATCCCGTCAGGAATTGGATATGATATTTTCTTTTGACCACCTGGAAACACCGGGCCATACCAGGTTCGACGATTATCGTTATGACCTGAATTATCTGAAAAGCTACTATATAGAATGGACACGGGATTATGCGAAGCGCTGTTGGATGTCGCTTTTCTTTGAAAACCACGATAATCCCCGCATGATATCAAAGATAAATCAGAATCCGGAATTTCGAGCTCCTATCGGAAAGCTGCTGGCTATGATTCAATTGACATTGAAGGGCACACCGTTTATCTATCAGGGACAGGAAATTGGTGCCGTGAATGCAGACTTTCAGGATATCTCCCAGATTCAGGATGTGGAAAGCCTGAATTTGTATGAGGAGTTTTGTGAGACAATGGATGAAACGCAGGCTTTCCGGAAAATCCTGGCCGGAACCAGAGACCATGCGCGAGTCATGATAGACTGGGAGGAAACCGAAGCCCAGGAAAGAGACCGCGATTCCATCTATCATTTTTATAAAAAGTTAATCAGAATCCGCAAAAAGAATCCGGCGTTGGTTTATGGGGATGTGGAATTCCTGCATGTACGGAAAAAGGACCTCTTCGCGTGGCTTCGGACGTTTGACAATGAAAGATGGTATGTGGAATGTAATCTGAGCAGCCACCGAATCAGACGCCCGAAACGCCCGAAAGGGTTCCGCGGGGTGCTAGCTAATCGAAAGATACTAGAAAAACAGTGGATGCAGCCTTATGAGGCTTGCTTGTACTTGTCACCAATTTCCGAAGGAAATTGATGACCTGCTTGCGCTTCAGCGCAATTCCTTGTTATTATATGTCACCAATTTCCAAGGGAAATTGATGACCTGCTTGCGCTTCAGCGCAATTCCTTATTACTTGTCACCAATTTCTGAAAGAAATTGATGACCTATATTAAAGAGAAGCCACCGCGCAATGCAGTGGCTTCTCTCTTTTATCGCTACTTTATTTATTTCGTCAGCATCATCATAATCTCATTGCTTCTCTGAACAAATGCCGTCATTTCCTCCGGTTTCAGAGGTTTGTGAGCAAGCATTGCCAAATCATACAACTGCTTACAGATCATGGATGTATTTTCGTGTTCTTTATTTTCTGTCACGAATTTTACAAGCGGATGGTTCGCATTCAGAACCAAGGTTGCCTGTCCGCCAAATCCGGTATCCATGCCGCCCATGCTGTACATACGCATCATCTCTTCCATACGTCTGGACTGCTCGGAGAGGACTGCCATGGAAGCAACGCTGTCGTCTTTGAGTTTCTCTACCTTCACTTCCAGTTTTTCATCATTCAGCTCTTTGCGGAACAGCTCTACGAGTTCGTCAGAAATCTTCTTGAATTCTTCCTTCTCGCTCTCGTCCACTTCATCCTTTAAGGAATTGTGAACTTCTGCATCTACTCTCTCAAAACGGATGTCTTCATTGCGCTGTTCCAGATAATTGATAAACGCAGAATCAATGTTGTGTGTCAAAATCACAGCATCTTGTCCCTGTTCCTTGAACATCTTGATGTACTGGCTCTGCTGCTGCTCATCTGTCACATAGTAAACATGGATTGGTTCTTTTTCCTTTTTCTCCTCTTCGGAATCGTCAACAACCTCAGCGTCCACAGCTTCTGCTTTCTCTGCCTCAGATGCTTCTGTATTTTCTTCTGCCGGAGCTGCTTCTTCCGCGGAAGCCTCAGAATCTGCTGCCTCTACAGTCTGCACATCTTCTACCACTTCTACATCTGCATTTTCCGCATCCTCAAGCTGCTTCTTCGCGTTCTCAACATATTCTTCCAGTGTCAGATACTTATGTTCCAGGTTTTTGTAAAGGATAGAACCTTTCACTTTATCTCCGAACTTCTCGTCCTTGAGGCAGCCAAACTTGATGAATGGGCTGATATCATCCCAGTATTTCTCATAGTTCTCCTTGTCTGTCTTGAACATGCCGTTCAGCTTATCCGCAACTTTCTTGGAGATATAGTCTGCTACTTTATTTACAAAACCGTCATTCTGCAGCGCGCTTCTGGATACATTCAGAGGCAGGTCTGGACAGTCAATGACACCCTTTAATACCATCAGGAATTCCGGAATGACTTCCTTAATATTATCTGCAATGAATACCTGATTATTATACAGCTTGATTGTTCCTTCAATAGAATCATACTCTGTGTTGATCTTCGGGAAATACAGAATTCCTTTCAGATTGAACGGGTAATCCATGTTCAAATGAATCCAGAACAATGGCTCCTTGTAATCCATAAATACCTTGCGGTAAAATTCAATGTATTCCTCTTTTGTACACTCGCTCGGATTCTTGCCCCAGAGCGGATGGATATCACTGATGGAAACCGGACGTTTTACAATCTTCGCTTTTTTCTTCGGCTCGCCCTCTTCGCCTTCCTTGGGCTCCTCTGTGATGTGTTCTACCACTTCGTCAGATTCTAACACATCTGCTTCGTCAATGGTCTCATACTCTGGCTCTGCATTTGCCTTGGATAAGAAAATCTCCACCGGCATGAAGGAGCAGTATTTTTCCAGTACTTCTCTTGCGCGGTATTCGTTGGCAAACTCCAGACTGTCATCATTCAAAAACAGGGTAATCTCCGTACCGACTTCCTGCTTATTGCCATCCTGCATCTCATACTCGACACCACCATCGCTGACCCAGTGTACCGGCACAGCATCCTTGCGGTAGGACAGGGAATCAATGTGTACCTCATCCGCTACCATAAATGCGGAATAGAATCCCAGTCCAAAGTGTCCGATCATCTCATCCTCTGTTGTCTTATCTTTGTACTTCTCCAGGAACTGTGTCGCACCTGAGAATGCAATCTGTGTGATGTACTCTTCCACTTCATCAGCAGTCATTCCGAGACCATTATCAATGAATTTCAAGGTCTTCTCTTCCGGATTTACGATAACCTGAATCTTTGCCTTGTAATCCTCCGGCATCTCATACTCGCCCATCATGTCCAGCTTTTTCAGCTTTGTGATAGCGTCACAGCCATTAGATATCATCTCTCTCATAAAAATATCGTGGTCAGAATATACCCATTTCTTAATAATTGGAAATATATTCTCGCTGTCAATGGATAAATTACCTTTCTTTGTTCCCATGTGAAACACTCCTTTTCTATGAATTTGATAAATGAATATTCTTTCTTTGTCTAGATGATATTCTAATACAGGATTTTTGAAAAGTCAACACAAATTTAGCACTCTTTTAAAGCGAGTGCTAATAAATTTGTAAACCAATTATAAAATCTCTATAAATTTACACCCAAAGGGACATAAATTGTGGGATACACCTTGGGTATACTTATCTGGCAAGCATCTCCCGAAGCATCTGGTTCACCATCCCTGGATTTGCTTTTCCCTTCATGGCTTTCATGGTCTGACCTACCAATGCGCCCAACGCCTTTTCCTTACCGCCTTTATAATCCGAAACAGCCTGAGGGTTGTCCGCAATGACTTTTTCAACCACTGCTTTCAGTGCCCCTTCGTCATTGACAGTCTTCATTCCATGCTCTTCCACATATTCTTCCGGATCAATATCCCCGGCAAAAATCTTTTCAAATACTTCTTTTGCCACAGAGCTATTGATGGTCCCTGCCTCGGTAAGTGTAATCAATTTGGCCAGATTTTCCGGAGAAAAGGCTAGCTCATCCGGCTCCATCCCATGCTCCTTCATCAGACGCATGGTCTCCACCATAAGCCAGTTAGAAACTTTTTTAGGCTTTTTGCAGATTGCGGTTGTAGCTTCAAACAAATCTGCCATACTTTTTGACTCCGTAATGATTTCTGCGTCATACTGTGGGATATCAAATTCCTTTTTGTAGCGTTCCAATTTTTCTGTACGCAGTTCCGGCTGCTGGCTCTTGATTTTTTCTATCCACTCATCACTGATGACAATCGGCACCAGGTCCGGCTCTGGAAAATAACGGTAGTCCTGAGCGTCCTCCTTAGAGCGCATAGCATAAGAGCTTTCCTTATTGTCGTCCCAACGGCGGGTTTCCTGAATGACTGCCTTTCCATCCTCCAAAAGTTCAATCTGGCGTTCTCTCTCTCCTTCGATTGCCCGTGCAATTGCCTTAAAGGAATTTAGATTCTTCATCTCAGTCCTGGTTCCGAAGGTTTCGCTTCCCGCCTCCCGCACAGAAAGATTCACATCCGCACGCATAGAGCCCTCCTGGAGTTTGCAGTCTGATGCACCCAGATATTGGATAATCTGACGGAGCTTTTCCAGATATGCAATCACTTCCTCCGCGGAACGCATGTCCGGCTCAGATACGATTTCCACAAGAGGAACACCACTCCGGTTGTAATCTACCAGAGAAGTATCATCCCAATCATCATGAACCAGCTTTCCGGCATCCTCCTCCATATGCATCTCATGGATACGAACCTGTTTCTTAATATTTCCTGCCTCAATCTCTACAAATCCGTTTCTTGCAATTGGAAGATACAACTGGGAAATCTGGTAGTTCTGCGGGTTGTCCGGATAAAAATAGTTCTTTCTGTCAAACTTACACACTCTTGTGATCTCACAGTTTGTCGCCAGCCCAATTGCCATGGCATATTCCACCACCTGTTTGTTCAAAACCGGAAGGGAGCCTGGCATTCCCGTACATACCGGACAGGTATGGGTATTCGGTGCTGCCCCGAATGCGGTGCTGCATCCGCAGAAAATCTTTGTCTTTGTAGCCAGTTCCACGTGAACTTCCAGTCCGATGACCGTCTCATACTGTCTTGCCATAGCAATTACGCCTCCTTTCCTGTCGCAGAAACCGTATTTTTTGTGTACGCCGCTTTCATGTCCGCCGGCGTCTCAAACTGTTTGTTGGTCGCGCACTCGTAAGTATAAGCTGCCCGAATCAACGTTTTCTCCTGAAAACTATTTCCAATAAGCTGCATTCCCACAGGCAGCCCTTTACTGTCTTTTCCGACAGGTACAACCATTCCTGGAAGTCCTGCCAGATTCACGGATATCGTATAGATATCGCCCAGATACATTTTCATCGGGTCGCTCAAGCTCTTCCCCAGCTCCGGTGCCGTGGTGGGGGCTGCCGGTCCGAGTATCAAATCATAGGATTCAAACGCCTTGTCAAATGCCTGTTTGATCAATGCCTTTACACGCAGTGCTTTCAGATAATATGCATCATAATACCCGGAACTTAAGACGAAGGAACCCAGCATAATCCGGCGTTTTACCTCTGCCCCAAATCCCTCGGAACGGGTTTTCTTGTACATGTTGTGCAGACCTTCATAGTCTGGTGTACGGTAGCCGTATTTTACACCGTCAAAACGCTCCAGGTTCGAGCTAGCCTCCGCAGATGCGATCACATAATATGCCGGAATCGCATATTTTACCAGGCTTAAATCGAATTCTTCTATCACAGCGCCTTTTTGCTCTAACACTTTCGCCGCATCCCAGATAGCATCTGCCACCTCCGAATCCAGTCCCTCCCTCATATAATCTTTGGGAATCCCAATCTTCATACCTTTCACATCATCCACCAATGCGGATGTAAAATCACAGTCCTTTCGTTCCACGGAAGTGCTGTCTTTTTTGTCATGGGATGCGATTGCCTCCAAAATTGCGGCGCAGTCCGCTACATCCTTCGCCACCGGGCCAATCTGATCCAGAGACGAACCATAGGCAACCAGACCGTAACGAGAAACCGTACCATAGGTTGGCTTAAGACCCACGACTCCACAGAAAGAACTAGGCTGGCGAATAGAGCCGCCGGTATCGGAACCAAGGGCATAGAAGCATTCCTGTGCTGCTACAGCCGCGCAGGAGCCGCCCGAGGAACCGCCTGGAACATGTTTCAGATTATGTGGATTTTTCGTCGGTCCGTAGTAGGAGGTCTCTGTGGTGCTGCCCATGGCAAATTCATCCATATTTGTCTTTCCCAGAATCACCGCCCCGGCTTTCTTCAGATTCTTCACTGCCTCTGCCGTAAATGTGGGGATATAATTCGAAAGAATTTTGGAGCTGCATGTGGTAAGCTGCCCCTGGATACACATGTTATCTTTGATTGCTGCAGGAACCCCCGCCAGAGGACCGGTCAGTTCTCCTGCGTCAATTTTTTTCTGAACTGCCTCCGCCTGCGCAAACGCCCCTGCCTCGTCCAGAGTCACATAGCTGTTGATGTCTGTCTCCACTGCCTTTGCCCGTGCAAGCGCTGCTTTCACAGCCTCCGCCACTGTCACTTCTTTTTCCTTTATCTTCTTCCCCAGCTCGATTGCTGTCAGATTTAATAAATCCATCACCTTTCACCGCCTTTTATCCAGTCTCTATCCAATTGTCTTCGGCACTTCAAAACTGTCTTCTTTCCGAAGAGGTGCATTTGCCAACGTCTGTTCTTTGTTGTCCCCGTTTGTGACAACATCTTCTCTGAATACATTATGAACAGGAAAAACATGAGACATCGGCTCCACTCCCGAAGTATCCAGTTCATTTAATGTATCAATATAATCCAGCATCTTTTCCATATCGGACTTTGCAGCCTCTTTTTCCTGTGCGGACAATTCCAGTTTTGCAAGAATCCCCACATATTCCATTGTTTCATTTGAAATTTGATTTGCCATCGTCCCCGTCCTTTCCAGCAGCTCCTAATAATATTTATAGTCTTTATAATACTCCTCATAATCTCCGCTTCCGATATTCTCACTAGGCGTCAGCAGGAGCATATTTTCATCCGCCGTAATCTCCATCTCCTCTGTCAGATATACATTCCGGTAAATCCGGTCCCATTTTTGATCCCCCAGCCAGTAAATCTTCTCGTAAAAGCCATCTTCATACTCCGCATCCGGTACTTTGCAGCGAAGCATTGCCCAACCGGACTCGGCAGAAATATCATATACTCCCGGGGAAATTTCCTCTCCCACTGTGATGGTCTCATCCTTCTCCAGGGTTCTGGAGTCTGTCAGCGGATTTGCCTGTATTTCCATCTGATCCGTCTGCCCGTTCTCTGTGCTCATCTGCAAAAGCACGTTATTATCCACCGTAACCAACGCTCCTGTATAGAGGCGGATATCCTCCATCTGTCCCACCTCATCGTATTCCTCATCCGTGCCAAATGACTGCCACAGATAGATTGCATTTTCAAAATCATCCACGTTAAGGCTGCCAGAGCCTTCCAAAAGCGTGGCGGTATAAACGCCCTCCGGCAGATGGACTCCTACCAGATATTCCCCTGGCTCTAACTCTGTTTCATAGCGTTCCCCTGTATCTGACAGCTCCCGTTTCACAAGGTCATAGGGGTCACCATATTCCTCCACATAATCAGTTGAAGACAAACTCTGATAAATAGGGCCGGTGTCTGCCTGATGCTCCTCAACATATTGTACTGCAAATCCGCCCACCACAGCGACCAGCCCGATGACAGCCACTGCGATTTTTACCTTACCTAACGCCGGGGTTGATGAAGCACCATTGCGTAACATCTGTGTGGGCTGATGCGGCTGACTGGCTGCCCCCTTGAAGGGTTTTACTGTCTGCGCTTTTTGATTTCCTATATTCTGTGAATTCCGAACGGACTGTTCAGTCCCCCTGCCTGCATTTTGTGAACTTTGAGCAGGATAAAGTATCTGACTATCGTTCTTCTTATCTGCCTGCTTCGCCTTCTCCTTACATTTCACTGAGGCCTTCCCTGTGTCTCCGTTCATACTCTCCACAGAATAACTTTCATTCAGATGATAATGTTTCCTGTGGATTCTCGTATTATCCAACCCACAGGCCGGACAGTAACCATTCGTAAGTTTTCCTCCGCACAAATAACACTCATTCTTTTTTGCCATACTTCACCATGTCTTTCCGAGCATTCGCCTTCTATAGAAAACACCTTTTCATTCCTTGTGGTTCAGTTCTGGCTGTGCAGGCATTCTCATAAAGGTTTATGGTTCCAATCTGCTCAAATCCCTCGGGAACAATGTAGTCTCCCGTACATTGTCCTCCCCCATCAGTTTCATAGTCAAGCGTTCCATGCCAATGCCAAGCCCGCCGTGCGGAGGCATCCCATATCGGAAAGCACTCAAATACTGCTCCATGCCTTCCGTCGTCATCCCTCTTGCCTCCATTTTTTTCAACAGTTCATGATAATCATGGATTCGCTGACCTCCGGTGGTAATCTCCATTCCCCGGAACAGCAGGTCAAAACTCAGGGTGAAAGCGGCGTCTTTAGGGTCATCCATAGCATAGAAAGGACGTTTTTTGGACGGATAATGTGTCACAAACACAAAATCCGCATCCCACTCTTCTTTTGCATACCGGCTGATAAGAACCTCCTCCTCCGGCTCCAGATCATACGGCGCTTTCGTTTTCCAATCATATTTTTCTGACACCAGACGCTTAATCTCATCAAACCGGACAGCAGGAATCTGTTCTGTTTTGGGAAGCTCAATCCCAAGAATCTTAAGCTCCCTGTCATAATCCTTCTCCAAAAGCCTCATCGTATACTGAAGAAATCCTGTTTCCATTGCCATGATATCTTCAAATCCGTCAATATACCCCATCTCGAAATCGAGACTCGTGTACTCATTCAGATGCCGCTTCGTGTTGTGCTTCTCCGCTCGAAATACAGGTGCAGTCTCAAATACCCTGTCATATACACCAACCATCATCTGTTTATAGAATTGGGGGCTCTGCTGCAAAATCGCAGGCCGGTGGAAATATTCTAGCTTAAATACATTCGCCCCGCCCTCTGCACTTTTGGCTCCAATCTTCGGCGTATGAATCTCGGTAAATCCTTCCTGGTAAAGAAAATCACGGAATCCTCTTACAATCCCTTCCTGTATCTTGAATTTTGCCCGTTCCCGTATGTTCCTAAGAGAAATTGGCCGGTAATTCAGTTTTGCCTCCAGTGAAGTGTTCAGCTTCCACTTCGCAATAGGCAACGGCATCGAATCTGCTGGTTCACTTAAAATCTTAATTTCCAAAATCCTAATTTCTATTCCGTTCGGCGCTTTCTCTGAGTCAATTAATGTTCCTGTTACTTCTACTGTATCCGCTTCTTTCAAATCTTTCAAGGGAAAGTTTGTAATTCCTTCCTCAAATACACATTGTACAAGTCCCTCCCGCTTTCTAAGGATAATGAAAGCCACATTGCCCATGTCACGGATTGTATGGATAGAACCATTTACTTTCACTGTATTTCCTGCCATGCCCTCTGCAAGCAATTTACTCAATTCTAATGTTTCTTTTTCTTTGATTCCGGTTACAAATTCCATGTTCTTTCTCTCCTTTCAATATGCCTGCATCTCCGGGACGTTTTGCTATATTCTCATGAAGCCGCAGCTTAAGTGTACACACTTGTATGTGTATTTAACAACTACATAACGCAAAACGTCCCGGGATGCTATCAACGCATCCCGGGACGGAATTTATTTCGATAAAATCCGCGGTACCACCCGCATTGAACAGTCCTGCCTGCCCCCTTGCAGTACAGAAACTATCCCTCTCTTACGCATGTAACGCATGCTCTGCGTACCGGCCTACTCTTCCTTCAGACGGTCAGCTCCCAAGTGTTCCCTTAATCTTCTTCCCTGTTAAGAAACTGCCTGAAAATAATCTATGCATCTTATCTTGCAGCAATTCCTTAGAACTGAAATAATAACTTGCACAGTTCCCTGGCGCTCTCAGTCGGTGACGCCGCCTTCCTGTCAGGTTCTGAAAATCAGAGTCTTGTTCTCAGCCTTTCATGATTTTTACACTTTACCTTGTTAAAATCGTTTATAAGCATAACACAATTTTTTAGGGTTTGCAAGATATTTTTAAGTTTTCGGAAATTTTAGAAATTTCAAAAAACTTTATAGTTCTTCCTTCACCACTTCCAACGCCTTCTCCAACTGATTATCCGCCTCTTCGTCTTCTTCATTGGGCTCATACTTCACTTCCACATCCGGAGTAACTCCCTCTTGATTAATACTCCTGCCGCTTGGCAGAAAATATTCAGAAATCGTAAGCTTCAGATAAGAGCCGTCTGACAGCCCCATCACTTCCTGGACTACCCCTTTTCCATAGGTAGTCGTTCCGACAATCTTCCCTTTCCCATAATCCTGCACGGCACCGGCAAAGATTTCGGAGGCACTGGCGCTGTAGCTGTTCACCAATACAGCCAGAGGCTTCTTAAACTCATGAGTCCCGTCACAGAAATACTCTTCCGCTTTTCCATCCTTATTCTCTGTGGAAACGATGGTTCCTTCCGGAAGAATCTGCCCCAGCATATCTAAAACTGCTGTCAAATTGCCTCCCGGATTACTCCGCAGATCTATAACAAGCCCCTGCATCCCCTCTCCATTCAGAGCACTCAGGGCATCTTTGAACTGCTCATAAGTAACGGTATCAAATTCTGACACTCGAATATAGCCAATCCCAGAGTCTTTCATCTCATAGGTCACTGTCTGCACTTCAATCATACGGCGTACCGCTGTCAGCTCCAATTCCTCGGAATCTCGAATCACATGCAGCTTTACCTCTGTACCTTCCTCGCCTTTAATCCAAGCGACTACTTGATTGAGGTCTTCCCCTGTGACCTCATGTTCATCTACCATATACAGGATATCCCCGTCCTTCATGCCCGCTTCCTCTGCCGGGGAGTCCTTGTAAACATTGGTGATTGTGACTACATTGGTCTCATTATTCCGTGAAAGCGCCGCACCAATCCCCGAATATTCTCCGGAAATTCCTTGAAGCAGCTCCTTTGCTTCTTCCGCAGTGTAATAGACAGAATACGGGTCTCCCAAGCCGCTCACATATCCGGCATAGATTCCTTCCGCCAACGCTTCATCATCAATCTCATCCGCATGCAGATAATACTTCTCCATCGCCTGCCGGATTACCTCAAGCTTTTCTTCCGAAAATTCGTCTTTTTTATCAGTCCCGGTGATTGCAGCCAATTGCGGAAAGCGGGCTATGGTATTTTTTATCCCGCTGAAAGCTGCTACGACACATAACATAGCAAGGGCGCCGCAAAGCGCCCCTTTCAAAAACTTATGTTCTTCTTTCATTACCTGACTCCAAAATCATTTTTCTATGCTCTATGGAGATACCTTATCGGACAAAATCCACCCGTCCCACAGGGACATGTAATACGGGATGCCTTTTGGGTATGCTTCCTAGCAAAATATTCTACTAGTATATTTATGACCTGCCTTCTAGAGATATGCCTGCGGGTCTACCGCACTGCCGTTCATCTCCACCTGGAAATGAAGATGCGGACCGGTAGAATATCCGGTGGAACCCACATATCCAACCTGCTGGCCCCGGCTCACCGACTGGCCCGCGGAAACCGCCAGCGCTGAATGATGCATGTACTTTGTTACCATCCCATTGCCATGGTCGATGACCACCCAGTTCCCTGCACTGTCACTCCATCCTGCAATAATCACAGTTCCATCGTCAGCAGCATACGTAGGCGCTCCGCTGGAAGCCGCAAGGTCCAAACCATTGTGGTAAGAATTATCAAAAGTACGATAACCAAAGGTACTGGAAATGGATGCTCCCGGACAAGGGTTGGAAAGCTGGCCATTGCCGCTCACCACAATATTGTCACTTGGAATATACGTACTTCCGCCGCCGGAGGAAGATCTTGCCGAAGCTGCAGCCTCAGCAGCCTGTCTCTGCCTTTCTGCTTCTGCCGCAGCGGCAGCCGCGGCTGCGGCGGCTTGTTCTTCCTGCTTACGCTTCTCCTCTTCCGCCTGACGGATTAGCTCCTGCAATACAGCAGCATTTTCTCCAATCTGACCTTCCAAGTCTGCAATCTGAAGATTCTTATCTGACAAAAGCTGTTCCACCTCGGCCTGCTTGGCAATCAAAGCATCCTGCAGTCCTTTTAACTGCTGGTATTCCTCCTCCAAGGCTCTTTCCTTTTCCTCTACTTCCTTACAGATAATCTGGAAATCTACCAGTTTATCCCGGTCGTATTCCGACAACTGATTCACATATTCCACATTATTGAGGAAATCACCCATGTTCTCACTGTTTGCCAACACTTCGATATACTGAGAATTGCCAACTTCATACATGTACCGAATCCTCTTTTTCATGCTTTGGTACTGTGTATTCTCATCCACCTTTGCCTGCACCAGCTCCTCCTCAGCCTGCTTAATCTCTTCCTGCTTCTGTGCAAGCTTTTGCTGAGCCTCATTCATTTCCTCGATAATCTGATTCAATTGTTCCGCCAGAGCATTCTTCTCAGCCTCTGCTGCACTCTTCTCCTCATCGAGCTGTTCCGCCTTCTCCTGTGCTTCTTCTATCGTTGTTGCCTGCACATTCAAAACTGTTCCCATGCTCAATGTAAGTACGAGCATCCCGCTTATGATACTTCTCTTAATTTTTTTCATATAACCACCTTGTATTCCCTTATTAATCCCCTTGATAATGCATATCTAAATAAATATCTTTAACATAACGTTCCTGTTCTATACTCTCAGATGCTTGCGCACGGTAAAATAACTTCCGATAAAACCGATTCCTACTCCGAGTCCTAAGCCGATGGGCAGCAGATATGTGTACACCCATGTCACAGGAAGGAACTCAATAATATTGTTCAAGATGCTGAACTTCTCCATGATATATGCCACGGCCCTTCCATAGAGAAAATAAAGCAATATCAGCGGAATCACCGCTCCCACAAATCCGATAAGAAGTCCTTCAATGACGAATGGCGAACGGACTACGAAATCCTTTGCACCAATATATTTCATAATGGCAATCTCTTCCTTACGGACCGTAATTCCCATGGCAACCGTATTGCTGATCAGGAAAATGGATACCCCAAACAAAATCAGTATGATTGCGACTGAAATATACATCACCAGTACATTGACGCTAGAAAGCATATTCGCAACCATATCAGACTTATTGACTCGCCGTACACCATCCAGGCTGCTTGCAAATCTTACAAGGTCCTGTTGGGTTGAGGCAAGCGACTTGCTTTTCATCGACAGACTCATCTTTCCCTTTTCATCAAGTGTCTTCATATAGACCTCATAGTTATCGGAGTTCGCCAACGGATTATCATTCTTAAAACCGTCCGCAAGATCAGCATTTTCCCCAAAATACTTTGTCTTGAACTCTTCCCACGCCTGGTCCGCCGATACATAAACCACATCGGACACATCATCCCTCTCCCTCAGGGCCTGTCCAATGCTGTCAATCTGTGCCTGTGTGGCATTATCCTCAAAAAGAACTGTAATTGCCACCCCTTCCTCAGCACTCATAATAATATACTGAAAGTTAAACAAAATCGAAAAAAACAATCCAAACAGAAAGATGCAGGCAGACATCGTGGCAACAGATGCAAGAGAAAACATCTTGTTCCTTCCGATATTTTTAATCCCCTGCTTGATCACATACCCTAATGTACTAATTCTCATCTATATACCCACCTCTTTGTTCATCGCTGACAATCACGCCTTGCTTCATTGTGATCACCCGCTCATTCATCTCGTTTACGATTTCCTGGTTATGTGTTACCACAAGAACCGTTGTCCCCCTCTCGTTTGCTTCCTTCAGAAGACTCATGATCTCCCATGAATTGGTCGGGTCCAGATTTCCCGTAGGCTCGTCCGCCAGCAAAATAGCCGGTTCATTCACAATTGCTCTTGCAATCGCAACACGCTGCTGCTCACCTCCTGACAGCTCCTTTGGATTTGATTTGTATTTTTGTGCCAACCCTACAAGTGAAAGGGCGGCAGGCACCTTTTTCTTGATGACCCTGGTCGGTGTCTCAGTGACACGCAGAGCAAATGCTATATTTTCGTAAATATTCCTGTCTTTTAACAGACGGAAATCCTGAAATACTACACCCAGCCCTCTTCGGTATTTGGCAATGTGACGATGTTTCATACGGTTCAGATTCCTGCCGTTTACAATAATCGTCCCTTCGGTAGGATCCAATTCTTTCATGATCAGACGAATCAAAGTGGACTTGCCCGACCCGCTGTCTCCTACGATGAAAACGAATTCGCCCTTCTTAATCTTGACAGATACACCATTGAGGGCGGCATTTCCTCTTGTGTACTCTTTCGTTACATTTCTAAGCTCAATCATATGCTCCTCCTGAATACGATATTCTTTTGTATTAAGGAACCGCACTGAAGCAGCTATCCTGTGCCAGTTCCTAATATTCCAATGTCTCCATATACTTCATGTATTTTACGACCATCAATGCAATCTTAAACGTGATTGCATCCTCAAACACACGCAGGTCGAGTCCTGTACTCTTCTGCAGTTTGTCCAGCCGGTATACCAGAGTATTTCTATGGATATAAAGCTGTCTGGACGTCTCTGATACATTCAGGCTGTTCTCGAAAAACTTATTGATCGTGGACAACATCTCTTCATCAAATCCGTCCGGGGATTTCCCTTCAAAAATCTCTTTTATAAACATCTTACACAACGGAAGCGGAAGCTGATAAATCAGGCGTCCGATGCCCAGGGTGCTGTATGCAACAATGTCCCTCTCTGCGTAGAAGATTTTTCCCACATCCAATGCCAGTTTTGCTTCCTTGTAGGACTTGGAAACTTCCTTAATATCATTGACAACTGTGCCATAGGCAATGTGCATATGCTCATCTCCACTGTCTTCTTTCAGTATGGAGAGCATCTCCTTCGCCATCTTCGCCATCTCTGCACTGCCATCCTTCTCAGACAGCTCCTTTACAACAATGATATTCCTCTCATCTACAGCCGTGACAAAATCCCGGGCCTTTCCACCCAGAAGGTTGCGTACATTATCCAATGCAGCACTGTCCTTTTCGTGTGATGTTTCAATAATAAAGATAACACGTTTTACTTCTGTGTCAATATGTAATTTTTTTGCACGATTATAAATATCCACTAAAAGCAGATTATCCATTAACAGGTTTTTGATAAAATTATCCTTATCAAACCGCTCTTTATATGCGATCAGCAGATTCTGGATCTGAAACGCAGCAATCTTCCCCACCATGTAGGAATCCTCACTCTCGCCGCCTGCAAGCAAAATATACTCCAACTGCTGTTCATCAAAAATTTTGAAAAACTGGCATCCTTGTATCACCTGACTGTCTGCGGGGGAAGCCCCGAATGATAAAATGGCACTTTCGAAATCTTTACTCTCGCCAAAAGTGCTTGCCAGTACTTTTGCCTCCGTATCAAATACGCAGAAATCAATCCGTGAAATACTCTTTAAACCCTCAATTGTGTTCAGAAGTACCTGGTTCGTAATCATAATCTATCTCCTCCGCTCATCTCATCTTGACTATGTGCATTTTCCACAAACAATCCTCTTACTGCTTCACATGTCAAATGCATATATCGTTTATATGTTAATACAAAACACCCAAAAAATAAAGAGGAAATCCACTTTTTTTATAGCATTTCCCCATATATTTAACAAAAAGTTCATATTTTGCGGATTTATAGAAATTATACATTCTGCATAAGGAACTGCAGAAAAGCAGCACAGCAGATTATGCCGGTTATTCTTCCGCCGTTCCCGGGGTATCCGGCTCTCACTGCCGCATCCTGCCAGACTGTTTGGATGCCGGCTGTATCCCTTTGTGCTGAACGGCCAAATGAAGAAAAGTCCTTTTCAAAAAAAAACGGCGCAGCTTTCTGACAGGCTTTTTCTTTTGGTTCTCCTGAATCAAGGAAAGACCGAGCCCCATCCAAACCCGTGCATTCAAAAGCGCCTTTGCATCGGAAATAAAGCTTTCCTGGACAGGATATGGAAGGACAGAAAGAATACAGTCCGGTTCCACACTATTGATCTCATTAATAATACTTTCTTCCAACCCGCTGTCCCTTGGCAGAACAGCCCATCCTGCCAGCACCATGCCTCTCGTATAAGGCCGGACAGCCTCCTCCAGAAGCAGCAGTTCCTCCTCCCCGCCAGCCAGCAGAAACACCTTCTTCCGGCTTCTTTGGAGGTATTTTAAAAACATCCTAAAGAATACCTTCTTCTCCAGTTCTTTCATTAAATGGCTGTCCAGACCTTCTGCAGACTCTAAAAAACCTGCGGCTTTTTCCGAAGCATCTAGAATGTCCCTTTCTCCGGGCAGGACCAGGTCCATCTGGTTTATCTGCTCTTTCCATTGCGGATTATCCTGTCCTTGTACTAACAATTCCAGCGTAACCACCTCTACGGTGCTGAGAGTCCCGCTTTCCATATATTGTACAATCTTTTTCAATGTATCCTTTGCAGTCAGGGCATCCATTCCTATATCAAAGATATCAATCCTGTTCTCCATGCCAACTCACCCGTTTCTTTTAAGACTGTCCATAATATCTGAAACACGATAAGCAGTCCTTACTCCCGATTCGTACAATTGTATCAAAGATGCCCTTTTTTTTCAACTAAATTCATAAATTTCACACTTTTATCATCTTTTTAGACTCCGGAAGCTCCTCAATCCGTCACTCCCCTTCCTCTGTCAGCATACGTTTTCTTCTTGTAACCATCCCTCCAATACGCCCTGTTTCTTTGGAAGACAGAGAACGCCATCCATCCTGAAGCACCCTGTCCAGAAGCCCCAGCTCTTCTGCAATTTCGTATTTTAATTTTTCTTCCGGCTCTAAGTTTTTTAAATCAATCGGTTTATTCTTTTTTCCAGACATCACAGCCTCCTTTTTTATATCTGTTCTTTATTCATGCACTTTTTATTGAAAGTTTCTGAATTTTTCTTTCCTTCATATTCTTTCTATATAAAAAGTACTCCTGCCTTTTACAGCACATCCAGAGTATTGCCAAAAAGTAAAAAGGCATTCAATCAAGAATGCCTTTTCTTCAAAGAATTTCACCGATAGATATTTTTTAAAACTCATCCGGAATAATCACAGCCGCGATAAAATATGCCACTGTACAAGTACCTGCACTGCACACTGCGGCCAACACAACCGCCAACCGAATCAAAGTCGGGTCGACATTAAAATACTCTCCAACGCCTCCACATACTCCGCAAATCATTCTGTTTCTTCGTGAACGAAATAGTTTCTTTTGCTCCATTTTCTTTTCTCCTCACTTTCTTAATATTTCTTTTTTAATATGATATATAGCCATTTAAGCAACTTTTTTATTTCTTTCAATATTGATAAGTTGCCATCCATTATCCTTCAAATGTAACACAGACTGAACCAATACCGCATTCTATCTCCATCTCTTTACTTCCGCCATTGTCAATCTTGCGCTCTTTACCCAATCCGCTGAAAGAATCGCTGCCTATCCTCAACTCACCGATTCCACAGCTTAACTCATAATTATAATCCTGCTGATATCCTAAAGCTGCATAGTTCACAGAACCAACCCCACATTCTATCTGCGCTTCATGGGTGGCCTCCCCGCGGACCGTTGCCTCTCCTGCTCCACATTCCAGGCTCATCTCATCAGCCATGAATGAACCCAGAGACACCTTGCCTGCCCCCACTTCTATATCGAGCTCACGGGCGTGGATTTCATCCGCAGACAAGATTCCGGCGCCGATTTTCAGAGAAGCCTCGTCAAACTGCATTGATTCCGGAATCTGAATCAGAAGCATTCCTTGTGATTTGTACTGATTTTTTGACCAGCTATCCCAGGACTTTCTCCCGTTTAGTTCAAACTTTAATTCCTCGCCATCCTTCTGAATTACAAGGTCCTTTAACATCTTATCGGTGATATCGCTGGTATCAACGGTAATCTCATTTCCTTCCGTCTTCACAATACTTACTTCCAGGCAAGTGAGATCAATATCCAACTCACGGATACCTGTATAGCCGTTCACCGATGTACTGCTTCCTGTACTATCATTTACCGCAGAATGTTCAACTGCATGCTCAGTTTCGCCGCTTATAGATCCTTCAAAATCCTCGGTCCTATGCAACGTACCACCGCTGACAGAACCTCCACTATATTCTCTCTCTTCATAATCATCCCAAAAATAATGTTCCACCTTTTCGTGGATTCCAAACGCTTCCCGGATGCCGCTCACCGTTGCGCCCAGCACCCAGCCGGAAATACACAGCGCAACCCCCAACACAGCAAGGCAGATGCATACAATCCAAAAAACTTTCCAACCCTTTTTCATCTTCACATCCCTCACATTCTATTTTTATGAAACGGCTTACGGCAGAGTCCTACGAAAAATCGGAACAGCGCCGGAAATATCACCAGACACAGACGCACAGCAGCTACCACTGCAACCAGGCCAATCACAAAGATCACAAGCCCGAAGCCCATCGCCAGAAGCGCTACCGGTGGAGAGACGAAGAGTTTTGTCAGCCCTCCACAGGCAATTGCAAAACCTGCAATCATAATACCTCCTGCGCACGCTGCCAATGCGATAAAAATACCAAATGCCGCACATATCAATCCGAAAGCTACCGCTATTATGGTGATTGCCACCGGAAATAGTACTGGAAATGCAAATAACACAATGAGCACGATCAGCAATATTTTCAATCCGCGGTTGGTCCATGGCCCCTTCTTTTCTCCATAAGAAGTATTGCCCTGCATATCACTCCCCATTCCGTTTGAATACATATTCCCTCTGTTATTGTATGCGCTGCCGCCTCCATCCGGACCGGATGCACTATCATATGCCGAACCTGTATTGCCATAGGATTCATTACCATAAGTATAATTGCTGCTATTATAGGATGCACCATTCGCCCCATTTCCGTAGGCAGTACTCTGTGAGCCATTAAAACAATATTCCTGCTGAGAACGATTGAAATAAGGCTCCTCGTCTTTTTTCTCCGCCTTAGCTTCCCGGCGCACAAGCCCATCCTTCTTCACAAACTGCTCATCCATGTATCCGCGCTCTGTAAATTCACCGCTGTCCATACCGCCCTTCAGACCAGCCTTGATCAATGCGGCAACCTTCTTAGGACCGCCTAGTTCCCTGAGAACCTCTTCTTCATTTTCCTTGCCCGCATCTGCAAAATAATCTGAATAATATTGCAGGGCTTCCTCCCGCTCCTCGGCAGGGACGCCTACAAGCAGGCTGTCCAGTTCCCTCATAAATTGTTCGTAGCTCATCCAGTCACCCCTCCCAAAAATATATCCGAAATCTTTTCAGAATAAATTTTCCATTCTGCCTGATACAGATTCAACTGTACCGCACCCTTTTCTGTCACCTTATAATACCGTCTGTTCCTGCCGTCAAACTGCCTGTCATACACTTCCAGACATTCGTCCTTCTGCAGGCGCCGCAGCACAGGATACAATGTGGACTCCGACACATCAATTGCTCTGCGCACATCCTGCGTAATCTTGTACCCGTAAGTCCCTTCCGCTTCCCGTGATACAACCGCAAGCACAATCGCATCCAGAAGCGCCGCACCAGTGTTAAATACCATCTTACCACCTCTTTTTATAAATGAGCACTCTCCGTGTGAAGCAAAACTAATATTATGAACTTCTCAATATTGTTTTGTTTTCTATATTATATTCCGTATAATATTATCTGTCAATATAATTTTATGAAAGATTTGCTAAAGAAATTACTATCATTTCTTAAGACATTCCAATTTACACCTCAATCTCCTGTTTCAGTGTAAATGAATATATAATTTTTTCTTTCACACGTTTTTTCAAGAGCTGTTCCAGGGCTTCTGCATAATATTCCAACTGGGAATGATATTTCTCCTGCAATTCTTCCGCGGTTCTCACCTGGTCCGTCTTGTAGTCAAGCACCACCAGTTCTCCGTCTTCTTCAAAATAAACATCAATGATTCCCTGAATCAGAATGACCTCCTCTTGTGTTTCCTCCTGGTAAATCTCCCGTGCATCGACCCCCAGTACAAATGGCTGTTCCTTATATAAAAGAGACTGCAAAGCTGCCCTGTGCATCCTTTGACCGCAGCGGCAATTTAAAAATTCAAGAATATCTCTAATCCGGATACAGTTTGCCATCTCCTCTGAGAGCTTCTTCTCCTCCTGAAGCCTTTGTATTGTGCTCTGAAGATTCTTCTCATCATACTCCTGTGTAAAATCAAGCAGTTCCATCAATTTATGGTAAGCACTTCCCCTGGATGCCCCGGTCAGGGCCTCTTCTTCCTGTAAAAACTGCGGAATCAAAGGAATTACATCAGGTTCTTCAAACGCAAGCTCCCCGCTTTCTTCTGAAAGATATGCGCGTTTTTTCAACTCGGAAACCGTAAATTTCATTTTCAGCTTCCGTGCGTTTTCGAACTGGTAGGTAAATCCAGCCTGTTGCTCCAGGTGTTCCTTTAAATCTACATCATACACCTGCTGTGCATCCCAGTGTTCCAAAACCTCTCTTGCAAGACTCTCCCCCTTTTCCTCCACCGCTTCCTGTAAAGCCGCATCCCAGCTATTTCTGACATAAATCCGAATCGGTGCTTCCCGTCCGCAGATTGCCGGAATCACCCAATCCAAATAGCTTCTGGCACTGGATAGAGTATAAAAAGAAAGTGCCCCCTCCTTCTGCGAACCGTTCCCCTGTTGTGCAGCAGACTCCAAAGTCTCCTTGGCGGAAGCAAGCTGCCCGGTCAGAATCAATTTTTCCTTTGCACGGGTCATAGCCACATAGAGTACCCGAAGTTCCTCGCCAAGATTTTCCAGTTTTACATTCTGCTGAATCATTTTCTTCAAAAACGTTGGCATCTTTGTCCTGCGTTTTAAGTCCACTGCATCAATCCCAACGCCCCACTCCGGATGGATGATCACGCTCCCCCTCATATCCTGCGTGTTAAATCTCTTTCCCATACCGGCCACAAATACCACAGGGAATTCCAGACCTTTGCTCTTATGGATACTCATGATTCGGACCGTGTCTGACTGTTCATCCGCAATATTTGCTTCTCCATAATCCACGTCATACTTCCGAAGCTGCTCAATATAGCGCACAAAATTGAACAAGCCTTTGTAACTAGTTCCTTCAAATGCAGCCGCCTTTTCCACCAACATTGCCACATTCGCCGCACGCTGTTCCCCACCCGGCATGGCTGCAACATAGAGACCATAGCCCGTCTCTTCAAGGATTTTCCAAAGCAGCTCATGAATGGCCGTGTAGGGAACCTGTTCACGGAAATATTCTAACTTTCTGTAAAATCCATCTAACTGCTTCCATAATTCTTGTCTGACCGTGCATTTTTGTTCATCAGACAGCTCCTGTTCGCCAAATTGCTCCCGGCCGGCAAGCAGATAATTTTCCACAGCCTCGAAAAAAGTCCCTTTCGGAAAAATGGTACGGATTTCCGCCATCTGCCGCGCATCCAGTCCCGCAAACGGGGACGCCAGTACAGCGGCAAGAGGAACATCCTGTCTCTGATTGTCCAAAAGCCGGAGATAATCCAAAAGCACACTGACCTCGTAGGCTTCAAAATATCCTTCCCGGCTGCCCGCATAAGCCGGAATTCCTTCCTCCATCAGAACTGTAGAAAATGTTTCCGCCCACCCCCTCATGCTGCGCATCAGGATTACAATATCCCGGTACTGTGTCCTTCGGTACTGCCCCGACTTCTTATCCATCACCTGGCTGTTACGCACCAATTCATGAATCCGCCTGGCCACCATTCTGGCCTCCGATTCCATACCGGTTCCGCTGGCCGCACCCTCCCCGCCGTCCTCAGTATCATCCGAAGTATCTAAAAGAAGCAGCTCCGTCTCGTTCACTGAAGTTCCATCCTCCAAGAGAAGCGGTTCAAACGCTGCTCCTGGGTAGAGAGCCGCCTGGTTATCGTACATGATCCCCCCAAGTTCCCTGCGCATGATTCGCCGGAATACATCATTGACACTGTCCAACACTTCCGCCCGGCTCCGGAAATTCTTATGCAGATCAATTCGCTGCCTGTCACTGTCCTCTACACTATACGTATCATATTTTTCCATAAACAGCTCTGGCCTGGACAAGCGGAACCGATAAATGCTCTGCTTCACATCTCCCACCATAAAAATATTATTTTTCCCACGGCTGACCGTAGACACGCTGGTTAATATGGCCTCCTGAATCAAGTTGCTGTCCTGATATTCGTCAATCATCACTTCCACAAACTGTTCCTGGTATTCCCGAGCTGACAGAGAAGGAACTAGCTTCCCATCCTCCTCGTCCGTTAAAATCTGCAAGGCAAACTGTTCCATATCACTGAAATCAATCATGTTCCTGCTCTTCTTTTTCTCGGCAAATGCCTTCCCAAACTGCTGCACCAGTTCCGAAAAAACAGTCATTGTCTCATAGGAATCCGCCATATCCTGAAGCATCTCTTCCGGCTCCTGATAAAAATAATTCCCCTTCAAATCCTTCAGCAGCTTTTTTACCTGCTCCCTGAGTGCCTTAATCCGCTCCCTCTTATCCACAGACACAGATTCATCCTTTTTTGCGGACAAGCGTTTCCATTTCAAATCCGAAATCCTCGTAAACATTTCTGCAAAGGTAGAGGCGGACACAACTTCTAAAAGCATTCCTTTGTCTGCTTCCAACATATCAGCATACATATAAGGGCCGTCCGGTTCCTCACAAATCCGAATCCCCTGGTCAAGAAGCTCCTGCAGATCAGAAATATACTGCCTCACCTGCTCCATTGCATTCGTAAAATAGAGAGGTTCCTTCTCCCCTTCCCACTGTTCATCGAGAGGACGATACATCTGTGCACACTCCTGCAGCCATTTGTCTGGCTGTGGATAGCTCCTGGAATATTCATATAACTGCAATATCAATTCTTCTATCTTTCTATCATTTCGTCCACTTCCCGCCTTTTCTACAAAATCCAGAAATTCCTTTTTCCCCTCCGCATAACAGGCTTCGAGCAATTCCTCCAGGACATCCTGCTTCAAAAGCTTTAACTCTCCTTCTTCCGCAATCCGAAACCCTGGGTCTATATCAATCACATGAAAATGTTCCCGGATGACAGAAAGACAGAAACTATGGATGGTCGTAATCTGCGCACTGTGGATCAAGGTTGCCTGGCGCTGCAGATGCACATCCTCCGGCCTTTCCTCCAGTTCCTTTTCAATCGCCTCCCGAATCCTCTCTTTCATCTCCGCGGCTGCTGCCTCTGTAAACGTCACAATCAAAAGCTGATCCACATCTGCCGGATTGTCCGAATCTGTCAGCATTTGAATGATTCTTTCCACCAACACAGCCGTTTTTCCGGAGCCTGCGGCCGCAGAGACCAGGATATTCCGGTTCCGCAGCCGAATGACTTTCTGCTGTTCTTCTGTCCACTGTACGCTCATTTCGCACTCTCCCCCTTCTCATCCGCCGATTCACGAATCCGCTGAATGACTTCCTCCTTTGAATATTTCTCCAACTTACGGAAGCCATACCCCTCCAAACGCGGATCAAATCCACAGATTCCATGATACGCACAGTAATCACAGCCTGTATTTCCACCCAGCTCATAAGGCGCTGCCTCTGCGTGTCCCTCTTCCATCTGCTGTTTTAATTCCCGCTCTTTCTGTTTTGCATACTCCAAAAACAGCTCAAACTCCTCCGGCGGCAGGACTTTGGAACTTTTACTTAAACTGCCGTCTTTATTACGCCCCACCGGAATCAGATTGGAATTCCCTGTCAAATCTCTTTCCAAATGCGAAATGACTTCTTCATCCGCATTAACCAGTCCATCCAACCGAAGTTCTTTGAGTATTTTTCCCTCCAGCACCTGGTCATCCGGCTCTTTTTCCACAAACGGGTCCTGCATCCGGTAGTAAAAAATCCCGGCCGGAACCACCTCTTTTGCCGGTTCTTCCTGGTTCCACGGATGTGCGGAGGATTTCTGCTTTTCCAACTCCATAGCTGCATTCAGGTATACGGGAAGCTGCATCTGAAGCCCATGATAAAAGGCTGTAATATCAAAACTCTTCATTCCCGTCTTATAATCCGTCACCTTCACATAGATATGCTGCTCATCCTCATAGGTATCCAGCCTGTCAATCTTTCCGCTGCCAAACTTCAGTTCATAGCCGCGCGGCCGGAAATCCCCCTGCTCCATCTGCTTTGTAAGCGCCCAGACCGAACGCTGAATCAAGTTCTTGATACGAGTCACCATATACTCATTTCGCGCGGAGCTGTACAGCACTGTATTGCCATAGTTCTCGATGCTTTCTTCCACGCTTTTCTCCACCAGCTCGCCCCGAAGTTCTTCTGTCAATTCGGACCAATCCGCCTGATATTCGTCTGCTTTCCTGGCAAATCGCTCCATCGACTGATGTGCGATATTTCCCAAATCCAGGGACTCAAATCTGTATTCTTCCCGTTCCGAAAGCCGAAGACCGTAAGTCAGAAAATGAGCATACGCGCAGGATGCAAACTGTTCCAGTCGCGTTACACTAGCCCGGGAAATATCCCCAAACAACGTATCCGCTGCCCTTTTTGTCAGGCGGTCCGGCTCCTTCCTGTAAAACGCGGCCTCCATGAGCCGATTCAATCCGGCATCCTTTTCCTGCCGTTGATACCAGGAAAACAGCTCCTTCCACTCCGAACTCAATCCTTGCCGCCGGTTACGCAGCCCCTTTGCCAGATGCATGGCTCCTGTGTTCCATGTCACCTCCTGCTCTAGCAGAGTCCCCTTATCTTCCTGAACCTGAATATCAGGAAACAATCGCCGGATATCCTGCACCAGATAGGCAGGACGCAGAGTCTTTCCGTCAGATGACACTTTGCTGAATGACAAATACAGCATTTCCGAAGGTTTTGTCAAATTCATATACAAATAAAATTTCTGGATATACGTTTTTTCCTTTGCTCCCGGTGAAAGTGACAGCTTCTGTCTGGCAAATTTCTCCCGGTCCCGCTCCGAGAGCAGACCTCCCTGCCCCAGATTTCCCGGAAGGAAGGTATCATTGGCCCCCACGAAAAACAGGACCTTCAGGTTATTCAGCCTGGTTCTCTCTACATCACCGATGACCACCTGGTCCAGACTCGGCGGAATCACCCCGACTTTAGCCTCCTGCAGTCCTGCATCCAAAAGCTCGCAGTATTCCTGCAAAGAAACCCTCTCTTCTCCCAAAAGCTCCACAAATTTATCAAACAATTCAATCACAATCCGGTAAATCTGAGAGTATTCCTTTGCCAGAGCAAGCTCTCCATTTTCCTGAAACTTTAATTCCAGCTTTCGAATCTGTTCCTGCATCCGCTCCTGTACAAAAAATTCATACACTGCCAGAGAAATATCTTCCACCGTCTTGGTCCGCTTCCTCAAGATAAAAAGCAGCCCGTCCAATTTTTCCACAAACCTTACCCGAAGCCGATTCAGTTCTTCCAGTTCCTCCTCACTGCATCCGCGTACCAGGCGCACCCACGGAGACTGCCACTTTTTATAGCCTTTCAGTCCCAGTGCAATCACATAATTTTCCAGCCTGTCGATCTCATCCCTCGTAAATCCGGACATCCCGGTCCGCAGGAAACGGAATACACTCTCATAGGTAAAATTCTCATCCACCATGGCCAGCAGGCTTCTCACATATTCTACAAATGCATTTAGCAGGATACTTTTCTTATGGTCCATAAACACCGGAATTCCATAGGTATCACATGCTTTTTCCAAATGCACCGCATAAGTATTCATATCGCTAGCTATGACCGCCATGTCGCGATACCGGCAGCCTCGCTCCCGTACAAGGCGGCGCATCTGCGCCGCAACATATTCCGCTTCCTCCTTCGGACTGCGAGCAGCATGGAGAGTGATTGCCCGGTAGATTTCCGGCTGCTCCTCTCTCTGCATTCCCGGCTCTGACTGTAATGTTTCCATCCCTTGATGCAAACGCCGCTCCTCTGTCTGATATGGGCTTCCTCCCTCTCCCGTTAATGCATACTTTCTTCCCGCATATCGGAACAGCTCCGATTCCAGAAACGCAAGTTCCGGATTATTCTGAAATCTCCGCACTGGTTTCCCATATAAATATACCGGCTCATCCACCAGTGTATGCTGTTCCCCTGCAATCTTTACAAGGCTTGCCACCATTTGCTTGCTGATGGCAAAAAGCTGATACGGGTGCAAATAGTTAAAAGGATTCTCCCTTTCATCCATAACCACCGTGACTATTACTTTTTTGCATGCCTTCATCAACTCTCCAAGCAGCTTATTCTGTACAGGGGTAAATCCGGTAAATCCATCCAGAGCCACGACACTGTTTTTCAATAATGCCGACTCCGGAACCGCCTCGCTCAACACATCCAACAACTCTTCCTTTGTAATATACTGGTCTGCGAGATAGTTTTCAAATCCCTCATAGACTCTCCGTATGTCTGATAATTTATAATAGAGGTAGCTCTCCGGCTCCAGAGTATCCAAAAATTCATCCAGCTCATCAAATCCAATTCCATACTGCGTAAACTCGGAAATCACAGATTTGACTTCGCTAATATATCCCTGCTTTTTGAGATTTCCCCTCAATACTTTTAATTCATCCTCATATTGCCCTGCTATTTTGCGCAAAATAAGGTTTTTCCCCTCATCATCCAGTACCCGGTGAATCTCTTTTCCCACCTCCTCAAATATACGGTGGGAAAGCCGCACAAAACTCAAAACATCAATATTCATAATTCCATGCCGGGGATGTGCCATGCATAAATCTTTCTGTGTCTGCATAGTAAACTGCTCCGGCACCAGCACCAGATAATTCGTTTCAGGATGCTCCAAAGACTCTTTTACAATCTGTTCATATAAATAATGAGACTTTCCCGCTCCTGAATTTCCAAAAATAAACTGTAATGACATCTTCTTTCCCCCACATTTACTCACCGTTCCACAGGTAAAAACATCTCTAAACGGCGGCTGCTTCGAAAAATCCAATTCGGTTTCTTCTCCATTTTTAAATACAGAAAACAGGCACCGCTCATACGGTGCCTTCGGATTTTTCCCTTTTATCCTGCTCTCATCTCCAAAGCAGTAACCCTTTGTTCTAGATTATGGACTAATTGCAGTGTAAGAGCAATCGTATCTGATTCATTCTTTGTCATGCGGTAGATTCCCTCTAATGTCGTAAGACGTTGATTCACTTCTGCAAACTGCCTCTCGTTCTTCTTGTCATACCGCTCCATCTCGTCTAACAGCAAATCCTCAGATTCTCTTATTCGGGTATCGATCAGACCTTGCAGACGGTCTTCCATCTCTTTCATCTGCGTGCTAAAACGACCTTCCACCTCTTTCATCTGCGTATTGACTCGACCTTCCATCTCATCCATACGCGTATTGACTCGCTCTTCCATCTCATCCATACGCGTATTGACTCGCTCTTCCATCTCATTCATACGCGTATTGACTCGCTCTTCCATCTCATTCATACGCGTATTGACTCGCTCTTCCATCTCATTCATACACGTATTAACACGACCTTCCATCTCATCCATACGCGTATTGAAACATTCCTCCGTCTGCACCGCCCGTGCATCAATCAATTCCGCAATTGCCTGCAAATCCCTTGTATCCAGCATTCCACTCCTCCTTTCATTCCTCTGGATTCCTCACCTCTGTGTATCACTTTTTACAGTATAACACACTTTCATCGATAAAGTAACCACTTCACGAAAAGTTCAAAATTAATGATACAAGGCCGATAGAATGCACAGTCTGCCGACCACAAATTCTATCCTAAGGCGGACTATTTATAACTACTCCACTGCTTTGAACGCCTCCTCCAAATCCTCAATGATATCCGCGATGTTCTCCGTACCGATGGACAAACGGATGGTATTCGGCTTGATTCCCTGGTCCAAAAGTTCCTTCTCATTCAACTGAGAGTGTGTAGTAGACGCCGGATGAATCACCAACGATTTCACATCTGCCACATTTGCCAGCAGAGAGAACAATTCCAGATTGTCGATGAAATCCTTCGCCTTCTGCGCATTCCCCTTAATTTCAAATGTAAATATAGAGCCGCCTCCATTGGGGAAATATTTTTTATAAAGCTCTTGCTGTACCGGGTCTGAGGATACCGATGGATGATTTACATTTTCCACCTGAGGATGATGATTCAAATACTCCACCACCTTCAATGCATTTTCCACATGCCGCTCTACCCGCAGAGATAATGTTTCCAGTCCCTGCAGGAAGAAAAAGGCATGGAATGGAGAAAGCGTTGCCCCTGTATCACGAAGCAGAATCGCACGGATTTTTGTCACGAATGCCGCGGCGCCTACTGCCTTTGTAAAGCTGATTCCGTGATAACTGGGATTCGGTTCTGTCAGTGACGGGAACTTTCCGCTGGCCTCCCAGTCGAATTTTCCGCTGTCTACGATGACTCCGCCGATGGTCGTCCCGTGTCCGCCGATAAACTTCGTCGCAGAATGTACCACAATATCCGCGCCGTGTTCAATCGGACGCACCAGATATGGAGTTGCAAATGTATTGTCAATCACAAGGGGAATCTGATGTGCGTGGGCAATCTCCGCCACCTTTTCAATATCAA
This sequence comes from uncultured Lachnospiraceae bacterium, assembly GCA_947564305.1. The sequence continues at coordinate 47,349 of CANOBT010000002.1, read as the reverse complement.
CCACATCCGAATTAGGATTCCCCAACGTCTCAATAAAGATTGCTTTCGTGTTCTCCTGAATTGCTGTTTCCACCGCTGCATAATCGAAAATATCTACAAAAGTCGTCGTAATCCCATACTGTGGAAGCGTATGCTCCAGCAAATTATAAGAGCCGCCATAAATATTTTTTGCAGACACAATATGGTCCCCGTTCTGAGCCAGGTTCTCAATTGTGTATGTGATGGCTGCTGCGCCGGATGCCACAGCCAGAGCCGCCACTCCGCCCTCCAGTGCTGCAATTCTCTGTTCAAATACATCCTCCGTAGGATTTGTCAATCTTCCATAAATATTGCCCGCATCACTCAGACCAAATCTTGCCGCCGCATGCTCGCTGTTGTGAAAGACATAGGATGACGTCTGATAGATTGGAACTGCTCTGGCGTCTGTAACAGGATCTGCTTTCTCCTGTCCTACATGTAACTGCAATGTTTCAAATTTTAAATTTCTTTCTGCTCTTGTTTTCTTACTCATGACTCTCTCTCCTTTTTTCTATAAAATGATTTTTCATCCTGTAAAAGCGGAAATCACATCTAATAAATTCTGGTTAATATCAAAAGAATTATTAGCGTATCCTCAAAACATTTAATTCCTATATGTTTGATGGGTTTATCATAGCACACGCTGTTTTATCTGTCTAATATGTAAAAAAAACGTCTGGCTATAAGTTTTACCTATAGCCAGAGCAGTCACGAAATTTCTTGATTTCTTCCAAATACTTCTGTCCCAACGCACTGAGCGCGATTCCTTTGCGCTTTAAATATCCGATAGTCATCTGTTCGTCGGATTTCAGTTTAACCGCGCAATATTCCTCCCCATTCAACTCTTCGCAAAGAATACCGGAGCACAGGGTAAATGCATTCAATCCCACCATCAAATTCAAAAGCGTTGCACGGTCATTCGCCTTAATCAGTCTCTTATACGCATAGGTGCTCAACACCTCCTCTGCAAAATAGAAGGAATTATAATTTCCCTGCTCAAAAGCAAGACACGGATATTCTTCTAATTCTTCAATTGAAATCTCATCCCGACCTGCCAAGGGGTGTCCCTTCCACATATATACATAGATACCGCATACCAGCAGGGGATGAAATTCCAGATCCGATTCACGAAACAACTTCATTAACACTTTCTGATTAAAGTCATTCAGATACAAAATCCCAATCTCACTTTGAAAATTCCTTACATCTTCAATCACCTCGTAGGTTTTGGTCTCCCGGATTGCAAATTCATATTCATCCATGCCGAACTGCTTCACCATTTCCACAAATGCATGGACCGCAAAGGTGTAATGCTGCATAGAGACACTAAATTTTTTCTTAACATTTTTCTTTTCTATATAATGGGACTCTATGAGCGCATACTGCTCCACCACCTGCCTTGCATAGCCTAAAAACTCCTGCCCCTCCTGGGTCACCGTCACCCCTCGGTTGCTTCTTTTCAATAACTCCACTCCGATTTCTGACTCTAGTTCCTTCACCGACTGGGACAGACTGGGCTGTGAAATAAACAATGCCTTTGCCGCCTCATTCATGGAGCCTGTATCTGCGATGGTAATGATATATCTTAACTGTGCCAGTGTCATATCCCGCCTCCCGCTTCTCTCTTTTAAATTACATAGCATACAATATAATATTTCCAACAAAAAAGAGGATTACAAACTGCTGTCAGTCTACTGTTATATTTCCCTTCCTCAAAATATAATCTTGGTATTTTTCTTCATTTTCAAAAATATCCTACAAGACTTCCATGTTTCCCGAAAACAACAGCGCTCTCATAACACATCGCATGCTATGATTTATTTCCCATTTTCATCCCATTTACCCTGAACTTTCTATTCTCTCATTGCAGTTCCTGCGGAATCTCCACCTGATGTTCCATCCATGTTGTCGGCTCTGACGCACCGGACATGTTTGTCATCGCCTCATATGTATCTACTGTCACCGTATACTTTCCGGTTCCCTGCATATAAAGTGTTCCGTCTTTCCCCTCAACCGTTACCGCATTGCCTTCATCATCAAGGAGTGTCCCCCGACTGGAAAGCCGGCTCAATGTGCTGTCTCCTGTAACCGTCCAGGTGCAGCCTTCGCCGACATAAAGATTGCAATGTCCCTCACCGTCTGATCCGGCATAGCTGTCATCTTTCCGTACCGCTCCCTTAAGCGTACTGCCCGCGCTCATATAAAAATCAAGCTCGCTGATGCCGTCCCAGATAACATCTCCCTCCATATCCTGTTCGGAAGCTGTAAAACGGCATACAGCGCCATTTACTCCTCTTTCTCCCCATTCTCTCTGATTATTATTGCCCGTACATTTCAGGAAAAATTCATTGACCATCGGATAAGCAATCTTCACATTAGATAAGGTAATCACAGATTCTACGTTTGTCGTATAAAGCATCCCGCCGTTTTTGGCTGACAAAGTCCCTCCGTTCATCTCAAAAGTACTGTGTCCCTTCCCATGATTCCCGGATTGGCTCTCATAAATGAGGATATTCCATGTGCAGTCGTTGCTGATATCGTCCCCTTTATTGCCGCTCACATCACAGTCATATAAATAAAGCGATTGATTTCCCTTCATGGAGACAGCTTCCCATTGTTCCGCCGTCAATGTCCCGCCGCGGATTGCCATAGTGCCTCCGCTGTGGACAGCCGGAGAATTTGCCCCCCTGGCCGTGTAAGTGCCCCCGTCCGCCACGATAGTACACCCCTGCCTGTCACTCCTGAGCGCTGCTGACGCTTTTCCCTCCGTCTCAACTTTCAGGTTCCATGCGGTAACCGTTCCGCCGCCTGCTGAGCGTACCCCTTCGGAAGCATTTTTCCTGGTATTGATCATTGTGCCGGCGGCATATACAGCCCCATCCCTGTAAGCAAAAATCCCGGCGCTCCTGTCCGCGCTCGTAGTGATCGTACTATTTTTCAGATAGGATGTCCCGCTTGTTGTCAGCATGGCAGCCCCCGCGCCGTATGCACTCAGATTTTCCTCCTCACTGTCTCTGGCGGTCCTGGAAATCTGTGCATTTTTCAAGAGCACCTGCGCCTCTCCATAGACATGCACCGCATTTTCATTGGCCCCCCTTGATGTATAGCTTTCTCCCTCTGTCTCCATATCTACGGCATATTCCGCCGCGGCAGGATAATATTCTATAACCGGTTCCTCTTCCAGATTTTCCGGTCCTGCTATCTCTATTGCCGATTCCAGTATATTTCCGGCTTCTCCGAAGACAACGGCACAGGGAAGCTTTTGATATTGGATTTCTTCCCCCTGCCTGCTCTCCCAATCCTCCAAAAAAGACTCTATCTCCGTGCAGCCTCCCAGCCCAACTGACATAAAAGCAAGGCTTAAGGCTATTGCCGCATATTTCCTCTTCATAGATCCACCTGTCCCTTCTTTGCTGCACATGCTTTAACAGCCATTTCCCCCTGGCGCGAAAAGCAGTCTCAAAAGGTAAGGACGGCGCATCCTGCAGCCGTCCCCAACCTGTCATTCTTCCTCTTCAATACGTATAATATCCCCTGCAGACAACCTCTGCTGAAATGTCCCCGGCACCCCGTTGACACTCAGGACAACATTTCCTTTCGGATTCTTCAGATCAATTCCCGAATGCTCGATCATATCCATCAGATAATAAGGTGAACCATCCTTCTTGCGCGGCAGACGGATAGGAGAACCATTTAATTGAAATAATATCGTCTCTTTCCGGGCAGATGCTTTTCTTTCTAAAGAAATATCTCTCTGACCCGTCATTCTTCCAAAAGAATTCTCTCTTGCAGCAGATGGTTCTTTCGGCAGGCTATCTCCTGAAGCCGCAAAATTCAATCTGAACTGAGACATTTCCTGAGATACCCTTTCCTCCCGATAATTCTGCGGCTCATCCGCTGTGAACCCTGCCTGTGGATTCGCTGTGGATTCTTCCACTGCCTGTTCTTCCTGAGGTTCTTCCTTCGTTTCTTCCTTTATAAAGTCTGCCCTTTCCTCCTGAAGCCTTTCCTCTGCCGCTATAGTTTCCTGTTCCGCCGCCGGATGTTCCTTTTCCAAAACAGTACCTTCTGTTCCTGCCGTCTTCACCTGTTCCCCGGCAGGCTCTGCCGGCATATCCTGCGGCAAATTCTCCTGACGAATGTCTTCCTGCGGCATTTCCTCTTCTGCTGCTTCTTCTTTCCCCAGAGATTCTTTGCTTTCCAGGGGCTCCTGTTCTACCGTCTCCTGTTCTGCTGTCTCACGCTCCGCCATCTCATGCTCCGCTGCCTCACGTTCTGCTGCCGCGGCTTCTTCCTGCTCCCTGGCTTCCCTTTCTTTCTCCGCAATCTGTGCTTTTGACAGGGTGACCCAGATGACATCCCCATTTTTCAACGGTGTCTCCAGATCCGCCTGCTCTCCGTTCAGGGTAATTCCCTCACAGTCCAGAGCCCCTTCAATATCTCCCAGAAATGGTGTGGCGGACGCCCCGGGTATCGCAGGCACAAACTCAATATTGTCTCCGGCATGGACAATCTCCGAAAGCTTTCCTTCCTTCTTATTAATGAAGAGCGCTGCCGGCTGCGGAGCCGTGCCATAAAATACTTTCCGTTTTCCATTAAGCATCACACTCACAGGACGGCCGGGGCGCCCCAGCATATCCTGAAAACTATATCCGTTCATCATCAGCAGGTTCATCACCGTAAAGCTGCCGCTTCTGAAAAGCTTCGCCGATTTATTATTTAATGTCACCCGGAAACTGTCATTGATCAGATTAAGACCTGAAGAAATCACAATCCCCAACGGTGTAGCATACTCCGGATTATTCAGGTCATATTCATCCGAAAATGCATTTGCCCGGAAATTATTTCCTGCAATGGCAACCCGGTTCGCATCCATTTCCAGAGAAGCCGTAATCCCCTCCTTCAGCCCCGCCAGCTTGCTGCCGCCTCCGGCCAGAAACAGAGCGGATGGCGGTGCGCCGTTCACGGCAAGGATTTTCTCAGAAATCTCCTCACACAAAAGACTTGTCACACTCTGTATGCACCGGAATATCTCATCTCTGGAAATCGTTCTCTGAAAACCTAATATATCTGTAAAGCTTATCTGTTCTTCCTGCTCTATCTGCGCTTTCATCGTCTCTGCGGTCTTAAAATCCACCAGAAATTCTTTCATGACCGCCTCCGTGACTTCGTCTCCCGCCACAGTGGCCATCGTATATCCCGTCACGCTCCCGCCAGTACATGCGGCAATGTCCGAAGTCCCGGCCCCGATATCCACCATGACCAGATTCAGCAGGCGCAGATTCTCAGGAATCGCAGCATTGATGGCTGCAATCGGCTCCAGAGTGATACTCGCCACTTCAAGTCCGGCCTTGTTCATTGTCGTATACAGGCTTTCCACCACCTCACTGGGCAGAAATGTAGCAATCAGGTCAACTTTGATATGCTTCCCCCGGTGCTCTTTCAGACTGGATATCAGATAATCATCCAGAAAATACTGGCACACCGTGTACCCTACCAGATAAAAACGGCGGGTATCTTCCAATGCTTCATTTTCTGCTTCAAAAAGCTCCTCCGCCCTGCTGATCGCTCCAGCCTCCAGACGGTTGATGATCTCATCATTGATCAGCTGCGTGCCGGGCAGCTCCATCTCATAATCCACCCGGCTGGTCCTGAGCGCACGTCCTGCCGCTGCAACACAGACACGTTTCAGACTGGTACGCAGCTTCGTTTCCAACCGCCTTTTGACCCTTTTTGCCAGCATGGACACCTTTTCTATATTCTCAATCTGCCCGTCAATCATTGTCCGTTCTGTATGCTCTTCTTTTTCAATGGCGATGATGTTCACCTTATCCTCTTCAACAACACCTACTATTCCGATAACGCTGCGCGTACCGATATCCAGAGCAAATATCATATTATCCGCCTGGACTTCCACCCTGGCCGGCACCTTTGCCTGCGCTCTTTTCACTTGTCCTTTCGCCATGCTTCTCCTCCTGTTTTTGCTGTTACTAATCTGTTGAATTCAAAGTGATAAATGAACAGCCCTTTCTCTCTAAATTCTATCACACATATTCCAGACTTACAACGCGAAAATAAAAAAGCAAAAAGGAGACAGGCCGCTTTTAAGACCTGTCCCCCCTGCCGGGCATTCTGGTATGAGCAAAATCAAATTGTAAAAACAGGATCCTCGCCGCGTGCAATACGCTGTGAATTCTCCATACACAATTTATAGCCCCGGTAATAATTATCATAAGTAGCCGCACCCACATGCGGTGTCACAATGAGATTTGGCAGATCCACTCCAAAGAGCGGTTCTCCCGGTTCAAACACATCAAATGCCGCACCCCAGATTTTTTTCTCTTTCAGCGCCTCGATCAGTGCATCTGCATCAACTAATGCTCCCCGCGCAGTGTTCACCAGTATGGCGTTTTTCTTCATCTTCGCGAACTGTTCTTTCCCGATCATGCCGCGGGTATTTTCCAGAAGCGGCGCGTGCAGTGTAATGATATCTGACTGTTCCAGCAGCTCATCCAACGCCACCCGTCTGCAGTGAAGCCGCTCTTCATCCTCGGCAGGCATCGGATATACGTCATAATATATAATCTGCGCGTCAAAAGCATGGAGCCTCTTGATCACCTCTTTGCCAATCGTTCCTCCGCCGACCACACCTACGGTCTTTCCTACAATCTCGTAACTGTCATGGCGGTATGTCATTGTATGCCATTCTTTCTGTTTTCCTTTATTATCCAGATCAATAATATGACGGTATAGTGCCAGCATATCCAGGATTGCCAGTTCTGCCACAGAAGTCGCATTGAAACCCTTGCAGATGGAAATAGGGATATTCTTCTCTCTGGCATAGGCCACATCCACCATATCTACCCCCACGCCGGTCCGCTGTATCAGCTTCACCTTAGGCGCTGCTGCAATCACATCCTTCGTGGTTTTATAAGTAGTAACGATCAACACATCTGCATCTTTCAGTTCCCCTTTTTCTCCTACCGTGGGATTCAGGAAACGCAGGTCAACCTCCTTTGGACACATGTCGAGTATCATCCGTTCCATGTGTTCATTCAACGTATCCAGGTAAAGCGCCGTAACACTCATGCTTAATCTGCCTCCTTTGTCTGTAAATGATGATATCCTGTCTGGGCCCGTGCCTCGCGCAGAGAAAGGCCGTTTTTAACATGCCTGCGGATAATATCCTCTTTCCTTTCAATTTCCTTGGCAATTTCCAGCACCTTCTCAACTTTATCAAAGGGAACGATCAATGCCCCTGTATCATCCCCAAATATCAAGTCTCCGGGACATACCTTAATGCCTGAAACCGTCACAGGCTCATTGATGGCAGCCACTTCCACCCGGTCTTTTCCGGTCACCATATAGAAGCCATTTGAAAAAATAGGGTATTTAATCTTGTGTATATCTTTAATATCGCGGCAGACACCGTAAATCAGTGTCCCGGCAATCCCTTTGAGTGAGGCGGTCATCGCCATAATATCTCCCCAGACCGTACAGTAATCTCTCCCGCCGTTGTCCAGTACACATACCTGCCCCGGCTCCACATCATCCAGGAAATCCCCTACCGTGCCCTTGACTTCTCCACAGGGAACATATCGCACAGTGAATGCCTGTCCGCACATCACTGTCCCCGGTGTGATCGGTTTGATACCGTACAGACCGGAGGGGATGCCGATTTTATCCATTGCATCGGAAATACTCGTAGAATCGAGCTTTTTGTATTCTTCAATGATTGCTTTATCCAATTTCGGAATGTTCATTTGGTCACCTTCTTCATATCATTTTAGCATATTCTCGTAATTGTATTTGCGGTCCACTTCCAGCATGGACATTCCTGACTTGATGTCCTCGCACATAGCGGTCTCTTTCTTCAGCAGCATCTCACCTTTTTCAATCACATCCACCAGACGCTCCTGCGGGATAAATACCACACCCGTGATATCCGCCATCACGATATCCCCAGGGCGTACCTGAACACCGCTGAAAGACACCATTACATTCGTTGCCTCTTCCATCACACGGCCCCGGGCAGTTGCACAGATGGTAGAACGCGCATATACCGGAAATCCCAGTTCCACGCATTCATCCAGATCGCGGCAGCAGCCGTCGATCACAACGCCTGACACGCCTTTGAACTTTGCGCCTGTACTCAGCACGCCGCCCCAACAGTTCACATCCTCACGTCCGCCGTTATCAATTACGATCACATCGCCTTCCTTGGCGGCCTCAATCGCATTCACCCCCATATGGGTAGTAGATTTGGTAAGACCGGCAGCAACCACCTTCATTGTCACAGCCTCACCGATAATCTTTTTACAGTTCTCATACATCTTTTTTACGCCGATGGTAGAGCCTTTCAGCCCCAGAGCATCCAACGCATCCGAAACATTTGTAGTCGAAAGTTTGTCCAGTCTTTCCCTAAGCTCACTTGTCAGTACACTCATCCTTTTTTCTCCTTTCACGATTCATTTTATCCGGCAGGCATCCTCCGGTTTTAGTTTCTCCATAGCGGAAATCAGTTCATCCGATGTGGTGACCGTGGCAAAATGCGTCTCAAAATCCCACAGAGAGGATTCCTGCTCCCGCTCTCCCGTGGCACGTACACAGTCCTTAGGCACAAACACATCATAATCCAGCTGGAACGCATCCGTTACCGTGCCGCGCACACAGATATTGGTCACGCAGCCGCCCACAATCACCTTCTCAGCCCCCATATCCCTGAGGGTCAAGTCCAGATCTGTCTGGAAAAATCCACTGTAACGCCTTTTATGCACCACATAATCTTCCGGAAGAATTGGCAGTTCTTCAATCTGCTCACATCCCCAGGTGCCTTCATAGCAGGTTCCTACCCGCTTTTCCGTAACTTTGTCATATTTATCCATGCGGTACTTCTGGCAGATCCATACGATCGGGATACCATGCTTCCTCCCGGCAGCGACCAGCCGCTGTATCGGTTCCACAACCAGATATCCGTCTTCCAACACCATGCGTCCTCCCGGCTTGCAGAAATCATTCAGCATATCCACAATGAGTATGGCGGATTTTTTCAGGTCAAGTTCCTTGCTCCGGCAGGTAAAATATTCATCAAATCCTTTTCCCATAATAAGCTCACCTCTTATATTCCGGCTCCCTGTTTCCAGGAGGCGTATTTCTGCTCTTTTTCACTACCACTTCTCCGTCTATGATAATACAGGTGATTCCCGGGATATCCCCCGCCTCAATAGCCTCCAGAGCGGTCTTTCCCACTGAACCTATAGGGGCATCCAGACAGATCATATCCGCCGGACGGCCCGCCTCGATCACACCCGTATCCAGCCCAAATACAGAAGCTGTATTGCCTGTTGCCATGGCAATCGCTTTATGCGGGGCAACACCGCATACACTTGATACATAACAGATATTCCGTATAATCCCAAGAGGAATGACACCCGTACCGGACGGCGCGTCATTTCCAAAGATGACCCGGTGCTCCATCCCAAGCTCCTTGATGAGGCTGATAATGCCGTTAGTCATACGGTAGTTGCCGCACTGGACGATTTCCACCGCAATCTCGCTCTCACGGATGATCCGCTCCACTTCTGCCATAGAAACAGCGGTAGGTCCGCCGTTACAGTGGGAGGCAACATCCGGATCTGTCCGAATCACGTCATCCGCGCTGACCGGGGAACTTCCCGGGATTGATGTGCCGCCGGTATGCATATGCACCTTGAAGCCATGCTTTTTCGCCATCGCCACAAGCGGTGCTGCATCCTCCGGAGATTTGACTGTGCCAAGTCCCACTTCACCTACCAGCCAGACACCCTCCGCCGCCATTTCTTCAAAATCAGCTTCCGTAAGTCCCTGTTCCAGTATCACTGCGCCGCCGTGCACCTTTGCTCCCAGAGGAGATTTGTTTCTGAAACATTTCGACAGAAAGACTGCCTGTGCCTTTACTCCCGCCGGATCCTTCGGCCGTCCCGGAAAATGAGGTTCCCCTGCGGAAATAATGGTTGTTACCCCGCCATGTACCTCACTTTCAATCAATGCATCCGTCTTCTGCCGAAAGGTGTAGTCTCCCACACAGGGATGGCAGTGGCTGTCTATGAGTCCCGGTGCAACAGTCACACCCATGGCATCGATCACCTCTGCTGCCGGATACTTTTCCAACAGGTCCGGGCCGCCGATTTCTGCAATCACGCCGTCACGTACTGCAATCGTACTGCAGTCTGTGATAGGATTGGATAATTTCCCTGTTACAATCGTTCCTATATTGGTAATCACAAGTTCCTTCATATACTATATCACCCCATTCTCGCCCTTGATGTCTTTCAGGAGCAGGCCGCCGACTCTCGGGAACGGACGGCCGCCCGTAGTCACACACAATACGATCAGGATTTCATCTTCTCTGGGTGCGTCCGCCACACTCACCTCCATGGCGTCAAAATGGGTACGCACTTTCAGTGCCAGTTTATGATGCAGCGGAACATCCACCGTACTTCCTGCCGCAGCCGATTTTTCACTGGATGGGATAATTGATTTTGATGTGGTGAGCACAGAGCGGACACCCTCGTCAAATCCGGTATGCAAAAGCGCAGAACCATGCTCCTGCTCTCCCCCAAAACCGGTTACCGCTGCCTTTCCATAACTATTGACATCATCCGCAGTGATTCCAAGTGCATCCAACGCATTCATGATCAGCCGCTTTCCCAGCTCTCTGCCGTATTCCGCATATTCCGGCATCTCCAGAACATCCCTGCCCGCGTATATATTTTTTACAATCGCAATACTGGCACACTTTTTTAACGGCGTCTCCAGTTTCCTGCCTATCTCACTTCTGGTTTCGTCAATGATGACTGCTTCTTTTCTTATTAAATCTCTCATTGTCTGCCACCTCCATTAGTCCAGTCCATTTTCGCCCACACACTCTTCCACACTCAGACCGCCAATCCTTGCTCTCGGGCGTCCTCCGTTGGAAAATGCGACCGCGCAGAGTATCTCATCCGCATGCGGGGCATCCGGAATCCGGATAGTGATACTGTCATAATGGGAACGCACAAGCATCCCATCCTTATACAGCAGAGGTATATCCAGCGTAGCGCCTGCCGCTGCTATTTTCTTTGCAGAAGGGATTACGGCAGAACCTGATTCCAGAAACGAGCGCATAGGCGCACCCAGTCTCGGGTGCATGATTGCCGCCGCATGTTCATGTTCCCCATCCAGACCTACGATACACGCTTTTCCAAAACTATGGACTTCTGCTACAGGTATCTTCATGGCTTCTACTGCTTTGCGTGTCAGATAATCCCCCAGATAAGCGCCATACTCCATAAGTTCTGTCAAGTCTTCTGTGTATACCCCCGCATAAGGATTCTTGATCACGGCTGCGGCAGCGCATTTTTTTAATGGCTTTTCTAACACTACGCCGCCCTCCTGGCATATGTTTTCCACAAAAATCTCTAATTTTCTGATATTTGGCTCCTTTTGCAATCTGCTCACCCTTTCTTTATTTTTCTTCTATGCAGCCATTTCTTACGGCTCCAAAACCACCTTGATCACTCCGTCTTCCTGCTTTTCAAAAAGTTCATATCCTTCCAGTGCATCCGAAAGTGCAAAACGGTGTGTGATAAGAGGCAGAGTATCCAGTTTCCCCTCCTTGATCAGATCCAGGGTCAATGCACAGGCATTTGCATGCACTCCTCCGGTCTTAAATACAAGATTCTTTCCATACATCCTGCGAAGAGGCAGTTTCTGAGGATCTTCCTCATAATGTGCAACCAGACAGACAATCCCGCTGGGCCGCGTGATCTGCCATGCCATCTCAAAAGTATTGCCGCCGCCCGCACATTCAAACAGACGGTCCGCCCCTCTTCCCTGTGTAAGGCTGCGCACAATTTCAAGCGGATCCTCTTTCCTGGCATTGATGGTAATGTCTGCAAGCCCATGCTGTTTTGCAAATGCCAGTCTTTCATCCGATATATCAATAGTAATCAGCCTTGCCGGACTATACAGCCTTGCGCACATTGAAGTACACAGACCCGTAGGACCCGCACCAATCACAACCGCCGTATCTCCCGGTTTCACTTCCCCTATTTCCGCCGCCCAGAATCCGGTCGCCAGAACATCTCCCACGAGCATGGCCTGTTCATAGGACACTCCCTCGGGAATGAGATTACAACAGTTGTCCGCATAAGCCACTCGAACATATTCCGCCTGGCCGCCGTCCTCAACACATCCGAGCATCCAGCCTCCTTCGGAACAGTTATTGACATAGCCGCGTTTACAGAAAAAGCATTCCCCGCAAAAAGTCTCATTGTTGACCGTCACCCGGTCTCCCTTTTTAAGCTTACGCACATCCTTCCCTGTCTCCACAACCTCGCCTACAATTTCATGACCCAGGATAACACCTTCCTTTGCCCGTGCGATCATACCGTGCTTGATATGGATATCACTGGAACAGATTGCCGCAAGAGTCACACGCACAATGGCGTCTTTCGAATCTTTAATGGATGGAACCGGCCGCTCCTCCACTGTAACCCTGCCTAATTCTTTAAATACTACCGCTTTCATCGTATCCTTCATCATAAGCCTCCTTACTTCACAATCTCCTTGCTCTTCCAGTCCTTGGAGGCTGCTACCGCCAATATAACCACAATGCCTTTTACAAGTACCTGCACATGAGGAGATACACCCATCAGGTTCAGGCCGTTATTCAGCATCAGGATTACAAATACACCTGTGATAGACCGGGCAACACTTCCTCTTCCTCCTGAAAGAGTTGTTCCGCCCATTACAACGGCTGCGATGGCATCCAGAGACATTCCTTCCCCCTGTGCATGAGTACCGGCGCCAAGCCTTGCACTCATCAGAACCCCTGCGAGTCCGGTACATGCTCCCGCTATCATGAACGCGATCATCTTATACTTGTTTGTAGGCAGTCCGCACAGCCCTGCCACACGTTCATTTGCACCCATTGCATAAAGAGAGCGCCCATATTTTGTCTTTTTTGTCAGGATATGCATGATAATAAATATCACGATCGCAAACACTGCCATGGTCGGGAAAAAGCCGAACACACTGCCGTTTCCCATTTTCTTAAAGGCATTATACATTGTATTTTGTGCAACACCTCCTGAAATGATCAGAGCAATCCCCCGGCAGATTGTCGAGGTTCCGTATGTCACCAGGAACGAAGGCAGTCTGACGTAAGATACCAGATAGCCGATAAAGGTTCCGAAAATCAACCCGATCGCCACCCCAAGCAAGAGGCTCAGCCACCCGCCTCCCTGGGTGATGACATTGGCAAGCATGACGGAGCAGATTCCGCACAAACTCATCATGCCGTCCGAAGATATGTCAATACTTCCCGTCAGGATGACCGCGCTCAAGCCAAAAGAAACGATAAACAGCGGGCCGCCCTGCCGCAGGATATTCATAATATTTGCAAGTGAAATAAAACGCGGATTGACGATCGTAAAAAATACAACGCACACTACGAGCAGTATGGGGGCTATATACAAAGAATAGTCGATATCCCGTTTTTTCTTTTCCGTTCCTCCGTCAGGTGATGTATTGGATGATGTGTTTCTCATTAAGGTTCGCCTCCTTCTTACAATCGATTTCCCCTGTGACAGTACCTTTACGCATCATAACAATGCGGTTGGACAATCCTATCAGCTCGGGCATCTCATCGGAGATGACAAGAATGGAAACGCCCTCGTTTGCAAGGTCACGCATAATCCTGTATATCTCCTGCTTTGCGCCGACATCAATTCCTCTCGTCGGCTGCTCCATAATAATGATATCTGGTTTCCGCGACAGCCATCTTGCCAAAATTGCTTTCTGCTGGTTGCCGCCTGATAAATTAACGATCAGTGTATTTCCCGAAGGTGTCTTAATCCTCAGCCTGTCAATATAGTCATTTACACAGGTATTCTCTTTGGACCTGTCCAGAAAAACTCCTGTCTCAAAATTGTCCAGATTTGCCACCGTAATATTATGACCCACTGACATCGTATCCAGGATTCCTTCGCTGCGGCGGTCACTTGGCAGATATCCGATTCCTGCGTCTACCGCCTTTTTGATACTGTTTTGAATCTTCCGGGAGCCCACGGTGATGGTCCCCTCTGTAATCGGTTCGTCACCAAAGATTACCTTTGCCAGATTTTCTTTGCCGCAGCCCATGAGGCCCGCGATTCCCAGGATTTCCCCTTTTTTCAGCTTTAAAGAAACATTGGAGACCGCATCCGAACTCACTTTGTCCAGTTCCAGGACAACGGTTTCTTCCGGCTCCCTTAGGTCCTCCGCATAGTAAAAGTCCTTGGAAAATTCACGGCCTACCATCATCTCCTGGAGCATTTGGATGTCTGCATCCCTGGTCATCAGTCCGCCTACATTCTGTCCATCCTTCATGACCTCCACACGGTCCGTATACTGGATGACCTCCTCCAGGTGATGGGAGATAAATACAAAAGATGCATGTTCTTTTAAAGCACTGACTACCGTAAAAAGCTGCTCCACCTCACTGGGGGACAATACGGCGGTCGGTTCGTCCAGGATGATGATACCCTTTCGTTTGTTGCGTACTGCCGGATAAAGGACTCTTGCAAGTTCCACCATCTGTCTCTCGGAAAAGCTCAGCCTCTCCAGTCTTGTCTTCGGATCAATGTGGCTTAAGTGCACTTCGTTCAATATCATTTCAGATTCCTGATACATTTTTTTCCAGTGAAGAAAATTACCGGTTATCATATCTCCTTCCCGTCCCAGGAAGATATTCTCGGCAACGCTTAGATTTGGGAAAAGAGCCTGCTCCTGAAAGACCATTCCAATGCCGTACTGCTCCGCCTCCATAGGCGTTGCCGGATTGATTTCTGTCCCATTCAAATAAATTGTCCCGGCATCTTTTTTCTCAATCCCCATTAAAATTCGCATCAACGTGCTTTTTCCCGCTCCATTCTCACCAATCAGGGCAAGAATTTCTCCCGGAAAAAGTTCCAGAGAAACATCTTTGAGCGCCTGCACACCGGCGAAACGCTTATAAATGCCGCTCATTTTTATATTGCTTTGTTTTTGGGCAGTTTCCTGCATTGTCTCACTCTCCCTTTGTAACCACTTGCAGCGCAAGTGATCGACTGCTTGCCATGCGGAAAAACCGGCGCCTGCGGTTTTTCCGCATACTATGGTATTCAAAGAGCCGTAAAGCCCGCTTCCTGTCTGCAGTCTCCACGGCTCTTTTCTAACGGACTGCTTTATGTTTATTTGCTGAGCAGTTCACTGTCAACAGTCCAGTCACGTTCTTTTGCAGCGTCCCCATACCAGAGTTCCAGATACTCTTCCGCATTTTCCTGGGTGATGATCGGCGGTTCATACATGATAAAACGTCTTTCATCTGTCTCCGGACGGATATCGCCCTTCACATAGTCATAACCAATACACATTGCCAGTGCCTGCATTCCTGGTGCATCGCCAGACATGGACATCACATATTCGCCGTCGCGGATCAGTTCCAGGACATTACTCAGACAATCGAGACCAACCAGCTTCACCTTGCCGCCGGACTTTCCTGCCCCGTCAAGGATCTCGTATACGCCCAGAGCCATATCATCGTTTCCGCACCATACGCCTTCAATCTCATCACCGTATTTAATATACATATCTTCAAATACCGGAGCTGCTGCAAAGCGGTTCCAGTCTCCAGGCTGAGACTCCAGAAGTTTGATATCCGGATACTCTTCCAGGGCTTCTTCCAGACCTTCATGGCGCTGTACTGCAGTGGTGCTTCCGAGCAGGCCGTCAATCGCAACGATGCTGCCCTTGCCTCCCATGGCATCGAACAGGTACTTCGCCATCGTATAACCTTCAAGATGCATATCTGTCAGGATGTGGGCCAGATGATACTTATACGGAGTAAAGTCGAAATCTTCCGGGTAATCCCAAAGGGTGACAAACGGAACCTCTGCATTCTCGCACAGATCCGCCAAAGCAGGAACTACACTGGAACTGGTAGGCATAATGATCACGAAATCCGGATCATATGTGACCAGTCCGGTCTCCAGATCGGCAATCTGCTTCTGCTCATTGTCTTCCGAAGACAGAGTAACATACTCAAATCCCATCTGCTCCGCAAACTCCTCGCCGCCTCTGTTCAGCTCGGCATAGTATTCGTTGTCCATTCCTTTGGTAGAAGAGATGACCGTGAAATCTCCGTCTGCCGCCGGTTTCTCGTCTTTTTCGTCCTCTTCCTCTGCATCCTCTGACACAGACTCGCTTTTCTCGGCAGGCTCGGATTCTGCGGGAGCATCCGTCTTGCCGGAGCATCCTGCTGCCAGTGATACCGTCATTGCCACCGCCAGTAACATTGCCATTAATCTGTTCTTTTTCATCGTTGCATCCTCCTCTTGTTTTTTATTTTTGTTTTTCATATCCTCTCCGGGATATTCAGCCGCCGGCGGATGATTCTGCCGCCGGCTGTAAAAACCTTTGTCAGTCAATCCACTTCATGTGGAATCCGCCGTCCACATCAATGGCTGAACCTGTAGTGTAAGGCAGATAACCCATGCATATGGCGGAAACTGCCTTTGCAACGTCCTCCCCTGTGCCCCAGCGGCGCAGCGGATGTAAACCGTCCGCGATATACCGGTCAAATTTTTCCTTTACCGGAAGCGTCATATCGCTCAGTATATTACCGGGACGTATCTCATATACGTTAATCTCATGGTCTGCCAGGGCAAATGCCAGAAGCTTGGTCAGCATGGTGATCGCTGCCTTGGACATACAATACTCCCCTCTCATGAGCGAAAGCGTATAGGCTGATATAGAAGACATATTAATGATGACAGGCCTGTCACCTTCCGGATCTTCCTGCACCTGCCGGATCATCTGCTTTGCAGCAAGCTGAGCAGTGAACAGGTATCCTTTCAGATTGATATCCATCACCCGGTCAAGGCTTTCCTCGGACACATCCAGTATGTTCTCTTGTGTTACGGAGCCTACGCCTGCATTATTGATCAGCGCATCAATGCGTCCGAAACGTTCAACTGCAGAGGAAATCAATTTCTCCCGATCCTCCTGCCTGGACATATCAGCTGTTACATACAGAAGATCTGTCTTCTCTTTTACTGCCTTCAGACGTTCAGCCGCACGTTCTGAAGACATGGTCCCACAGGCCGCAATGGCAAATCCGTCGGATGCCAGCCTGTCTGCTATAGCATTGCCAATTCCTCTTGTAGCGCCTGTGATTACAGCTACTTTTCTTTTTTCCAAGTTGAATATCCCCCTAACTGTTTTTTTGGACGGCGGTCCATGACTGCCGCTGTTTCTGCTCCGAGCATGTCATTGTATAAATTTGGAACATTTTAAGTATTCCTCGTGTATACAATCTGAATTCTAATATTATTATAGCAGAAAATAACTGGCTGTCAAGCAGATTTATGAATTTTTACCCGAAATCACCAAAAGTAATTCCATAAATTGTGCAATCTGGCAAAACTTCCATATGGTACACTGATATCATGCCCCCGGACCAGATATTTAAACATACAGAAAGCTTGCCACCGGCAACCTTTCTGCATACTATGGCATACAAAAAAGGCTGTCTCCGACAGCCTTTTTTACACTATGTTATACCCAAAGGGCATCTCCGGTTTATTTTGTTCAAAACATATTTCCTTCTTCATCAAATACGAATGGTTCCGGCTCTCCTATAATCTTCACATCAGGAGTATTACCGGCATCCTCCATCATTGCCTCGGATATCCATATCCTGCTCAAAGACAGCGTATCCCGGATACGGACCAGACGAATCTTCTCTTTATCGAATCCTGCCGATGTCTTGATACCTGTCTGTATAGCCAGTCTCTGGTTGTCCATGATCAGAGGAACACGCACCGCAGCGGTCAGGGTTGCGGTCAGTGCATTCGGATATGTAGCCTCCGGGTCAAACTTTTCAAAAAGACGGCGGGTGGTTACATCCGCAACTCCCATTCCATTCGCATTTCCATGGGTCTCATCCGTCAGATCCAGCACCACCAGTTTGTCCGGCCTGGGCGGGCCGCTGGCATAAGGACTGGCAAAACAGCCTGTAATATGCGGATCCATACCCAGCCCGCTGATATTTTTTCCCATCCGGTCTACCACCAGTACGTCAATGTTTGAAAACATAATCCGCGGCATCAGTTTCTTGGAGCGTACAAGCAGTCTTGTTTCTGTCTCTTCAAAGTCTTCCGGCTTTACCGCATGGAGTTCACAGGTATCGTCAAATGCATTTTCTATGATCGCCATGCCGAAAAGTATGTTGGCATTTTTTAATATGGCACTGCCGTATTTCCGAATATTATCGGCAATCTTCGCATAGCCCTCCTGATGGCATACTTCCGCCCCCGCCTGTTTGGCAAGCCCGATCGCCATCATTTTCATCAGACCGCTTTCCACCGGCCCCGTAAATGAAGTGTGAGCCTTTACACGGTTCACGACCACAATGCCGTCGGCCTGGGCGGCAAATGCATCAATCTGCACAGGCCGTCCGTCGAATGTAACGCCTATCTGCTTCACTTCCATGGAAGAACGGATTGGGCAGGAAAGAGACTGTTCGGTAATGCCCAGCGAGGCCAGCACCTCCATCTGTCCCTGTGCGGTGGCTCCCCCGTGGCTTCCCATGGCAGGAATGATGAAAGGCTCCGCCCCCTGTTCCTTCAATACATCCACAATCGTCCGCAGGATAGCCGCAATATTTGATATCCCCCTGCTGCCGGCCGTGACTGCCACCGACATTCCGGGCCGCACAGCATCCAATACGCCCTGTTCCAAAAGCGCCTTTCTCACACCGCCGTCAATGTCTGTGACGGCAGACCTGTCAAAATGCTGCTCCACCTGTACCATGCGCGGAAGAGGCATTCTCCGGGCAAGGTCAACTACAACGCCCATATCTATCTCACACCCTTCTCATCAGTCTATAATCACAATATTCAGCTGTTCCGCGATGTCCCTCGCCTTTGCCACACTGGGACGGGCATCCTTCAAAATCAGGCGCGCACCGCCGCTGTTGATGGATTCCACCATAGAATTACCTTCTGTGGCTTCTATCGTGACCCTCTGCACAGAATGTTCCGGGATTTCCAGGATTTCCACCTCCACTCCCTTTTGGCGGGCCACATCCAGACTGTTCTTATAGGCCTCGGCATTACTGGTGCTGTGCCCTTCCACGGCTGCCATGAGGATTCCCGGAACATTGATCGCGCGCCGCGCAAACATCTCGGAGTACAGCTCAATCTTGACCTTTTTCACCTCTCCTTTTGCCAGAAAATGGGCGATACGCGCACAGTTGGTAGGCGATCCTACCCCCAGGCTGCTGCCTCCCACGACAGCCTCTCCAAAGGGTTCTGTAATCGGGTTTGCCTTGTCCGCAAGCCTCCTGCTCTCTTCTGCGGCCTTTCGGATCAGCTCCTGCTGCCGTCTTCGCTCCTCCTGCTTAATCTCTTCCGAAATATAGGCATCCACCTTTTCGTCATGTTTAAAGAACGGCTCCATATATTCAATCGTCACAGGCACAATATGCTTTGCAGAAGCAAGGTGGCATTGGGCCGCCATGGCGATCATCACATCAACGGGAACATTGACTGGTATGGAAGTGTACATTGCCAGCTGACTGGCAAGCCGCGCGATGAGTATCCCTCCGCCGATATGGGTTGCGCACAGACCTGGCACCAGTACTCTGGGCGTGCAGGGCACACTGATCGTAGGAGAAAGCGCAAGCACCATAGCCGCCTCCATCTGGGCAGGTGTGCCTCCGGCAAGTTCTACAAATGCCGCCGCCGTTGCTGCCGCACCGGCTCCAAACCCTTCCATATTGCAGCCTGTGGTCGCCTTGCCTATACGGAACTCTCCGCCAATCTTCAGGATAACAGCCATGATACGTGCGGTCAGATCCGCATCCTGATAATCCTCTTTCAGAGCTTTTATAAAACCAGTGTAAGGGCAGGAATCCCCTGTCCCTGCGCAGGGCCTGAGTCCAATCGAGTGGTTGCCAACCTGGGCTGCCAGTGTATATGCCACAATCTTATTTACAAAAGGATCCTCTATGATCACCGGCCCGCCCTCTTTTGTCAGATCCTGTCCCACCGTGCCTAACAGAAAACTCTTCCCTTCCTCTGCGCCAATCTCCGCCGCACGCAGATTGTGTGCAAACGCTTCTTCCATACTGGCTGCAATTTCTTCCCTGCTCCTGCCTGTCACATCACATGCCTCGGTCAAAATGACCTCTCCTGTTGTCACCCCTGCTTCCGTAGCTGCGGCGATACACTCGCCTATAGTCATCCGTCCATAATTATATTCTCTCCGAGCTGCAATCTCTGCTATTGTCATCCAAGCGTCCTCCTGTCATTTTACTTCTATGTCCATCAGTTCTTCCCATATTTTAAGAAGCGCAGTAATATCCTGCCGTCCATATCCTTTTGCCCTGGCTGTCTCAAACATCTGGACAGCCGTGCTGCCCATTGGTATGGGCATTTTCAGCTGTTTTGCGGTATCCACAGCGAGTCCCAGATCCTTGTGTTCCAGATCCACCGCAAATCCGCCCTCAAAATTACGCTTTTTTATAAAATTAGGAATCTTATTTTCTATAATAAAACTACGTCCCGAACTTGAGCCAATGATCTCATACATTGTATCAATATCCAGACCAATCTTCGCACCAAGCACCAGCGCCTCGGCTACAGCCGCCATATTGCAGCCGAGAAGATAATTATTGACCATCTTGATACCGGAGCCTGCGCCCGTTTCTCCTACATGATGGATCTTTTTACCGATTGCCTCAAGCACCGGCAGGACTGCTGCAAATCCCTCATTGCTGCCTCCCGCCATGACCGTCAGCGTGCCCTGTTCGGCTCCGCCCACGCCGCCGCTTACAGGGCAGTCCATATACTCAATCCCGTGTTCAGCCGCCATCCGTGCATGATTCCTCGCAGAATCCGGCGAAATACTGCTCAAATCAATAAAATATGCGAGTCCGGGCTTGTCTTCTTCCAGCACTTCCTTCAGCACCCCTGAAACAATTGCCGCATTCGGCAGGGAACAGAATACCATCTCCACTCCCTCCGCAGCTGATGCCGCACTCTCACAGATCATGGCGCCGCTCTCACGCGCCTCCTGCACAGCTTTCTCCACAAGATCAAATGCTTTTACTTCATAACCGTTCAAGAGCAGTCTGCGGCAGATCGGCAGACCCATGGCTCCCAGTCCTATCATTCCCAGTTTCATGTAACAGTCCTCCTTTTACATTTTTGACGACGACAATCGTTTTCTATACAAAAAAGCCCCGCAGCAAACCCACGCTGCGAGGCATCATCATCCGGACATAAAACAGCCGCTGCACAGACCCGGTCAGAAAGCTCTCCGCATCTGCTTCGCCCGCATCTTAGCAGGCAGTGGCTTGCTGTATTCATGTATTGTCCGTTCCTTTACCTGATTTAAGTGTTCTTTCAACAGTTCCTGTGCCCGTTCCACATCCCGTTCCCTCATGGCCTTGACAATGTTCAGGTGAATCTTGTTCGACATGTCAAAATGCTCCGGATCACGCGCGGAAATACGGTTTACAATTGCAAACTGCGCATCCAGCATCTTATAAAACTTCTCCAGACGCAGATTCCCACCATAAGAAATAATGGAAGAATGCAGAAGACGGTTCGCATCGTAATACTGCTGCTCGTCCGAATTTTCATCCAGACTTTCAAAAGCGCTCTGCAGTTCCTGGAGTATATCGTCATCCATATACATGCAGGCCAGAGGCAGGGAATGAAGTTCAAACATGATACGCAGTTCAAAAATCTCTTCGAGATCCCTGACCGTTATATCCGTAACAAAAGTTCCTCTTCCCAGATAATGAGAAACCAACCCTTCACCTTCCATGCGTTTGAGCGCCTCCCGTACAGGAGAGCGGCTCAGGCCAAGCGCCTTGCCTAATTCCAGTTCTGCAATAGGAGAACCTAACGGGATATCTCCTGAAAGAATTCCCTTATACAAATAGTCATATACTTTATCAACTGCCGCTGACCCCTTGCTGCCCACGTAATCGCCTCCGAACCGCACATAAAATCAAAATGATTTCTGTTGCTTTTTTATTGTTTATTATATCATAGTGCTCCTGATATTTGCAATTATAAAATGATGCATTCATCGGACTGCATTCACCGGACACAAAAGGTAATTTTTTAAAGAAACACTTATTTCATATGCCGCGTGCATTTCATTTTTCTTCCGTACATCCCAGAGAGTCAAATACCTTTTGATATCCATAAATATCAAACAATGATTCTCCTGCGCGTAGCCGTTTCATCACCTCAGCTTCCTTTGCCGTCCTGGCATCCGCCGCTTTCAAAACATCTTCGGCTTCATCAAGCGGAACTGTCACCACACCGTCTGCGTCCGCCACGACCACATCACCAGGATTTACGATCACGCCTCCGCAGCTGATGGGATGGTTGATCGTGCCCAATGTTGCCTTGGCCGTTCCGCTGATGCAGACCTGCGCTGAAAAGACAGGAAATCCAAGCTTGATGATTTCCTGGCTGTCCCGTACCGCACAGTTGACGATCAGTCCTGCGAGTCCCTTTTGTACGCACTCCACTGCCAACACTTCGCCAAAAGGACCGTTTGCCACAGCATTCCCCATATCCGCCACGATCACATCGCCCTTTTGCGCCATGCTTATGGCTTTGATGAGCATTAAGTTGTCGCCGGTATGACACTGCACCGTAAATGCCCGCCCCGCGAGGCGCATCGACCTGTCAAGCGGTTTGATTGCCGGAGCAAACGCGTTCCTGCGCCCCATAGCCTCATGGACAGTAGCCGAAGCCTGACCCTGGTACCGGGCAAGCAGTTCGTCGCCGCATCTTGGGATTGTCTTGATCACATTTACCATAATCCATTCCACATCCTTACAAATAATTTACGCAGCCATTATGTATATTTATTGTCGACTCGTTGTAATCATTATATACACAAAATATACACTTGTCAATCATTAATGTATAATTTTTGAATACAATTTGTATTTCACTATATTATATACATTTAGCCCGATGTTTCGCGGGAACAAAAAAGTCTGGATCCATACAAGACCCAGACTAAAAGAGATATCCTCTATAAGTATTCCAAATATGCCGGTATAAATTCCCCCATTTACGTTTTCTTCTCACCGTTCTTCCTTCATGCTCTTGAAAAGCTCCATATCCGATGGCTGAACCTTGATATTACTGGCCAATTGTTCCCCCGCCGGTGTGGTCACCGTAATCTCGATTACGGTCCCCTCATGGATTCCCACTGCCTCCACGGCTTTCAAAAACGGCAGTACTCTCGGATGTGTCTCATTAAACTGTTTCCATGCCATCTGCATTTTCAATAATTTTGTTGGATTCATGATACCTGTTCCCTCTTTCTCGAAAACTTCTCAATTCTATATTGCTCTGTATTTCCTGTATGACCAGCCTTGCCTGCTGAAATTCTGTATCTCCTGGATTCACCTGCAGCACATAATTGATTTTTCCAAGCAGGCTTTGCAGATACTGACGGCAGATACTGTCATCAATCGGAGAAAAAACTCTCTGCAAATGCGATCTCACGCCATACTTGCCGCAATAGTACACCTCTGAGCGCAATTTCCTTCTGTAAGCACGGCTGACCTGAGGTTTCTCGTTGACAATAATTCCTGTCACCATCTGCCTCTGATGGCTTTTTCGCACCCTCGTCTTCTTCTCATTCAGTTCAAATCCATAGGCAGCCAGGAAACCCCGGACTTTATTTTTCACCTCCCGGATATCAAATTTCCCGGAAAAGGTCATATCATCACAATATCTCGTATACTGTATCTGTCTTTCTTCGCACCAGTTTCCCATATACTCATCAAAAGGCTTCATCACCAGGTTGGAAACCGCAGGCGATGTCGGCGCCCCCTGTGGAAGCACATCCCGGCAGCAGCATAGGTTCGCCAAAATCGTGCGAACAGCAGGCGGGTAATAAACGGCCGGAAACGCATACCGATATACCAGAAAATAAGAGATATGATCAAAAAATCCTTTCATATCCAGCTTTAAAATCTGCCCAGCGCCCACATGAGGTCTTGCATTTTCCACAATCGAAGTCTGAGGCTTGTAAGCCCTGGCATACACTGATACCGGCAGCTCCGCCAACACGTGATGCAGAATATTTTTCTGAATCCGGCCCAACAGATAATCCGGCGCCAAAAGCTTTCGCACTCCGCCCTCCTTCTTAGGAATCACGATAGACTGATAATGCTGCTCCGTATGGTTACTGACCGCATAAAGACAGGAAAAATATTTTTCCTCCTTTATCTTTACACCTTGCAGCAAATCAAAACTTTGCAGCATTTCCCGCACCTGCCGGGGAGTACAATACTTCCACAAATCATTTTCAGACATCCTGGTACACTTCCTTATTTCCACAATCTTCCACTTGGCAGTATAAAACCGCGGGGTTATACGCTCGGATACCGTACAGCGAGGTGCACAGCCCTGTAAATTAACACCGCGGGGACAATACAAAAAATGGATTCTGTAAGATGCGCAGATGTACCAGGCTTTAGCCCCAGCACACAGCAGTGTGCAGAAGTACATCGGAGCATCTGGAGGTCTGATATACTGCTTTCTTTTTCCCGGACGGCGACTCGCCGCCCTGCCAAAATGATGGAATCCCTATAAAATCATTTATAGCGCCCGCACTCTGGTTATACTATTGTCCCCGCGGTTTCATCTGCGCCGGGCAGACTCTTTGAAGGTTTCTGTCCGGCATTGAGATTATATCATATGTCACCAATTTTCACAGAAAATTGATGACCTGCCTGCGCATCAGCGCAATTCATTATAATTTGTCACCAGCCGTCAGGCTGATGACCTGCTTGCGCATCAGCGCAATTCATTATATCATATGTCACAGCCTATAGCAAAACTTTTTGCATGCTGATTCACCCCCAAAAAGCTAAAGACAGAGATTCCCCCTATGCGGCCCGCACAAGGGGAAGATAGTTGTTTTCAGCAGTAAAAATTGATTTCTTCAGTAACAAAAAATTTCTTCCATTCGGTACAGATAAGGAAAAACTGTGCTGATATAAATGTCATTAACATATTTAATTCCTTCTTTGGAATCGCGCTTCCATTATTGGCTAAAATACATCCTCCCTTTTTTGTTAACCATATCTTAGTGCCATTAGGAGAAGGCTTTCCTTTCGATATGTGTACATGAATTGGTTCTCCATCCTCATTGGACCAAAAATAAATTTTATAACCACTTACCGTGAATAAATTAGGCAATCTGGATTCCTCCCTCTGCCGCATATTTATAAAGCAAATGCGCATTACTTTGAAGAAGCTGCTCAAATAAGGCGATTTCTTCATCAGAATATCCCTTTTTTTGAATCCACTTATACTCTGGAAGTTCACATCTTGCAAAGTCAAAACCATTTTCTGTCGGACGTTCAAAATGAACAATTACTTTCTGCACATCATTTTCTTCTATTATCTGTGAATGAACAATCTCGGTTTCATCATATAACGTCATATATGGATACATCATACCTTTGCTCTCCTCTCTTTATTTTTTCATTATACCCCTGCTTATTGTAAAATACAATCGCACTTTGCTGTATTTTCTTAATCGTTACAGTTCACGGCCGGCCGCGAACTGTAACGCATCCGGCCCATTGAAAAGTCGCTTTCAGCAAGGGGCCGGATGCCCGAAATCGGTACTTTATTGGCTCGGATGCCGTGCAACGGAATGCACGGCCCCGTGAACAGTAACTCTTAATCTTCCCCCTCAATAACCCTCAGCCACTTTTCCCGAAACAGCCGAATCAAAAACAGGATTCCCCGTATGCACAACTCCACGCACATCGCAATCCAGACTCCCACCAGCCCAATACGCGGAGCCAGAAACGCCGCCATGGTAATCCGTATCCCCCACATGCTCAGCAGGCTCATGATACTGGGCACCAGTGTATCTCCGGCGCCTCTCAACGCTCCAGCAGCCACAATCGAGCAGGCAAAAAGCGGCTCTGCAAATGCCTCAATCCGCAGCACCTTTACCCCTAGTTTCTGTACTGCCGCATCCGGGGTAAGCATTGAAAACATACCTGGAGCAAAGAAAAACATCAAAAAGGCTGTCACCGTCATCAATGCCGCTCCCAGTAAAACGGACAACCGTGCGAATCCACGGGCCTGCTCCCTCCTTTTCGCCCCAACACTCTGTCCCACCAGTGTGGTTGCCGCCGATGCAATCCCATATCCTGGCATATAGCAGAAACTCTCCGCCGTCACGGCAAGAGAATTCGCTGCAACCGACACGGTCCCCAGCGGCGACACAATCTTAGTGGAAATAATCTGCGCCCCGCTGAGCACCCCATGCTCAAACGCCATAGGCAGAGAAATACGAACCGCCTTTTTCAGACAATTCCTATTCAAAGCCCAACTACCTCCCTTTGTCACCCGCATCGTTTCAGACCGAAAACAGAGCATGTACAACATCGCCGCCGCTGTCACCAATTCTGAGAGTGCGGTTCCAAGAGCCGCTCCTGCCACTCCAAGCCCGGCGCCGCAGATCACCACCTGACCGCTTCCTATTTCCACCGCTCTGGAGGGAAAAATCAGGAAATAATTAAATACCACATCCAGCACACACATGGTCCCATTTAAAATACTAGGGGTTTTCATGTCACCGCTGCACTGTAACATATTTCCCCCAAGCTGCCGAAACTGTACTGCCGGAAGTGCACAGGCATAAACGAAAAAATACCGGGAGGCGCCTTCACAGACTTCCGGTGTGCCTCCAAGCCAACGAGGCAGGATACCGCTGATGGAAATACAGACCAAAGATACAAGCAAGACGAATGCCCCGGAAACCAGAAAGGACTGCCGCAGCACATCTCTGGCCGCCGTCTCCTCTTTTGCCCCTATGTACTGAGCCACCTGCACCGAGAAGCCCATCGCCGCACTGATACAGATGCCTCCCACAAACCACATGGTACTGGTTACCAGCCCAATGGAGGCCGTGGCATCCTTTCCCAGGCTCCCCACCATAGCCGCATCAATATACTGCATTACGATCGAGCTGATCTCCGCCAGAATTGCCGGGATGCTCAGCCGAATCACCAATTGAACCTGCTGCCCAAAAGACAACGCCTCTCCTCTGATTAATTGTAGATTTTCTCCCTGTCTGCTCAAAATAACATCTCCTAAATCTATTTTTTACAGTATATCAGAGGTACTGGACATATCGCAACCATTTCTCAGGATGGGCAGCATCCACTTCCTGGCGGCGGTCCTAAGCGCCAGTGACGCTTGTTTAGGACGGACCGAAACGGAGTGTAGACGGACTGGATGCCTGAAACCGCAGCTTTACCGACCGGAGGCTGTGCAGCGTAGTGCACAGCCCCGTGAACAGTTACACAAAGCTTTCTCAATTCTTTCTTATATCTTTTTAAAACATATTGACAATTAAGTGATGACAGTATATATTGTGTATGTTGAAACATCACACCAAAAACGGAAGGAGTGAGAAAAGTGAAGATACTTATATCGAATACTTCCGACAGTCCTTTATACCAGCAAATCAAAGACCAAATTAAGGACGCTATTTTGAAAGAAGAATTAGTTGAAGGCGATTCACTTCCATCTATTCGTGCTTTTGCTAATGATTTGAAAGTTAGTGTTTTGACAATACGCAGGGTTTATGATGAATTGGAACAAGAGGGGTTTGTTGTGAGTCAAGTTGGTATTGGTACTTTTGTATCCACAAGTAATATCGAATTGCTCAGAGATTCTAAGCGGCGTCTTGTGGAACAAAAAATGCAGGATATGCTGCAGACCGCAAAATCATTAGATATCAGCAAAGAAGAACTAAATGCCATGATGGACATTTTATATGAGGAGGTATGAGAATATGGCTTCAATTTTGGAAGTGACAGGATTAAAGAAAAGCTATAAAAAATTCATGTTGAGGGATGTAAGCTTCACCGTACCGGAAGATTGTATCACCGGATTTATTGGAGTGAATGGAGCAGGAAAATCAACAACAATACATTCTATATTGAATTTGATTCATAAAGACGCTGGTACAATTAAATTTCGCGGTGAGGATATATCCAAAAATGAAAAGGACTTTAAAGATAAAATAGGTGTTGTTTTTGATAGTGGATGTTTCTATGAGGAATTATCTTTGAAGGAAATGACAACATTGATTTCTTCTTCCTATTCGCATTGGAATAAGAGCGCATACAAACAGTACATGGAAATGTTTTCTTTGCATCCGGAACAGATTGTTGGAACGCTCTCAAAGGGGATGAAGATGAAATATTCTTTGGCATTGGCGTTATCTCATAATGCAGAATTATTAATAATGGATGAACCTACAAGCGGACTCGACCCGCTTATGAGAGAACAATTTATTAATATTCTTAAGGCATATATGGAACCGGGAGGCAGGGCAGTTTTTTATTCCACTCATATCACTGCCGATTTAGATAAGGCGGCTGATATGTTGATCATGATAAATAACGGGGCAATTATTTTTGAAGAAGAAAAAGACACTTTACTGGAAAGTTTTAGAATTGTAAAGGGCGATACAAAGTATCTTTCACCTGATATAGAGTCGCTCATGCTGCATTGTGATAAAAACAAATATGGCTTTGTCGGCATTACAGACAAGCCAGAGAAAATAAAGCAAAGAGGAAAAGAAATATTATTTGAAAGAGCCACACTTGAGGATATTATGCTGGCATATGTAAAGGAGAGTGAACAATGATGTTATTAAATCTAATCAAAAAAGACATTATGATAGTAAAAGAGTATTTTTGGGGGGTTATTTTTATTGCCATCGGAATACCATTGCTTATCGCATGGCGTCAACCCTGGATGGGAGGATTGGTTGGACTCTTAATGTCCGTTTTGGTGGCTACTGTTTTCTTTAATTTTGCTGTTTCCGAAAAGGAAAACAAATATCCCAAGGCAACAGCATTGTTATCCTCAACGCCATATATGAAAAATAAAATAGTCTTTGCAAAATATACCACTTACATCATTATCTGGCTGATTTGCTGTACTGCATCTTTCATTGAAATGCACTTTGTTCCGGAAATTGCTATAGATGATTTTGCCCAGGCTGCTGCTACGGTTTTTCTTATTCAATCCATTTGCATGGGGATTTTCCTGCCTATACAATATAAGTTTGGCTATGAAAAAACAAAACTTATATGTTTGCTATTATTATTTTTAGCGCCGTTTGCTGTAAGCGTAACACAAAGTTTAGAAATTTCTATAAATGTCAGAAGTTTTGATTCAATCCCTGTCTTCTTGACGTTTACCTTTTTTGCTTTTGGTATGCTTGCGTGGTTTGTATCATTTGTGGTTTCTGAAAAAATTTTTAATATGAAAGATCTAATTTGAAAATATTTGAACACTGCTATAATAAAACAAGCACCGAAAAGGTAATATGCACCATAATACATAAAGTGAGAAGTATAAATATGATTCCAAGGACAGCCGTATGATGCTGAAACCATATGAAGCACTTGTTTTAATGAAATAAATAGATCCCAGGGGCGATGCAATTGATTGCATCGCCTCTTTTTTATAATTTGTCACCAACCGTTAGGTTGATGACCTGCTTGCGCATCAGCATCTTGTGCCGTTTTTTTACAACTTGTGAATCTATGGTTGATAAGAATTTTAGAAAGATGTTAAAGTCAATACGAATTGAAAGAAAACAGAAAAGAGGGTCTAAAAATATGAAGAAAAGGATAAAAATGGGAAAAGCAGCAGGCTTATTTTTAGCCGGAACCATGCTTTTATGCGGCTGTGCACAGGAACAGGCACCTGCCCTGGAAGAGCAAAAGACAACGGAAGGCGTAACAGAGTTTTCCGAGCAGGAAGCGCAAGGGTATCAGGAAGTGCAGGAAATCCAGGCACTCCCAACCAGGAATCTGCCACAGAAAGAGATGAAAAAAAATCCCCATATAGCGGATAATGAATCAAACATCCATAATGACAGCTATAATACAGATGTTACAGACGCCGTGCTTCCGCTTGGCATCTATCCGGAAGTCAATACGGCATATGAAAAGGTCAATGGAATCGCGCCTCCGGCTATTTTTTACGATGAATATGGACATGCGGTGTGCCCATTGTTGGGCGGAATTGCCATTCGGGACATGAATACAGAAGAGGTCACTACACTGGGGGCTTATGTTCCGGCTCAGCATGATGAGAAATATGCAATCCAATCATCCTATTCCTTTGTGGATCATGAGAATCATATTGTCTGCCCGACTAGCAACAACCATGTGATCATCTTTCAGAGTCTGGATGAATCCGGAAATGTACTGCCGGAATTTAAAAAGCTGCTGGATATTGACGTAAAAGCAGAAGCCGAAAAAGCGTTAGGAAAAGAACTAGAGCAAAATCTTCTGTCAATCACATATGACTTTGACGGCAATCTTTGGTTTGTAACCGGGGGATTCCGCATTTATCCGGACAGAAAGCAGGCAGGCGCAGTCGGTTATCTTTCAAAGGATGGAATTGAAGCAATTTTAAATAGAAAAGATGCTGACCTGGAAAAGGAGATGCATTTTTATGAATTAGAACCCGGCGAAGGCGCAGAAAATGGAATCGCATCATCCGAAGAGGGCACTGTGATCCTCACCAATCTTGCCTGCTATCTGTTCCGTGCCGAGGACGGCGTAGAAGCGGTATGGCGCACAGAATATGACAGCACCGGTGCAAAGGACAGCCGTGAGGATGCCAAGACTACCGGCGGCGGTCTGGCATGGGGCGGCGGGGCTTCTCCGTCTTTGACTGACGATCTGGTCTGCTTTACGGATAATCAGGAGCCGATTCAGTTAATCGCATTGGATATGAAAACCGGTGAGAAAGCGGCAAGTATGCCTGTTCTGGATGAACTTCCGGAAGATATGCCAGTCTCTGTGGAGAACTCCATCATCGTATATGACGGCGGGGAAGACGTAACCAGCGTAATTGTATGCAACTGGTTTGGTGCAGGCAGCCCTGGACTTGCTGCCGAAGAAAGCGACTCATCCATCCAAACTTTTGATAATATTTATGATTCCAACTGGATTGCCAAGGGCAACGAAATGATCATGCCTGGTATGGAACGTGCTGATGTTGTCAAGACAGCAGACGGATATGAGATGAAAACAGTGTGGTCCAGAGATGACATCCGGGACACTTCCATGTTCAAACTGTCCACTGCGACAGGATATCTATATGGATATGTACAGGATTTGGAGAGTGGTATGTGGCAGTATATTGTTCTGGATTTTGACACAGGTGAGACAGTTCTGACTGTGGATGTATCCAATAAGTCCGGATACAATAACATGGCAATCGGAATGTTCAGCGAACAGGGCGGAAATGCACTGTATTGCCCGACCGGATATTTAGAGCTTGTACGCCTGCAGGACCGTTTTGTATATCTCCCGGACTCCCCTTACCGCAAGGTAAATCTGGACGATTCTTCCAGAGAACGGATTGATAAAGAAACATTTCAAGCGGAAGGCGGCAGTGAAACTCCCGCGTCCTATCTGCATACAGCGTCAGTGGAAAACGTGCATCCTAATACGACCGTGGCATTTCGTATGACAGGTCTCACCGGAAATCCTCAAGATTTCATATTATATGCACGTGACACAGAGGGCGGATTTACGCAGGTAGATGACGAGCTCTGGTCACTGGACGGCACAGAGGATACACTAGAAGCAGATCAAATTTATGAGGTGTTCTTTACCTGTAAGGACGATGGGAACTATGACTTAGCGCCTGCGGAGAAAGAAATTAAGGTATCTGTACTTTTAGCACAGAAAACAGAAAAGTAATGTAAAAGTTATAAAGTGGTGATAGTTCATTTGCCCTTGTGCCGATTCACAAGGGCAAATTCTCCATCACATATTTACACTCAATAACCTGCGCACCGCCTCCCGCAGTTCTTCCACCGAAACCCGTCCTTCCTCCAGTCCTTTCAGAATCTGCCGGATTACCGGCGGTCCCCCCGGCATCACAACATCATTTCCGGCTGCGACAGCATCCGCTCCATCAACCACGATATCCATATCTCCCCAATCCGTAACAACATATCCGGAATATCCCCACTCTTCCCGCAGAATATGCGTGCAAAGGTCTTTATTTCCGCCTGCAAACACACCATTAATCTTGTTGAAGGATGTCATCAGACAGGAAATATCAACCTCACGAACCAACATTTCAAAAGGCTTCAGGTACAATTCCCGCGCTGCCCGCTCCTGAATCATAGAATCCACGGCATCCGTATTTTTCTTTGTATTCCCCCGGCGGTAAGTCTCCTGCTCGTTTATCGCAAAATGCTTTGGACACACCTTCACCGAATGGTTTTCCTGCACGCCCTTTGCTGTCTCACAGGCGCAGGTTCCCGTCAGAAACGGATCTTCGGAAAAATATTCAAAGTTTCTGCCGCCAAGGGGATTCCTATGCAGGTTCACCGCAGGTGCAAGCCAATAGTCCACCTGCTGTTTCTGGCACTCCGTACCGACTGCGTCTCCCCACATGTACCAGAGCTTTTTATCAAAGGAGCAGGCAATCAGCATTTCCGTCGGCCAGGTCACTTCCCCAATCCCTGCCGGGCCGTCTTTATAAAAAACGGAATCAATACCTTTCCCTTCGATTGCCGGAGATACATATCCCTGAAATCCCGTGGGATGGCTGTTGGTCGTCAAAGGAGTCCCTTGTGCGTCGCAGATGGTTTCCGGGTTGTTTCCGCCCAAAAATGCAGCAAAGGGAACTCCAGGGCCATAGCCCACACAGAGCGCAGACAGTTCTTCCTTTGACAGTGATTCCACCAATTCCGCCACATCCCGCCGGACCGTCTGATGTTCTGCCGCCCGTTCTCTTACATCCTGTTTTTTCATATCCAAATCTTGTTCCAGGTTCTGCTCATCTTCTGCCCCATCCAACCCGGCTATGATATCCGATTCCTCCAAAGAAATCGTCCACTTCGTCTCTTCTTCCTCCCAGACCCAATCTGTTGACAAAAACTCTAGCTTGCCACGATTACAACTTTTCAGCCCAAGGCGGTTTTCACACTGCGCAGTCACTACATTCTCTGATACCTTGATCTGAAGGACCGGAACCGTATCCCGCGAAGAATTTCCCGCCCGCAGCAGATACGTCCCTTTTTCTATAACATAAGACGCTGTTTCCCCGTCATAACAGGCCAGTTCCTTCCATGGAACCGAAATCGTCAAGATTTCTTCCTCCTGCGCACCTAGCAAACACGTTTTTTCAAATCCCTTTAATTCCTGATAAGGTCTTCGGATACGCTCCCCACATGCCGTCAGGTAGACCTGCACAACCTCCTTCCCAGCCCTGTTTCCTATATTTTTTACAGAAATCTGCAGGGAAACGCCACTCGTTTCTTTCCTCACCGACACAGGTTCCATCTGAAATTCTGAATAAGACAGACCATATCCAAAAGGATACAGCGGTTCCTTCCAAAAAGAATCAAAATACCGATATCCCGCATAGATATCCTCCTGATACACCGTCACCGGACTCTTCACGAATCCGATACTGCCATTTTCCTCTGCGTTCAGCCCATAACTGTCATAATCTAAAATCCGCTCCGAATGTTCCTTATCCCATGAAAAATGGCGTGCCGCCGGATAGTCCTCATATGTTCTGGCAATGGTAACCGGCAGTTTTCCAGATGGATTCACATTTCCCACAAGGATATCCGCCAGGGCAGACGCACCCTCCTCACCCGGAATCCCGATAAATAAAATGCTTCGGATATTTTCTTTTTCTTCCGTCCAGGAAAGGTCAATCAGTCCGTTGATATTCAAAATCAACACCACATTGCGGAAGTTTTGGCACACCTGGTCTGTCAACACCTTTTCCGATGCGGTCAGTTCATAATCCTCATACAGATGCCGGTCGCATTCCTCTCCGCCGGAATTTCGTCCAATCACCAGAAGCGCCATATCCGTTTTTTGAGATGCTTTTTTTACCAAATCATCCGGAACCGCATATTCTTCCTTCGGCGCATGATACTGCCCAAATACTTCATACATCAATCCGCTGTTCACGTGTTCTTCTACCTTTGTCCAGTCAAAGGTATCCTCCGGTTTTTCCGGCTCCTTCTCCGCCATTTCCTGGTAATATTGCTTCAATTCCGTTTCTGCATGAATCCCTTTTTCCTCACATGCAGCCAAAATATTCTTGCAGTTCTGGGAGTGAGAAGCGCCGGAACCATTTCCGGAATAAATCAAATCCATCTGTGTCCTGCCAAAGAATACCACTGTATTTTCGCCAGACAGCGGAAGCAGATGGCTTTCATTTTTTAATAAAACAATTGATTCCTGCGCGAGCATACGCGCTGTTTTCCTTGTATCCATTCAGATTTCCTCCCATTTATTGTAACCAATCTGCTTTGCAGATTGATTGCCTGCTTGCCCGCCATCTGCGAAGCAGATTTTTAATGCGGGCAATACCCGTATCTTTTTTCATACGATACCTTACACTACCTCATTGTAACCAATCTGCTTTCGCATAAAAGGCCCGGTCTCTCCCCGCAATCCACGCCGTATTTCTAATAAAATAACGTCCCCTCAGCCGGATATCCTCCGAAGAACTTCCAATCTCCACATCAATCCGGCCCTTCTCAATCCGCCAACGCATATCCATATCCAAAAATGCCGTCTGGCTGGCTGCCACCTCGAAGCAGATGCGTTTCTCCTCCCCCGGCTGCAGGGAAATACGTGCAAATCCGGCTAGTTCCTTTACCGGACGGGCAATGCTTGCATGGGCATCCCTCAGATAGAGTTGGACCACCTCGTCCCCCGCACAGTTGCCGGTATTTTTTACTGTCACTTGGATGCGCACAGACTCCTCCGGCGAAATTTCCTCCGCTGAAATCACGAAATCACTATATGTAAATGTGGTATAAGACAGCCCGTGACCGAAGAAATAACGTGGCGTATGGGGTAAATCCACATAATCCGCAAAGCCAATGCTCCCCGACTGATGCCATGCCGAACCGTTGGGATGATTATAGTAAATCGGAATCTGGCCTGCATTTCTCGCCACAGATACGGGTAATTTTCCGCCCGGATTGTACGCCCCAACCAAAGCTGCCGTGATTGCCTCAGCGCCGCATTCCGACGGATTCCATGCTTCCAAAATAGCCTGCAGGCATTCATCCGCCGCATCACTGGAAATCGGGCGTCCATTAAAATGGACCCCAATCATCGGTTTTCCGAAAGCCGCCGCCTGACGGATAAACGCGTCCTGGCAGGCCGGCAGGTTGATATCGCTTGCATCCACACCCTCTCCCATAGTGGCCATAGAACAGGTGCCGTGTTTT
The DNA here is from genome assembly GCA_947564305.1 of uncultured Lachnospiraceae bacterium. The sequence goes on along the minus strand of CANOBT010000002.1, from coordinate 11,949 downwards.
CCTCCCAAAGTCATAATCACCACATCTGCCTCCTGGACAGCCTGCAAAGCTTCCGCAAATCCTGACTGGTCCTCCCCAATGATTGGATAACCATATGCGTAGAGAATCTCCGTTTCCGGCAGCTTCACCCGCAATTCCTCCAACAGACTCCGGCAGCCCGGCTTCTGTCTTTCAAGAATCTTATCAAATTCCTCCGTCTCATCAGACTGCACAAAGGTGCCTGGAACTACCTTCACCTCCCGATTGCCTGCATTTTCCGACCCTGCCACCCCGGCAATCGAATTGGCCACAGCGTAGGTCGATTCCATCATACACAGATGTGTATATCCGCCAAAAAATTTTCTCGCCGAATCTGCATGAGGACCAATCAGAGCGATTTTCTTTATCTCCTTTTTCAGCGGCAGCACACCGTCATTCTTAAGAAGTACCAGGGATTCTTTTGCCGATTGCAGCGAAACCTCCCTGTCCTCCTTGCAGACTACCTGCTGCCGCAGCGTATCCCCTTCCAGTGCAAACGGATGCTCAAACAATCCCATGCGGAATTTTGCCTCCAGCACCCGGAGGACCGCCCGATTCAAAATCTGCATGTTCGCCTCCCCGGAAGCAAACATCTGCTTTAATTCTTCATTAAATCCCGTGGGACTGGGCGCCTCAATATCCATTCCCGCCTGCATACACAAGAGGCCGGCTTCGGCAGCGCTCTCTCCAATCCCGCGCACCTCATAGACGCCTCCCACGGCGCCGTAGTCACTGAAACAAACCCCTTCAAAACCCATATCCTCACGGAGCAGCTCTGTCAGGAAATGCTTCGAGGCAGACACCTGCTCCCCGTCAATCGTACAATAGCAGGGCATGATTCCCCTTAAATTAGACTCCGCAATTGCGGCCTGGAAAGGCTTTCCATAGATTTCCTGCAAGAGCCTGGGCGGAGTGTCACTGTTAGAGCCATGAATCCCTCCCTGGGAATTATGGAATCCCAGAAAATGCTTTGCCACACTCTCCGTTTTTCTCCCAGCATGCTCTTTTGACTGAATCCCTCTCGTGTAGGCGGCTCCCAGTGCCGAAGCCAGTACCGGGTCCTCCCCATAAGTCTCCCCCTGCCTGCCCATACGGGAATCCCGCGAGATATCCAGTACCGGAGCCAATACATGGGTGATTCCGCAGGCCGCCTCCTGTCGGCTTACAATCCCGGCGATTCTTTCCTCCAGTTCCGAATCCCAACTAGAGCCGCGTCCAATCCCAGAAGGGAAACTGGTCGTATCCTGTATAAACGCCCCGCACAATCCTTCCATATGAAAGATGGCCGGAATTTGATGAGGACTGTTCTCCATCACGATCCTCTGTACCTTTCTCTGCCAGGCAGCGGCCTCCTCCAATGTCTCCACCCGCCGCAGCTCCAATGTACTCACCTCCCCGATTCCATATTTTGTTTCCTGTGAAATAAAATCGTCGTCATAAAACAATTGTTCAAACGGAAAGATACAATTTACCTGTGCCATTTTCTCGTCAAGGCTCAGCTCATCCAGAAGGAGCTGTGCGCGTTCTTTTGACGATAATGACGTGTCCATATATTTTTTCTCCATGACCGATTCCTCCTCATATTTGTAACCGCCTGCAATGCAAATGATTGCCTGATTGCCGGCTTTTTCATACAATACTCTATATCTTCTCTGATGTACAAAGCAATCTTACCATATTTTAGAGCATACTTATTGTAAATTGCTGTTTTCTTTTTGTAAAATTCTGTTTGAGAACTGCCATGAAAGAACTATTCATGGCAATCCCTTACTGTATACGCTTCCCATCGTCTGTTTGATCGCGTCCATCTGCCGCTGGATATTCGTCAAAAGAACCTGTACATTATAGAGCTTATCATCATTCAGGTAATACAGGCCGTTCATCCAGTCATTCCAATACCCCAACCCTACCATCAATCCGACTTTTTCTAGCATTTTTTCGCAAATATTCTCAATGTCAGTAAGGAATGATAAGGCTTTACACCTATATTTCCTTTTGATATAATGAAGCCATCAAACAACCGCACTTCATAAAAAGGAGGTGGGCACAATGTCACAAAACGCTGAGATTGCAAAAGATGCTGTCGAACAGTTTCAAAAAGTCCAACATCACATGCGAATTGCGAAGGACGAAAACGCGGTAAAAACATATGAAAGTTTAAAACGTGATTATTTATCTTTAAAAGCATTACTGCAGGTATTGGGGGTCAACCTGACAGACATTGACGAGATAAAAGAGTAATCATAACCAAGCCAGAACACCACAGTCACTAAAATAAGCCCTGTAATCACACATTCCGCTGACTACAAGGCTTATTTTGATATTTTTCCGAAAGCTTCAAGATTTTACGAAAACGTACTAAATGAGCCGCTTTCTGAGCTGACTTGTCCCATTTTCCTGTTCAAAATTACTTCTTTATTTTTGCTTCACGTCTTCTTCTCAACTCAGCCTGGATTTCCGGAAGCCTTTCTTCCAAGTCAAACTGCCGGAATACAAGAAACATCACAAGGTTGATAATCAGCGGAAGATAATTTGAAAATGCGTAGATTGCATATCTCATGGAGGTTGTCGCAACACTCAGTGTAGCGTCATACGCCCCGATTGCCAGGCAGGCTGATAAAATCATAGAGCCAATACCAGAACCAATCTTTGTCCCAATCCCAATTGCACCTGAGGATACGGCTACCATCTTTTTCTCATATTTATATTCATTGTAATCCACGACCATGGCGAGCAGTACGCCATACAAGCACATCATCGGAATCTGTACGAAACTTCCAATCAGGCTGACTGCGATATATAATGTAAAGTTTGTCGGCAGAAGACAACGGATTCCGGCGGTAAGCGCCGCACCCAGCAGGCTGATAGAAACAGTTCTTCTTGTCCCGAGCTTTGCGATGATTGGTTTGGAAAGAACGAAGCCTATCACTGTAGCAAGCATACCAAAGGCTCCAATCATAGCCACCAGGTTATCATTTCCAAAAATCCATTTACAGTAATAGGTTCCCGCGGTTCCTGCCAGTGAGTTTGTAATCTGTGTAATCAGGTTAAATGCCAGTACAATGACCCAGTATTTATTCCTGAAAAGGCAAGACAATGCTTCTTTTAACGGAACAGCCTCTTCTTCCTCTATCTCTTCCTCTGGAACACCAGCTTCCTCAACACTTGCCAGTTTTGCATTGCGTCCATTCAGATAACAGAGAAGCAATAACAGCAGCACTGCAAGGGCAATGATCACACCAAATTTAATCCATGCGTTCTGATTTCCGCCCAGCATATTGGTAACTGGTATCGTAATAATTGCAATGATCATGCCCGACATATAAGTGAAGACCGCACGAAAGATTCCCATGGTCTCACGTTCACTCTGGCTGTTCGTGCGGACCACCATAACGGCTGCAAGCGGCGTTCCAATCAAAGTCATACATACAGCGGTCAACAAAATATTTGTAACACAGGCATAAATGAGCGCCGGAACCTGCCCTGCCTGAATCGGTACTGTAAACAGCATCACAACAATGACTGCGAAGGGCACCATCATCCGCGCAACCCATTGATAATATTTCCGATTACCGCCTTTTGAATGGTCCACAATATTCCCGAACCAGATATCCGTAACCGCATCAACAATTTTTGCAATCATCATTACAATACCGATTCCGCCGACCGCCAATCCTACCTTATCGGTGTAAAAATATGTAAGCTGCCCGACCAGGTTGGCAACCAGATTCAATCCCATCTGGCCTCCGGCATCCGCCAAATAATCCCGCTTACGCATAAACTTTTGAACTCCGTTTTTGTCCAGGCCAAGTTCTTTTTTCTTACCCATCACTCTTTCCTCCTCATAGACATTTGTTTGAGTACTCTCTGACCGTACTCCTTTGTTTTTATCTTGGATACACTATACTCGTTTTCCGGAAAACAATATTGTAAAATCCAGGTTAGAATTGTGATTTTTTACCCTTTTTAGCCGATAACCTCCCACAATCCACACAATTGTTTTGCCGTGGCTCCCTGCAAGAAGCTATAACCCCATCATCCAATGACAAGATGGAACAAAATCCCTTTCGTCTCTTTCAGTTCAAAGAAAGTCTCGGCTCCGTCTATAATACCATCCATAACCTCAATCACTTCACCAACCGGGTTTAATATTTCCAGCCTTGCCTTTTCTGCCTTGACTCTCAGCGTCCCCTCCAGGGTTTCCGCAAAAAGTTTTCCCTTCAATGTCACATTGGCAAAAGTAATGCCCATCATCTGCTCGCCAGGTTCATAGGTGTTTTCATCATTGCCGGTCTCCCCCATGGCTGTCAGGATGAACTCCGTTGCATCATTCAGGGATTCCGCGTTTTTCGCCATCACAGAAACAGACATCCTTTCATTATAAATCTGCAGGCTGATTTTATCTGTCAATTTTGTCTCCTTCTCCGGTGCCCCAGAAAAATACCCGCAGTACGGGGTATGTATGGCAAATCTCTTGTGCTCCGGGTCAAAACAGATTTCTCCGGTATCCGACTGCAGCCTTCCGTCTACATAGCCTGTATTTTCATCCCACAGTCCCCATTCCTTGAAAGCCTTATCCAAAATCCTGGCATATTCCATATAATTTCCGGTGCCTGCCAGGCGGCTGATTTCATCAATGACTAACTGCTGTGCCCCCAGATAAATACCCTCCTCTATCTTTTGGGCGCCTTCTGCCGCCAGGGACAGACGCTGCTTATCTTCCGCCTCCCGAAATGCATCCCTGTACTTTGACCATGCATAATAGACTCCATGCTTCGCCTCACTCAAATCACCGCCGTTGAAAAATCCTGCATTGATGGCGGCGTCCCCGTCCCCCCGGTATTTGGAACCGCTGTCAATGAACACATTTCTAAGAGAGGAAACATAGGGCACAAAGGTATGGTTCATCGCCTGCCAGTTGGGAAGTGTTTTCAAGTCTTCCTGGGTGTAGACAATATCAATCTTATTTTTTGCCGTCTGCACCATCCCTTTTAAGAACATGGCTGCCATAAATCCCCACTGGCACGCAACGGCCGGGTCATTATACGCATCAAATACATTTAAAATCTCATCCGCCGGCTGGTCGTCCCAGTTTTCCGAAGTCTGGTAATTGTATAAAATCAGGCCGTCCCAATCATTCAGACAAGCATAGGCAATCGTATGCACAAACGCCGTGGAATGGAACGGGTGCAAGCCGTATTCATTCCACTCGGTAATCATAAACGGCTTTTTGTCCACAACCGCTTCCGACGCCATAGACAGAAGCGTTGTCGCCAGGCTGCCTGCCCCGGTCTGCAGGGTCAACGGATTCACACCCACATATTCCGTCGGCCCGGCAACCGTAAATGTGGTGCCGTGAAACGGCAGGAGAGGATGGTTAAAATACACATTATTTTCCATAATATCGCCGTCCGTGTGTCCGTAGACATCCGCTGCTCCGCCTAACAGGTTGCTGGCTGCAATCGGAACTTTCACACCGAGTGAAATCAAGAAATTCTTAAATCTTCTGTAGAACCGTCGGTTGTTTGCAATCCCAAATTCCATAAAATCCGCGTACCTTGCCGGGGACGGCATCCAATCATTTCCCTTCCAGTCACCGTTCGGGTCATTGACCGGCTGCACAAAGTTCCCCTGCACCCTGCGCACCGTATTTTCAGCGGGGTCTTCATCATCCCCCAATGCACACACTCCATCCACTGTCCAGGCTTTCTTCAACTTCTCTCTGGTATCATATTTATTTAACAGGAAATGATTAAACTTCCGAACCACCTCTTCCTCATAGGGAACAAGTTCCTCATTGCTCTGTACCTCACTGGTTCCTTTGATTGCAGATTCTTCATTATTAATCTGCACAACCACGACTGCAGGATCATCAACCAAAGCAAGTCCGGTATAAGGATTCACATGTGTCAAAAGCTTCCTCGCATATTCCATCTGCAGCTCTATCAGACGCTCGTTAATCATCGGGAACATCTTGACACACTCCTGGAAAGAGCCCGGATAATCCAGTCCATCCCCTGGAATCAGACGTCTGGCAACCATTAGATCGATATGAAGATAAATTCCCTTTTCCTTCAGCTTTGCTGCAAAATAGTCAAAACGGTCCAGTCCTTCTTTATTGAAATTTCTGGTCGTTCCGCTTTCATAATCCAAAAGCGGCGCTTCTCTTGTCTGCGACCAACTGCAGGGTTCTTCCCCAATCGGCGCATCCGCCGCATGTAAACGAATCATATTGACGCCCATACTCGCAAAACGCTCCGCCAGCTTATCCGCCGCTTCCTTCGTAGGTGTCGCGGACCTGGTTGCCATGTTAAATCCAAGAAATCTGGCCCTTGTGCCGTCCGCAAAATAGAGATGCCCTCCCCGTTCTCTCACAAATCCATGTTTTCCGGCCGGTGCATCCAAAAGCCACGAATAGTCTATAACTCCTTTGTTTGCTTCTGCTTTGTGAATTCGAATATGCTGTTTCATAATCTTCTCCTCTTCGTTTTCAAAAGTATTCTCCCATGCTTTGTTTTCTTCTGATTATACAATAACATTTGTTTTGTTCTTCATATTGTAATTTGCAGTCTGATATTGTAAAATTTGATATATAATACAGAACAGAAGCACCATAAGAAGACAGGCTGTGCAAGTTTACTTACCAAGGGCTGCTTGGTTATGATTTATGAGAAAGAGGGAGATTTTCAATGGATTACATTACCTTTTGTAAAAATTATTACACTGTCACCAATATTCCGGCCAATCTGCTAAAAGGGGAAACTCCTATTTTCTCTTCTTTGGCCGAACGTCTGGGCGAGGAACCGACAAATGACGGAAAAGTATTCTGGGAGGACTCAAATACAAAGGCGAATCCCGTGTTCTGCCGTTATTCCCCTGATATCGAGTATGGCTGTGTCCATGTGGAGGGGACGGACTATTATATCGTTCTTGGACCGACTTTCAGTATTCCGGTGAGCGATGAACTGGTCCGTCTTTTTATGCATGAAAACGCAATCCCTTTAAAGCACCGGGAGACCGTGGCGGAATTTCTCTGCACAATCCCGCTGCTCAGCCATCAGCAGTTTGCGAGCCACCTGGCACTCATCCATCTGAGCCTGAATCATAAGGAGACAAAACTGGAAGAATATCTGGAACCGGATGAGCAGCAGACGCAGAAACGGGAAGAAGAACACGTTCATAAGATTATTGATAATATAGAAAATGAAAACCTTCATAATTCCTATAAATTTGAACAGGACTTATATCAGCATATCAAAAACGGAGATGTAAACAGACTGGAAAGTTTTCTTGAATCCACCCCTTTGGAAATTTCGGAAGGAAAACTGGCAAATACCCCTCTGCGCCACGCCAAAAACCTCTTCATCCTGACGGTCGCAAAGATTGGGATGCTGGGCGCAATCCCCGGTGGAGTCAATGTGGAAAAAGCCTATCAGTTGATGGATTTGTATATCCAGGAATGCGAACAGCAGCAGACCATCGAGGCTGTCAAGGCCCTGCAGTATGCCATGCTGAAGGATTTCTGCAGACAGGCCGGAGATACTCATATCCCGGAGGGGATTTCCGCAGAAGTTTATCAATGTATCAACTATATCCGCAGCCACACCAATGAATCGATCAGTATTGATGATGTGGCCAGGCAGGTACACCGCAGCACTTCCTACATTATGAAACTTTTCAAAAAGGAACTTGGAATCAATATGGGGGCTTTTATCACCAGATGTAAACTGGAAGAAGCGAAAAGCCTGCTGGCATACACAGACAAAAGCCTGGCTGACATCAGCAGTTATCTCTGCTTCTCCAGCCAGTCTTATTTTCAGAATGTATTTAAGAAAAAATATAATGTGACACCCATGCAGTACCGCAGCAAAAGCAGGAAACTCTGATGCGTTTCCTGCTTTTGTCCGGCGTTCATCGACTCCTGGCAGTTCCGCGTTTTTCCAGGAGTAGTCAAAAAAGATACGATGAAAAGATATTTCACAATTGTTTCCTGTCAAAACAACTGAGCGCCAACGCCATACACAAGAGAATCGTTATCCCCGCCGCTGCCGCGCCGGCATAGTAATCCTTAAGGCTGCCGGCTCCTTGCAAAAGCTCCAAGCCCCGCATCAATTTTACCGGCAGGAAAGGCACAGACTTAGGGAACATGCCAAAAATATAAACCCCAAACACCACTCCGCCGGTCCCCAAAAGTACCTGCGGCCCGTTTTTTGAAACAGACGAAAAGAAGATGAGTAATGAAATGACCCACACGCCAAACAGCCACATACAGGCGGCGGCAAAGAAAAGATTTTTTGCAATTCCGTTGTCCCAGAAATATGCATTATACCCATAAGTAATCCCGAAACAGACTGCATAAAGCCCCGTCCAGAACATATATAAGAACAACGCCTTCGCAGTCAGGACTTTTCGCCGTGACAAACCTTTGGAGACAACGGGAATCAGCGTCCCCTTCTCATACTCTGCAGTAAAACTTCCACTGGTGAGCAGGATAAAGATAACCAGCCCCATCGGGATATTTTTATAGAACTGCACCCAGGAGGTCATGGCATCTATCTGGACAGTTGTCACCAAAAGCCCCGTATCTGCCAGGGAATCAGATAAGTTTTCCATCAGCCAGGGTGTGAGTTTCGCCAAGGCAGGATTCATGATTCCGAATAGCACAAAAACCAACAGCAAAAATAATAACCTCCCTGTCCTGCTCCATTCCATCCATTCTTTTTTTAGAAATGCATTCATTTTCCCACCACCTCCATAAACAAATCCTCCAGGGCTGCCTCCTTTCGTTCTATGCGCATAACCGGGCATTCCCTGTCCGCAATGAAATGCAAAAGCTCCGGCAGCCGCTGTGCCTCCTCCAACAGGAGGGCGCCGTTCTCATCCATTTTCAGAAAAGGAAAGTTCTTGCGCAGGATGCCGGCATCTTCCGGAAATTCCATCTGGATTGTCATCGAAGACGCCCTGCGCCGTTTTCGCACCTCATCAATAGAGCCCTGCAAGGCAATCTTCCCCTCATGCAGAAACGCCATCTCATCACAGATGTGTTCTACATCCGAGAGAATATGGGTAGAGAAAAGCACCGTCGTCTCTGCCTTTGCCGCGGTCAGAATATCCAACAGTTCTTTTCTGCCTGCCGGGTCAAGCGCCGAGGTCGGCTCATCACAGATTAGCAGCTTCGGACGGCCAAATAAAGCCTGCGCGACCCCAAGCCGCTGCTTCATCCCCCTGGAAAATCCTTTGATACGGCGATTGTCATTTTCCAGACCGACCAGACGCAAAAGCTCCTCGCTGCGGTTTTTTATCTGTTTATCCGGCATCCCGGAAATCTCACCGCAAAACCTCAGATATTCTGCCGGGGTCATATACGGGTAGAATTCCGGCACATCAGGCAGATAACCCACAAACCGGTTTGTCGGGGTATTTCCGTATCGCACCGGCATACCCTTCACGGCAATCTCTCCCCCGCCTATCGTAAGAAGTCCCAGAATCATTTTCATAGCCGTAGTCTTTCCGGCGCCGTTTTGTCCTACAAAACCAAATACCGTATGCTCACGGACGGAAAAGCTGACGTCACGGAGTACTTGTTTTTCTCCAAAACTCTTTGCCACATGGGAAAGGGTGAGCATTTCCATCTCAACTTTCCTCCTTTCCCAGAAGAAAATAAAGAATCGGACCGATAAACTGCATCCCAACCAGTGTAATGACAATCCACAGGCCCCGGCTTCCATGTTTATATGTTTTATGCGTCATAATATGATAGAGCGTGTAGGTAAGCAGTGCAATCTCTGCCATCGCCAACGGAATGATAAAAGGTAACAGTTCTCTCATTTCAGGCATCATTTTCTCCTCCTTTTTTCACAGTCTGACCATTGTGTATCTCTTGTCGCAGCTCACAGGTTTTCATCTGCCGGCATGTGTCCGTGTTCTGCAAAATGCCGTAACATCTTCTGAAAATCCGGATTCTCTTTCATTCCTTCAAAAGCCGGATGGGCGAATGCCGCCTGCAGGCTCTGAAAAATGAATTTCCTGCTGCGGGGAGCCATATTCCCCAAAGGAAGCTCTTCAATCCATGCATCCAACCGGTCAAAATATGCATCCCCGTGGAGTACGGGCTTCTCTGCCCGCAGCAGCCTGTCAACACATTTTTGAAAAAAACATAAAGCCTGCATTGCATCTTCTTTCTCCCCGTTTAAAGCCAATACAACTGCCATCTGATAGTACGACTGTGCAGCCGCATTCGGATGGAGAGATTCTAACTGGTAGGACTCCATCAGACTTCTAATCCTGCATATGGTTTTTTTACACCTCTCTAAATCGTTCTGGTACAAATCCAAGGACATCATGGCATCTCCCAACAGATTCAGCATATCCACATATTCCCTTGCCTGGATATAGGTTCTGGCTCTCTCATACTCTCCTTCTGCCTTGAACGCCTGAACCAGTATCACCCCATCCTGCCCTGCAAGACGTCCGGGTTTTGAGGCAGGTTCCAGCATGGCGATTATTTCTGCCGTCTTTCCTATCTGGAGGGTTAAAGCCGCTTTTAAAACAAGGGCGTCACCGCACACGCTTACGTCATCGCAATTTTCCAGGATATGACTACACCAGGAAATCGCCTCATTTAGAATCTGCTCCTGTTCTTCTTTTGACTCTGCCAACATGTAGTGATTCCAATACAATACAGCAAGCTGGAAAAGAAACGGATGGCAGGAATAATATCGATGTGCCAGTGTGCGGGTTCTTTCTACTGCCTCACGAAACGGATGTTCTGCAAAATCTTTTACAAGCTCCGCATAAAAGCGGCGAATCTGCTCCTGTGAGAGCTGAGCTTTATACCCGAGCAGTTCATCTATGGTGATATCAAAATAAGCGGAAAGCTGGAGCAGCAGCATGATATCCGGCGTACTCTGGGCATTTTCCCACTTGGATACAGATGCCTTAGTCACTCCAAGGAAATCCGCCAGTTCCTCCTGCGTGATCTTCCGCGCATGCCTAAGCCGGATGAGATTAGCCGATAATTTTAATCCGTCCATATTATTATTCTCCTTTTCAGCGGTTATATTGCATCTTTTCTTTTTATTATACTCAAAGGGAAAGTTGCTATCAATCGAGCGTTTTTCTACTTTTAGGCAAAATAATCAACCAGTGCGATACTTTTCCAAAATGAAAAATGATTGCTTTTTCTCCTTCAGTATGGTAAGGTTAATACACTTGTATTTGAACGGGTATACATTTCAAACATTCTATATTTCTGAACAAGCACTTTTCTGTTCTACTTTCAGGGCGTTATCGCCTCTATTTCAATGTTTGAAGCAGACACAACTTATTTTATTTTTATTCTCATCTCAGGAAGGAGGAATCTATTTGTACATAAGAATGATACTTGTATTCCGGTAACTAATAAACTATAATATAAGTGAAATCAAGAAGGAGTATGAATGGGACAAAAAGATATCGCAGAGAAAAACCTGGAAGATTTCAATGATGTTTTTGCCGACATCGTAAATGTTCTCGTTTTCCAGGGTAACAGAACTATCAAACCAAGGGAGCTAAAACCTTTACGGCTCAAATCACAATACAAAGCAGATGATAACAAACTGCATGAATTAGAACGGGATAATGCAAAATATTGGTCCAAAGGCCGAGTCAAAATTGCTATATTGGGACTGGAAAACCAGACCAGTTCTGACCCAGATATGCCGTTTCGGGTCATTGCATATGATGGGGCCGCATACCGCTCACAACTTCTCGATAAAAAGTCAAAAACTCGCTGCCCTGCACTCAGCATCGTTTTGTATTTTGGCCAATCCCACTGGAGCCATCCAAAAACAATCCGGGAAATACTCCGGATTCCAGAAGGATTGGAAGAATATGTAAACGACTACAAGGTCCATATATTCGAAATCGCACATTTAACAGAACAGCAGGTCA
>CANOBT010000001.1 GCA_947564305.1 uncultured Lachnospiraceae bacterium | reverse complement strand
GCAGGAGCAGCACAAACCGACCGACACGATCAAGATTGTGAAGATTTTTGACCGAAAAACAGTGCTTCTCTTCCAAGATATGTTTCCTGTGACTGCAAAATACATAGATGGCGGCTATATGAAAGGTGGTCAGCCCGTAAGAATTGCAGACCCCAAATTGATACAGGCATTGGAAAAAAATGCCCGGAAAATAATCAACCTGTTACATAGAGGGGTACGTTTCACACCGACGCAGCCAGACATAAATAAAATTGAACGAATGATGTTAGAAGAATTGGAGTGAACAGGACCCCTGAGCATTCCATACAGAAAGGCTGCCAGTGGCAGCCTTTCTGCATACGAAGGTATAAAAAAGCAACCCCCGCAGGACCGCTGCCGCTGTCCTTTGGAGGCTGCTTCTTTTTATACGTCATCTAAACGGACCGCACCTGGATCCCAATATTAATTGATCGTCCTCTTCACATAACTGGTATGCAAAATATGGTGTGCCTTCTCGCTTCCCGGCGCGCCCAGATATTCCTCATACAGCTTCTTGATGGAAGGATTGTCATGGGACTTCCGAAGCGTCTTCGCCGCGTCATTGTCATACAATACCTTCGCCCGGATGGCCCGAACATCCTCGAAATTGCGCACATCCGCATGTACCTGGGGCTGGCCGCCGCCATTCACGCATCCGCCCGGACAGCACATGATCTCGATAAAGTGATAATCCGCCTCTCCCGCGCGGACCTTTTCCAGGATCTGCTTCGCGTTGGACAGCCCGGATGCCACCGCAACCTTCACGTCCATATCCGCCACATGGTAGGTCGCTTCCTTGATCCCGTCCGTTCCGCGGACTTCTGTAAATTCCACGTCCGAAAGCTCTTCCCCGGTCAGTGTCTCCACTGCCGTGCGAAGGGCCGCTTCCATCACGCCTCCGGTCGCGCCGAAGATCACGCCTGCTCCGGTGGATTCTCCCAGCGGATCGTCAAAGCCTTCGTCAGGCAGGCTTCGGAAATCAATGCCTACCTTGCGGATCAGCCTTGCCAGCTCCCGGGTAGTCAGAGAGATGTCCACATCCGGCACTCCCGCCGCAGCCTGGTCATCCCTGCCGATCTCAAACTTCTTCGCCGTACACGGCATGATGCTGACACAGACGATATCCTTCGGGTCAATGCCGGCTTTTTCCGCGTAATAGGTCTTGGTCACCGCCCCGAACATCTGCTGCGGCGACTTACAGCTGGACAGGTTGTCCAGAAGGTCCGGGAAATAGTGCTCGCAGTACTTCACCCATCCCGGAGAACAGGAGGTCATCATCGGCAGCACGCCGCCGTTTTTCACTCTCTCGATAAATTCATGGGCTTCCTCCATAATGGTCAGATCCGCGCTGAAATCGGTATCAAATACCTTGTCAAATCCGATCCTTCTGAGGGCTGCCGCCATCTTTCCTTCCACGTCCGTTCCCATGGGATAACCGAATTCCTCGCCCAATGCCGCACGGACAGAAGGCGCGGGCTGAACCACTACATGCTTCTTCGGATCCTCGATGGCTGCCAGAACGTCGTCCACAAAGTCCTTCTCATACAAGGCTCCGGTAGGACAGGCCGCGATACACTGCCCGCAGGACACGCAGCTGGTCTCTCCCAGCCCCATCTCGAACGGAGAGCCGATAAATGTGGCAAATCCCCGCTGGTTCGGTCCGATCACGCCCACGGCCTGGGACTTTTCACAGACTGCGGAGCATCTCCGGCACAGGATACATTTATTATTGTCACGCACCATATGGGCCGCGCTGGTATCCAGCTCGTAGTGATTGACTTCCCCTGAAAAATAATTTTCATCCGCAACGCCCAGCTCCTGGCAGAGCGCCTGCAGCTCGCAGTTCCCGCTTCTCACACAGGAAAGGCACTTCTTGTCATGGTCGGACAGGATCAGCTCCAGAGTACGCTTCCTTGCCGCGATCAGCTCCGGTGTGTTGGTGCGGACCTCCATCCCTTCATTGATCGGATGTACACAGGCAGCAACCAGGTTCCTTGCGCCCTTCACTTCTACGATACACATACGGCATGCGCCGATCTCGTTGATCTCCTTCAAAAAACAAAGGGTAGGAATCCGGATCCCGGCAATATGCGCGGCCTCAAGAATCGTGGAACCTGCCGGTGCGCTTACATCAAGGCCATTGATCTTTAAATTCACATTTTCCATTCTCTCACTCCTCCCTTACTCTTTATAGATCGCGCCGAAGCGGCATTTTTCCATACAAGCGCCGCACTTCAAGCACTTCTCGGAATTGATCATATGCGGCTCCTTTACGCTGCCCACGATCGCCCCTGCCGGACAGACTCTGGAACAAAGCGTACAGCCTTTACATTTATCTGCGTCAATCTTGTACTGCAGCAGGTCTTTGCAGACACCAGCCGGACACTTCTTGTCCACGATATGGGCGATATATTCATCTCTGAAATACCGCAGTGTGGAGATGACCGGATTCGGTGCCGTCTGTCCTAATGCACACAGGGAGTTGGATTTCAGATGGTAGCATAGTTCTTCCAACTTATCCAAATCCTCCATGGTTGCCTTGCCTTTCGTAATCTTATCTAAAATCTCCAGCATACGCCGTGTTCCGATTCGACATGGGGTACATTTTCCACAGGATTCGTCTACTGTAAATTCCAGGAAGAATTTGGCAATATCTACCATACAGGTGTCTTCATCCATCACAATCAAACCACCGGAACCCATCATCGAGCCAATGGCAATCAAGTTGTCATAGTCGATTGGCACATCGAGATGCTCTGCAGGAATACATCCGCCGGACGGTCCTCCTGTCTGAGCCGCCTTGAATTTCTTGCCGTTTGGCACGCCGCCGCCAATCTCTTCTACAATCTCACGCAGCGTGGTTCCCATCGGAATTTCTACTAGACCTGTGTTGTGAATCTTGCCGCCCAGTGCGAAGACTTTTGTTCCCTTGGACTTTTCTGTTCCCATGGAAGCGAACCAGTCTGCACCATTGATAATGATCTGCGGGATATTCGCATACGTCTCCACGTTGTTCAAAATGGTCGGCTTCTGGAACAAGCCCTTCAATGCCGGGAACGGAGGACGCGGCCTTGGCTCTCCACGATTTCCTTCGATAGAAGTCATAAGCGCCGTCTCCTCGCCGCAGACGAAAGCGCCGGCTCCTAAACGCAGACCGATATCGAATTTAAATCCGGTTCCGAAAATATCATCTCCCAAAAGGCCCATTTCTCTGGATTGACTGATTGCGATTTCCAGACGCTGTACCGCAATCGGGTATTCTGCACGCACATAAATATATCCCTGGGATGCGCCGATGGCATAACCTGCGATAGTCATAGCTTCCAGAACGGCATGAGGGTCTCCTTCCAACACAGAACGGTCCATGAATGCACCTGGATCTCCTTCATCCGCATTACAGCACACATACTTTTGGTCTGCTTCGTTGGCTGCCGCAAATTTCCATTTCAAGCCAGTGGGGAATCCGGCACCGCCTCGTCCGCGCAGGCCGCTGTCGGTGATGACCTGAATGACCTGTTCAGGCGTCATCTCTGTAAGCACTTTTCCCAAAGCCTCATATCCGCCTACACCTATGTATTCTTCGATATGTTCCGGGCTAATCTCCCCGCAGTTACGAAGGGCTACCCGGTGCTGTTTCTTATAAAAGTTGGTCTCTTCCAGAGGCAGGATATGTTCTGTCTTCGTTGTCTCCTCATACAAAAGACGCTTTACTACATTTCCATTTTTTAGATGCTCGGAAACAATCTCCGGAATATCTTCTTCTTTTACCATGGAATAAAAAGAGCCTTCCGGGTGTACGATCATAATCGGTCCTAATGCACACAGTCCGAAACATCCGGTCTTTACAATCTCAACGTCTTCTTCCAGGCCGTTGGCCTTGATTTCCTGTTCCAGTCTTTCAATGATTCTCAGGCTTCCCGAAGAAGTACAGCCGGTACCTCCGCACACATGGACACGGTAACGACAGACATGCTTCTTCGCTTTTTCCCTGATTTCACGTAATTCTTCAAGAGATTTCATATATGTCCTCCATTTTTTCAAATTCTACTGATACTGCATATGTAAATTACTCGTATTTCGCCAGGATATCGTCAATATCATCTACCGTCAAACGTCCATATACCTCATCATTCACCATCATAACCGGTGCCAGTCCGCAGGCTCCCACACAACGGCAGGCGTCCAGAGAAAACTTTCCGTCCGGTGTACACTCTCCGCCCACAATTCCCAGTTTTTCCATGAGCGCATTGTAAATGTCTCCGGAGCCTTTTACATAGCAGGCTGTTCCAAGACAGACAGAAATTCTGTATTTTCCTTTCGGGCTCAGACTGAATTGTGAGTAGAATGTCACTACCCCGTAAATCTTTTCCAAAGGAATCCCTGTCTCGTCTGAAATCATCTTCTGTACTTCCATTGGAAGATAACCATAGATATCCTGTGCCTTCTGTAGAATCGGCATCAATGCCCCCGGTTCGTCTTTCAGCCCGGCGATTACTTGTAATAAAGTTTCTTCCTGTTCCTTCGTTCCTGAGAACGGAACCGTCTGTTTCTTTTCAGGCATTACTTTACCTCCATTTCTTAAATTAAGTCATTCTGTAGTACATTTTATCACAATATCATATGATTTTCTATATGAAGGAAAAAAATTTGTGGATTTTCACCGTTTTTTGTCAGAATATCTCATGAAAACAAGAAGAAAACTGGTTATTTTAGACAAAGAAAGAACCATAAGAAAACAACAGCAACAAACTGCGCCGGATATTTTCTTATGATTTCTAATGTAAGAAATGGTTACGCAGTGCTCCTGCCGCCGAATATAGACCCAGTATGCATAGATTGACAACCACCACACTGGCACCCGCAGGTGTGGCAAAAAAATAAGAGACTACGATTCCAAGACAGAAGCATACTGCGGATATAACCGCCGAATTCATTGTCACAGAACGAAAAGTACGGCACACTCTCATGGAGGTCAGGGCGGGGAAAATAATCAGGCTGGAGATTAGAAGGGTTCCCATCATCCGCATTCCCAGTACAATGGTAACCGCTGTCAGCACCGCGATCAGCGTATTATAAAGATTTGCACGGACGCCTGTTGCCAGGGCAAAGGTTTCGTCAAAAGTGATGGCAAAGATTTTATGGTAAAAGAATACATATAAAACGAGGACTACCAATGAGAGGAGCACGCTCATTTCTACATCCTGACTGCTCATTGCAAGGATGCTTCCGAACATATAATTATATACATCCGTGTTCATTCCGGTAGTCATAGAGATAACCATAATCCCGATTGCCAGCGCACTGGTGGAAATCAGTGCAATTGCCGCATCTCCTTTGATTTTGCTGCTCCCGCTGACACGCAGGAGTAAAACGGCCGCAGCAATGACCACCGGAATCGCCACACGCAAAGGAGCCGCGTTCAGTGCCGCGGCGATTGCCAGTGCGCCAAATCCCACATGGGACAGCCCATCCCCAATCATAGAGTATCTTTTCAGAACCAGACTCACACCAAGCAAGGCGCTGCACAAAGAAACCAGAATTCCTACTATGAAAGCGCGTACCATGAAGGGATAAGAAAGCATTTCCGTGATTGTGTCAACCAAATTATACACCTCTTTCTGCCGGACTGCTGATACTGTCCAGAAACTTACGCCCAATTGAACTCTTTCTATAATCTTCTGCTTTTCCGAAAAACAATGCGGTTTCCTGTAAATGCAGAATATGAGTTGCATCCCGCAGTGCACTCTCAATATCATGAGAAACCATGACCACCGCAATTTTGGACTTTTCATTCACTTCTTTGATGAGCTGATAAAATTCTGACGTGACAATGGGGTCTAAGCCGGTCACAGGCTCATCCAAAAGCAGCATTTTTTTCGTAGCACATAGAGCCCTGGCCAATAGAACTCTCTGTTTCTGCCCTCCCGACAAATCACGAAAACAGCTTTTTCTTAAATCCTCAATTCCCAGAAGTTGCATCATAGCCTCTGCCTGCCTTTTGTCCGCTGCACAATAAAAGGGGCGGAGTCCCCGGCTGTTCAGCCGGCCAGACAGGACCACCTCATATACGCTGGCGGGAAAGTCTTTCTGTACATCTGTCTGTTGGGGAAGATAACCGATTTCATTCTGTTTCAGCCCGTCGCCAAGGATAATTTTTCCTCTCATCGGTGTTTTCAATCCCAGAAGACTTTTGACAAGGGTACTCTTGCCGGAACCATTTTCCCCGACAATACAGAGATAGTTTCCTTGTTCAATCTGAAAGGACAAATCTCGGACGACAATCTGCCCTTCATATGCAATTGTAACGTTGTCACACTGTACCAATGCCATCTATTTTCAATGCCTCTTTTAATGTTTCTAAATTCTCCTGCATCATACTGAGATATCCATCTCCTGCCTCAAACTGCTGTGCTGTCAGGTTATGACAACTATAGAATATTCGAACCTGCGCATCTGTGGCTTCTGCAATCGCATTTGCTATCTGATTGCTGCTAAGCTCCATTTTTAATACAACAGGCAGTTGTTCTTCTTTGACCTTACGAATTAAAAAGGCCATTGTAGCCGCACTGGGTTCCGTGTCTGACGCGCATCCTGGAAACGCCGCATAATATTCAAACCCATATTCCTGTGCGAAATAGAGGAACGGAAAACGGTCCCCAAACAGCAAAAGATTACATCCCTGTTGTGCCGCTTTTTCTGCCACATTTTGAAACTGCATATCCAATTTGGACAATTGTTCTATATAAGTCTTTCGATTGGCCTCATATTCCTCTTGATGAGCACTGTCTAAAGTAACTAATTCTTCTGTGATCTTCTCTACAATCCGCATGGCATTTCGCGGAGAAGTCCAGACATGTTCATCTGTTTCTTCCTCCTCTGCATCAAACCACGTATGGCGCTCTTTTTGCATACCTTCTACATGCTCTTCTTTCGCCAGCATATCAACACAATCAACGAGACGCAGTGTATGTACCTGATTCATTTCCGGGGAATCCAAGATATCCTCTACCCATTCATCATTTTCACCGCCTACATAGATGAACAAGTCGGCTCTCTGAATTGCCAGAATATCCTGTGGAGTGGGTTCATAAGAATGAGTCTCCTCTCCTGGCTTTAAGAGCATCTGTAATGATACATGCTCCCCGCCAATCTGACGCACAAAATCATACTGCGGAAAAATGGTGGTCACCACTTGCAGGTTTGTAAGGCCCACATTTTTTTCAGGAAGAGAAGAGGAACATCCCGAAAGTACACAGGGGGATAGGAACAGAAAGAAAATCATCACAAGAAATCTAAGGTGCCTCCTGCCGTTCTCAAATCCTGTCTTATTCCTGCGGGGTATCCGACTTTTTTCTCTCATATTTTGAAAAAACATATTCCAAATCAAAACTCGTCTGCTCCTCACTGACCTCCGTCATAGTCCACTCCGCCATCTCGTCTAGATTTGGGAAATAAGTGTCTGCTTCATAGGCATGATCAATCTTTGTCACATATGCCGTCTCACAATACGGAAGAAGCTGTCTGTAGACACTCTCACCGCCAATGACAAAAATCTCTTCTTCCTCATACTCTTTGAGCTTTTCCAAAAGTGCTTCCATAGTATGTACAATCACTGCATTGCCTGCATGATAGTTTGTATCTGCTGTCAATACGATGTTAGTTCTATTTTTCAGAGGAAGGCCATTTGGAAAACTTTCCAGGGTTTTCCGGCCCATGACCACCACATGGCCTGTCGTCTTTTCTCGAAAGAACCGCATATCCGCCGGAATACTCCACATCATTTTATTATTTTTTCCAATTGCCCAGTTCTTATCTACTGCAACAATAAGATTCATATCTAAAACCTCCCATCTCTCTTTTTCAAACGATACTTTACACAATTATATAGCAACAGGTATGTTCTGAATCTGTGGATGGGTCTCATAGTGTTCCAGTCGCACATCCTCTGGCGTGAACTGATAAAAATCCTTTACCTTTGGATTTAGCCAGAATGTGGGAGCAGGCAATGGCTCCCTGGAAATCAATTCCTCAATCAGAGGGACATGCCGGTCGTAGATATGCGCATCTGCTATCACATGGACAAACTCTCCCACCTGCATATCACAGACCTGTGCCAGCATATGCAAAAGCACGGCATACTGACAGACATTCCAGTTGTTCGCTGTCAGCACATCCTGGGAGCGTTGGTTCAAGATTCCATTGAGAGTCAGCCGGTCGCTCCCTTTTTCTTTTGTTACATTGAAGGTCATACTGTAAGCGCAAGGGTACAGATTCATCTCATGGAGATCCTGGTGTACATAAATATTCGTCATGATTCGCCGGCTGTAGGGATTGTGTTTCAGATCATAGAGGACTCTGTCTACCTGATCCATCATGCCCTCTTTATATTGATGCTTGACCTGCATCTGATATCCATAAGCCTTTCCAATGGAGCCGTCTTCATCTGCCCAACTATCCCAGATATGGCTGTTCAAATCCTGGATGTGATTGGACTTTCTCTGCCAAATCCACAGCATTTCATCTGTACAGCTCTTTATTCCTGTACGCCTAAGCGTCAGTGCCGGAAATTCCTTTGACAGATCATACCGGTTCACAACGCCGAATTTTTTGATTGTATATGCAGAGCTTCCGTCCTCCCACACAGGGCGGACCTTCTCTCCTTCTGTACTCGTTCCATTATCAATAATATCCCGGCACATGTCTATAAAAACGTGGTCTGCGTAACTCATCGTATCTCTCCTCTAAAAATTTATCCGCTTTTCCGACAAAAATGTTACAGCTTCCTACGGGTCTGCAATATTATATAACATCTTTTCTAACGCGCGGGTCACGGCTGCAACCTCTTTTTTCGTCATTCCTCTTGTCAGCTTTTTTTCCAGTTTCTTGCGGTCCGTGTCCATTCGGCGCTGAATATCATAAGCCTTTTCGGTCAGGTAGATATTCTTTTTTCTCTTATCTTCAGCATTGGGCACACAAAGAATATAGCCCTTTTCATCCAGACGTTTTAGAAGTCCGGTTACCGTGGGATTTTTTAAATTCAGGTTCTGCTCCACATCCCGCTGACTGACTTCCTCTTTGTTCGTATGAAACAGATAATCCAGAACTGCACATTGGGAAGATGTAACGCCGATTGCCTTTAATTTGCCGTTTAAGTCTTTTTCAAATACGTTGTTGATCTGCTTCACGAGAAATCCTATCGGCTGTTTCCGGCTCTCCATAAGCCTCCTCCTTTGTATCAGGGACTTTACCAGTCAAACAATCTGTCCAGTTGTTGTGACTTTGCTTGCTACAGTGTATTTGACTTTTCCTGCTTCTTCTTTTCCACAAACTGATGAATCATTTCATACATCTCTTCCAAATCCGCCTTGTCAACCTCCCCAATCAATGCATAAATCATTTTACGGTTGATATAAGGATTCACATGAATCATGATATGTTTAATCAAGGGAAAGGTCTTCTCAATCTCGTCGTGTACATTCTCCGCAATTTCATGAGATTCGTTCAACGACAGATGACCATCTGCGGCAATTTCCAAATCCACATAGATTTTATTTCCAAATTCTCTTGTGTGCAAGGCGTCAATGCGCATGACACCTTTCTGTCTCAGAACCAGAGCACGAATTTTCTGCTCTGTCTCCTCATTACAGGACTTATCCACCATCTTATCTACCGCATCTTTAAAAATCTCATAGGCGGCCTGGAAAATAAACAGACAGATAATGACGCTTGCCAATGGGTCCATCACAGGAAATCCAAGCCGTGCGCCAATGATACCGATAAATGCACCGATAGAGGACAGGGAATCCGAGCGATGATGCCAGGCATCTGCCATCAATGCACCGGAATTTATTTTTTTAGCATTTCTGCGAGTATACCAAAACATCCATTCTTTTACCACGATTGACAGCACCGCTGCTGCGATTGCTAGGACTCCGGGTACGGTAATCTCATCCACAGATCCGCCTACAATCTTGCGAAGCCCGGAAAACCCGATTCCCGCTCCTGTGACTGTCAAAACAGCAGCCAGAAGGATGGCCGCTACACACTCCATCCGTTCATGACCATAGGGATGCTCTTTATCCGCTTTTTTGCCGGCCATTTTGATTCCGATAATGACTACAAAGGTGCTGAATACATCAGATGCGGAATGTACGGCATCCGAAACCATCGCCTCCGAGGAAGCGAGAACCCCTGCTGCAAGCTTTAAAAGCGAAAGAAGGATGTTCACAAGAATACTGGTCTTAGATACGCGCATTGCAACCTGTTCCATTGTGATTGTTTCATTTTGTTCCATAACCTGCTCCTTTAATCATCGTTTTAAAATATATGCCGGGAGCAGAAGCTTTCATGCACTACTGCAGCATCTTACGCAGCCTATGCCTGTTTTCTACGTTTCATCAAGAGCTGCAGGTTCACTCCCAAAGGATTGACAACCACCCCTGCGGTCTCCGGAGAAAGAATGCCCGTAATTTTTTCTGCACTGAGCACGGCAGTCTTAATTTGTTCTTCCCGATTCATACTTAAAAATTTTTTATATTCTTGAATATCTGTAAAAACGGGCTGAAATATCTGTCCATTTTTTTGCTTCATCACCAAAGTTCCTGCATTTTCTTTGACCGGTATGATATAGCTTCCCTTCTGATAATGTGCCATCATTTCCTCATGAAGCTCTTTTAACTCTTCTGTAAGTTCTGTCTGCGGGGCTTTTCGTACTTTTTGCATAAAATAAAGCGCAGTCAGATGGAGCTGCGGATTTTCGATCAAAGCCTTCCCGTCTTCTGGCTCCTTTCTTCGGATGATTTCATCCAATTGAATCGGAATTTTTACCAAGACAGGTTCAGAAGGCATTTCTGATTCCTTCTCTGTTTCGTTGTACACTTTATCTGGCTGGACTTCCTGATGCACAAGAATGCAGTTTACCCCCAATGGCATCAGACTGACATAAAAGGCTAACAAGTCCTTCTTCTCAATCCTCAATGCCTGTACCAGTTCCTTTTGCTCCAAAAGTTTTTTCACAGCCTTCTTTGCTGCTTCCTCTTGAAAATATAAAAAAATCTCATCATCATAGGTCTTGTCATCACACACCACATAAGGCATTCTGGTACAATGTGAAAAAATGACATAGACTTGTTCTGACGTTCTGAGCATTTTGGCAGCCATTTTTTTCATGGCTGCAAGCGCTTCTTCTTTCTCTTTATTCGTAATATTCTCTCTCAACCTTTTGACACTCTCCTCCAAAACATATCAAAATCGGAAAACTCTGACAGATAGATATCCGCCGTATTCCAAATCTTTCCAAGCTTGCTGTCATTGGCCTGATCGTAGACAGCAACTACCCGAAATCCTGCTTTTTTCGCAGTCACAATGGCATGAAACGCATCCTCAAAAACCAGCGTCTCTGATGGCTCCGTATCAAGCTGCAGGGATGCTGCCAGATAAATGTCCGGCCGGTTTTTATCCGTTCCCATCTCTGTGCAGGTGAATACTCTGTCAAAATAATTCAGTATCCCAAGTCTCTTCAACGCGGCTTCTACGTTTCCACGGTCACTGGTCGTAACAATTACCAGTGGAATTTTATGCTCCCGCAGCCCTTCTAAAAATTCGCGCACTCCTGATTTGAGAGGGACTTTCTCTGCATAGAAATCCCTCACTTCCCGGTTAATGCCTTCCAGTACCCGATTGCGTGTCTTCCCCAAATGATAATGTGAAATCAGGTAATCCGCTCCTTGTGGCAGGCTCATCGCAGATAATGCTTCGCCAAGCCCCGGTTCAGCTTCAATTCCAAGGGAGCGCAGATACAGTTCACCCAGATGTTCCCAGACAGGCATGGAATTTAAAAGTGTTCCATCCACATCAAATATAGCACCTTTAATCATACATTCTCCTTTTTATCCCTCACAGACACTCTTTGCATATTAAAAATTTAATACCACATTTCGGATTTGTCAACTCTTTCATGACTTCACCCTCAATTTTTGTAGCAAACAGTATAAAACAGTTGACAACAGTTCAATACTGTTATATACTGTTTGTAAGCAAAGGAGGGATGAAAGTGAAATTGATTATTAACAATTCTTCCATGCAGCCCATCTATGAGCAGATTGTCTCTCAGGTGAAAAAGGAAATTATGCAGGGGGAATTGCAGGAAGGTGAGATGCTTCCGTCGGTCCGTACTCTGGCCAAGGAGCTGAAAGTCAGTGCACTGACCGTAAAAAAAGCCTACGATGCCCTGGATGCGGAAGGATTTATTGTTACTGTACACGGAAAAGGCAGCTTCGTCACACTGGCCAACCAGGAATTGATGCTGGAAGAGAAAAAAAAGGAAGTGGAGGCTGATTTAGAAATGGCCATCCGAAAAGGCCGAAGCTGCGGCATGAGCAATCAGGATATTATGGATTTATTTCAGATTATATTGGAGGACTAGCAAGATGTTGAAATTAGAAAATGTAACAAAGCATTATAAGGAATTTAACCTGGAATGTTCCATGGAGGTCCAACCCGGCTGTGTCACCGGTCTGATTGGAAAGAACGGGGCAGGAAAAAGTACTACATTTAAAGCGATTCTGGGTCTGATTCGTTGTGACGGAGGTTCCATTCAAATATTTGGAAAACCTGTGGAGCAGCTCGGAATATACGATAAAGAACAGATTGGGGTTGTGCTGTCGGATTCCGGTTTTAATGGGTATCTGACGATTCAGGATTTGATTCCGGTACTTCGCAGCATGTATTCCACATTCGAGGAGGAAGAATTTTTGAAAAAATGCAAAAAATTCTCCCTGCCTCTCACAAAAAAAATCAGTGAGTTTTCTAATGGGATGAAGCAAAAGCTTCAGGTATTGACTGCGATTTCCCATGATTCCAGACTGCTTATACTGGATGAGCCTACGAGCGGGCTAGATGTGGTAGCAAGGGATAACATTCTGGAACTATTAAGGGATTATATGGAACAGGAGGAACGCTCTATTCTGATCAGTTCCCATATCTCTTCCGACCTGGAGGGGTTCTGTGATGATTTCTATATGATAGACGAAGGGAAGATCATCCTGCATGAAGAGACAGATATACTGCTCAGTGACTATGCGCTCCTGAAATTGACCGAAGAACAGTATGAAACGCTTGACAAAGAATATATTCTACGCTGCAAAAAAGAAAAATTTGGCTATAGCTGCCTGACCAACCAGAAGCAGTTCTATCTGGAGAATTATCCCGATATTGCGATTGAAAAAGGAAGTATGGATGAATTGATCATGATGATGATATTGGGCAGCGCAATCTAATATCCATGGATGAATGCAAAATAGACAAAATGATGTTTACAATATAATTCAGGAAGTTAAAAAGTATTTTTAAGGAAGGAATCAAGAAAATGAAAGGACTATTAATCAAAGATTTCCAGTTGTTAAAAAGTCAGAAGCAGTCTTATATGCCAGGTCTGCTTATCGGTATTTTTTTTATACTATTTAGCGAAAATCAAAGCTTTGCCGCTATGTACATGGCAATCATTTTATCAACCTTTGCATACAGCACCATTAATTTTGACCAGTATGCTAATGGGATGAGCTATCTGATGACACTGCCTGTCAGCCGGAGCAGTTATGTTAAGGAAAAATATCTCCTTCAAATTGTGGGGATGACCGCAGCAGCCCTGTTCGCCGTTTTATTGTCAGCCGCAAGGATGCTGGTAAAACATGCCCCTCTACAGCTTAACGTATTAGCCACGGCGTTTCTATCTGCCTTTGTAACCGCCACATTGATGCAGTCCATCATGATACCCGTCCTGCTGAAATTCGGCGCTGAAAAAAGCCGGATCACAATTTCAATCATTTTAGGGATAGGTTACCTGGTCGGGTTTGGAGGCTATTTCCTCATTAAAAAATTCAATCTGGATGTTTCCGGCGCCCTGATACGGATCAATGCGGCAAATACAGCTACGGTTATCGCCGGTATCTGTGTTGGATTGATTATGATAACCGGAATTTCATTTCTCATCTCACTGCGGATTATGAAAAAGAAGGAGTTTTAAAAACAAGTTGAATTCTTATAGCAGTTGTAGTATAATTTTTACGATTTTACGACACCAGTATATGTAAACAAATGAAGGGAAAGGTGAATGGATGAAAGCGTTTCTCATTTTAGAAGACGGAACCGTATTTACAGGTACAAGCATCGGTTCCACAAGAGACATGATCAGTGAAATCGTATTCAATACGTCTATGACAGGCTATTTAGAGGTGTTGACAGACCCTTCCTATGCGGGTCAGGCCGTTGTGATGACATATCCTTTGATTGGCAATTACGGAATCACACCGGATATGGAATCACAAAAGGCCTGGCCGGATGGTTATATTGTCCGTGAATTATCCCGTATTCCAAGTAATTTCCGCTGTGAAGGCACGATTCAGGACTTCCTTGAAAAACAGGATATCCCAGGAATTGCAGGAATCGACACCCGTGCCCTTACCAGAATCCTGCGGGAAAAGGGAACCATGAACGGTATGATCACCACGAACCAAAATTATCATCTTGAGGAAATTCTTCCTTTGTTAAAGTCCTATCATGTTGGAGATGTTGTTTCCAAAGTGACCTGCCAGGAAAAAGAGATTTTGCCGGGAGACGGAAAAAAGGTAGCACTTCTTGATTTAGGGGCAAAGAAGAATATTGCCAGATCTTTAAATGAACGCGGCTGTGAAGTGACGATTTATCCGGCACATACAACTGCGGATGAAATCATTTCCACAAATCCAGACGGTATTATGCTTTCCAATGGGCCTGGAGACCCGGCGGATTGTATTTCCATTATCGAAGAAATCAAAAAATTGTATCAGACGAATATTCCTATCTTTGCAATCTGCCTTGGACATCAGCTCATGGCTCTTGCTACAGGTGCGTCTACCCATAAATTAAAATATGGCCACCGGGGCGGCAATCATCCGGTCAAAGATTTAAAGACCGGACGGGTCTATATTTCCTCCCAGAACCACGGATATGTGGTGGATACCGAGCATATGAGTGCGGATGTGGCAGTTCCGGCCTTTGTGAATGTAAATGACGGAACCAATGAAGGATTGGAATATGTGGGAAAAAATATTTTTACGGTCCAGTTCCACCCCGAAGCGTGCCCGGGACCTCAGGATTCAGGATACCTGTTTGACAGATTCATGGAAATGATGGAGGGATAAAACAATGCCTAGAGATATGAGTATCAAAAAAGTACTGGTTATCGGCTCCGGCCCAATCGTTATTGGACAGGCTGCGGAATTTGACTACGCAGGAACCCAGGCATGCCGTTCACTAAAGGAAGAGAATCTGGAAGTGGTACTGTTGAATTCCAATCCTGCCACAATCATGACAGACAAGGATATTGCTGACCGGGTTTATATTGAACCATTGACATTAGAAGTGGTGGAACAGTTAATCCAGAAGGAACAGCCGGACAGCATCCTTCCCACACTAGGCGGACAGGCCGGATTGAACCTGGCTATGGAATTGGAAGAATCCGGGTTTTTAAAGGAGCATCATGTGCGCCTCATCGGGACCACCTCTGAGACCATAAAAAAAGCGGAGGACCGTCTGGAATTCAAGGCCACTATGGAGAAAATCGGTGAGCCTGTTGCGGCGTCCCTGGTGGTGGAATCTGTGGAGGATGGTCTGGCTTTTGCAAATAAAATTGGTTATCCGGTCGTACTTCGCCCGGCTTATACTCTGGGAGGAAGTGGCGGCGGAATCGCCCATGATTCCCATCAGCTTATGGAAATCCTGGAAAACGGCCTGCGCCTCTCCCGTGTAGGACAGGTATTGGTGGAACGCTGTATTGCAGGCTGGAAGGAAATTGAGTATGAGGTGATGCGGGACGGAAACGGCAACTGTATCACTGTATGTAATATGGAAAATATTGACCCCGTGGGTGTACACACCGGCGACAGTATCGTGGTAGCGCCTTCCCAGACTTTAGGTGACAAGGAATACCAGATGCTGCGTACTTCTGCGTTGAAAATTATTGATGAGCTGAAGATTACGGGAGGATGTAACGTTCAGTATGCATTACATCCGGAATCATTTGAATATTGTGTCATCGAGGTGAACCCCAGAGTCAGCCGCTCTTCTGCCCTGGCTTCCAAAGCCACCGGGTATCCCATTGCGAAGGTGGCAGCCAAGATTGCCCTAGGCTATACATTGGATGAGATCAAGAATGCCATTACCCACAAGACCTATGCTAGTTTTGAACCGATGCTGGACTACTGTGTGGTAAAAATCCCAAGACTTCCCTTTGATAAATTCATCAGTGCTAAGCGGACGCTGACAACACAGATGAAGGCTACCGGCGAGGTCATGAGTATCTGTGACAATTTTGAAGGAGCATTGATGAAGGCCATCCGCTCCTTGGAACAGCATGTGGACTGCCTGTTATCCTATGATTTCTCAAAGCTTTCTGAGGATGAACTGACAGAACAGCTTTCGATTGTGGATGATATGCGGATCTGGCGTATCGCAGAGGCATTGCGCAGAGGAATTAGTTATGAACTGATTCATGAGAAAACCATGATTGATATATGGTTTATTGATAAACTTGCCATCCTGGTAGAAATGGAACAGGCTCTGCAGAGGGAGGAACTCACGCCAGAGCTTTTAAAAGAGGCTAAGAGGATGGAATTCCCGGATAATGTGATTGCCAGGCTGACCGGCCGTGACGAACGGGAAATCCATGATTTGCGCCATGCAAACGGAATTGTAGCCGCCTATAAGATGGTAGACACCTGTGCGGCAGAGTTTGCAGCGGAAACGCCCTACTACTATTCCGTATTCGGAAGCGAAAATGAAGCCGTGAAGACCACAGACAGGAAAAAAGTGTTGGTTCTAGGTTCCGGTCCGATCCGGATTGGTCAGGGAATCGAATTTGACTTCTGCTCCGTACATTGTACCTGGGCCTTTGCAAAAGAAGGCTACGAGACCATCATCGTCAATAATAACCCGGAGACGGTCAGCACGGACTTTGATATTGCGGACAAGTTGTATTTCGAACCTCTCACTCCAGAGGATGTGGAGAGTATTGTAGATTTAGAAAAGCCTGACGGAGCTGTCGTACAGTTCGGCGGACAGACAGCTATCAAACTGACGGAAAGTCTGATGAAGATGGGAGTTCCAATCTGGGGAACCTCAGCGGAAAATGTGGATAAGGCCGAGGACCGTGAACTCTTTGACGAGATATTGGAAGAATGCCAGATCCCACGTCCCTCCGGCGGCACTGTATTTACCGCAGAAGAGGCTAAAGAGGTGGCAAATCGTCTTGGATACCCGGTTCTGGTAAGACCTTCCTATGTACTGGGCGGACAAGGGATGCAGATTGCCATCAATGACCATGATATTGATGAATTTATCGGTATTATCAACCGGATTGCACAGGATCATCCGATTCTTGTGGATAAATATTTAAATGGAAAAGAAATCGAGGTGGATGCAGTCTGCGACGGAGAAGATATTTTGATTCCAGGTATTATGGAGCATATTGAGCGGGCAGGCATCCACTCCGGAGACAGTATTTCCGTCTATCCGGCTCAGAGTCTGACAAAGGCGGCTAAAGAAAAAATTGCGGAGTATACGAGAAGACTGGCGAAATCGCTGCATGTGATTGGACTGATCAATATTCAGTTCATCGTGTGCGGGGAGGCAGATGTATATGTGATTGAGGTGAATCCGCGTTCCAGCCGTACCGTGCCATATATCAGCAAGGTGACAGGCATTCCAATCGTCCCCCTTGCCGCACGGGTGATTATGGGAAGCAAGATCCGGGAACTGGGATATAAACCGGGACTTCAAAAAGAGGCAGACTATTTTGCAATCAAGATGCCGGTATTCTCTTTTGAGAAAATCCGTGGCGCAGATATCAGCCTTGGACCAGAGATGAAGTCTACCGGAGAATGTTTGGGAATTGCCTCTACCTTTGATGAGGCATTGTATAAGGCATTTATCGGCGCAGGAATCCGTCTCCCACGGTTCAAAAATATGATTATGACCGTGAGGGATGAAGACAAAGAGGAAGCTGTGGAGATTGGACGCAGATTTGAAAAGATTGGTTACCGAATCTTTGCCACAAGGGGAACTGCCGAGGCTTTGAAGGCCGGAGGCGTAAAAGCGATCACAGTGCGTAAGATTGAGCAGGAGTCCCCGAATCTGATGGACTTGATCTTAGGACACGAAATCGATTTGGTTATCGACACCCCGGCACAGGGCGCGGAGCATTCCAGGGACGGTTTTATTATCCGCAGAAATGCCATCGAGACAGGTGTCAATGTACTAACTGCTATGGATACGGCAAGAGCATTGATTACCAGTTTAGAAAATACAGATATCCAAAAGCTGACATTGATTGATATCGCAACAATAGAATAAAAAACATCCTGCGGTTTCGTCCGTATTCATTTCAGAATGAACGAAACCGCAGGATGTTTTTTATACTATCGTTTTTCAACTTTTTTTAAAGTCCTCTTCCGTTAAGATCCGGCCATATTTCTCATAACAGAGCTTTAATGCTTCACGAATCTGCTT
Organism: uncultured Lachnospiraceae bacterium; assembly: GCA_947564305.1. The sequence goes on along the minus strand of CANOBT010000001.1, from coordinate 103,520 downwards.
CTCTCCTATTTTACCTCCGTCAGCAGCCGCAAAAAATGCAGCGTCCAAGGCGGCATCCTTGATTTCTCCGGCAGAAAGTTCAAAATGTCTGGCATAAACAGAGAAGTCAATTTCACTCTCCAAAGGCGCCTGCACCGGAAATGCACTCTCCCACATCCGTTTTCGGGTCTCAAAGTCCGGAAGCTGAAAATGAATTATGCGCCGTATCCGGCGGCGGAATGCATCATCCAACTGATTTTTCAAGTTCGTTGCAAGGATGGTAATTCCTTCATATGCCTCCAGCCGCTGCAAAAGATAGGCTACTTCTCCATTGGCGTGACGGTCGGTGGCATCCTTGACATTGGTCCTCTTTGAAAACAGAGCGTCCGCTTCGTCAAAAAACAGAATCACATTCATTTCCTTTGCATTCTCAAATAACTGATGTAGATTTTTCTGGGTTTCTCCAATGTATTTACTATTCATCTGTGACAAATCGACGCGGTAAAGTTCCATTCCCAGTTCATGTGCCACCACCTGGGCCGCCATAGTCTTCCCAGTTCCGGGAGGTCCATAGAACATGGCACATAAACCGTTTCCATAAGGACGTTTCTCATAGAAGCCCCATTGAATCCCTGTCACTTCCTGATAATAAATCAGATTACACAATTCCTGAAGCCGCCTCATAGTTCCCTCATCCAAAACCAGATCTTCCCAGGAAAACATACAGGGAACCTTTACTGCCAGAGGGCTTAAATCCCCATTCCCCCACAGTTCTGCAGCCTTACGGATATCCTTTTCACATAGGACACTGCGGCCGTCACGGATTCTTTCCAGTATAGCAGAGCGGAGTACCTGCCGGATTTCCCCGCAATGAAAGTGATAGCAGGCTCCGAGTTTCCCTGTATCCAGACGATTCGTCTCTTTTGCCTCTTCTAGAAAATGGCTCCAGAGAGCGGCACGGCCTCTCACATCCGGCTCCTTCAGCCGAATGACTGTATATTCATAATCCCCGTTTACTGGAAACATGGGAACTGTTTCTAGTATGACCCAGAAGGAAGTCTTCAGGCTGAGCAGATGCAGAAGCATTTCCGTCCAGTCTGCTTCTGATTCCTCTGGAATCTGACAATCCGTTAAACAAAAAAGACATCCCTTCTGTACTCTTTCCCAAGCCAAAAAGGAGGTAATATGATGACCGTACTGTAGGTATAATTTCAAAAAGGCACTGCCATTAATGAGAAGCAGTGCTTTTTGGAATCTGTGTGCCGCAGTCATGAGAAGCAGTTTTCTGCCGCTCCCATGTTTGCCGGATATGACAGTCAGCCGTCCACATGTTTCACCGCCAATCCCAAGGCGAAGGAGTTCCTGCAGTTCCTTTTCATATAAAAGCAGTTTGGGAAGAGGTTGTATACCGTCATACCATTGGGAAATCCCAAGAAGCAGTTGTTCCATCTGCTCTTCTACTGATTGTTCCATGTTTCCTTTTCTCCTTTTGACGTTTTATCGCCTTGACACATCGAAATCGGTACTTTTTACCCTCGAGACTTCCCGGAATCTTGCAGAGTCCAGGATAATTGGCGCAGCCCTATAAAATAAAGACGGCTTATACGGCTTTCCATTAAAATTCCAAAGCTTTAGCTTATCCTCTGTGGATATTTTCATCATCTGCAAAGGAAACTGCTCTCCTTCCACTTCCAGATATGGATAGTCGTGAAATTTACGAGCAATTCTTCCGAGTATTCTTTGTTCCTGTGCCATCCTGAATTTCCGGTCACTCTGCGAATAGGCCGTCAGCATATAGTACAGAGATAAAAATGCCGGAGGATACTGCTGTTTTGCAGGACCATTGTCAATCATCCTTAACTGGCGTACCTCATCACTTTCCTGAATATCATATAAAAAAATTCCTAATTCTGTGTCTTCGGGCTCTTCGGGACTGCACAGCCCAATCGTGCTCTCGTCAGAAATTAATTCCGGAACTAATTCTTTTTGTAGGACACGTACCAACTCTTCGCTCACATTTGCGATTACTGTATATTGTCCCATAACCTTAATACCTGCTCAAATCCCGCAATTACTGCGGCGATTCCATTCCTCTGTATTTTTTCTGTAATTTCCATCTCTTCTCCTTATTGCATCGCACATTGCTCCAATGCAATGTCTTCATCTAATCTGCCTTCCGGCAGAGGTTTAAGCATTGCATTCACATCCATATAACAATATTCATCCATGCCCATCGGATCTAACTCTGATATAATATGGAGCCTGCATCCTTTTGGCAGGAATTGCTGTAGGAAATACATGAGCCTTCGCTCCAGCATTTCTGTAATATCCTGACACAGGAGCAATACCACCGTACCGGACTCCTTTTCAAAAATTTTTGGCTTTTCTCCGGAAAGCAGCAGCGTCAGTTCCTCTACCACTTTCCGTGTTCCGCGTATTCTGTTAAAATAGGCTGTCCGTGCTAAAAGTCTTCTTGTCAAAGGCTCTGAAAGCAGTCCATCCCCGCACTGGACGCCAAGCCATTCTTCCAAAAGCGGAAGCCATTGAAGGGGAGTCTGCTTCACATCGGCAAGAATTTCCATACCATCTATTTTTTTCTGCACATCCCAATAGATAGAGGAAAATATCGACAGATACCGATGGAGGACACTCCCTCTCTCCTGATACACCTCTGGCATCATCTGCAAAAATTCTGTACCAGGGCATTGCACCTGGATATTACGGATGACACCTTTCCCAGGATTTTTAATCTCCATCCAGATCCATAAGTTTCGGCCTGACAGCTCACACAGCAATATATCTGTCTGATTTACAAACGGTCCGATGCAAGTCTCTTTTCCATGTCTGCCTGATGCCGCATATACGGTCAGGATACTGTTTTTTGAGAGTTTCACATCCAGATGCAGCCGTCCCCAAAGACATGGTTCCTCTACGCCATCTAAAGCTTTCAGAAAAATCCTGCAGTCATTTCCAACCAAAAAAAGGCTGCCGTCTCGTCCGAGCTTAAAGCCTTCTCCTTCGGCCTTCTTTAATCGGGTATATCCATAAGTATAGGTCCTCATTTGGTCATACGATTTCATTACTTTTCACTTCCAATTTTATATCCCTTGCATAGGCCAGCCCATAACTTGGCAGCATCAAATCCATGCGGCGGCCATTCAGACATAGGTCCTGGACATATTCCACATATGTCAGCATTTCTATTTTTTTCATCAGCTTTACCAATTCAATCCGTGCTCCAAATGTTTTACTTCCATTCACATAGTCCAGTTCTTTTCGGATCATTCTCTCAATCTGTGCACGGCAATTCAGATATTGCATTTTCACAAAAACAATCATCCATACATCTACAGGGATATAGCCCGGACTGCGTATTCGAAAGCTGGTATGGAGCAGTCTTCGTTCCTCCAGATACTTCATGATGCAGCGCTGGTAATATGGGGAAAGAACCGGACGTTCGCTTTCGCTGTAAGGCTTTATGACAATCTCGACTTCCCGTTCTTTCTCTCCGGCATAGGCATGCACTTTATGGATGCAAAGGCCCGGTACCTGCCGCACCAGAGCTTCATAATCCTCTGCGGTAACTGCAGTTTCAGATGTTTCCAATTGTTTTAACAGCATTTTGCATAGCTCTGCAAACCCTCTGGGATTCTGACCTCCGGCAGCGGGATTTGGATTTTCATAAGTCTCCTGTTTTCCATTTTTGATCGTGGTGAACCTGTTATGAGCGAGAATGTTCCCTTCCTCACCATGATAGGAGGCACAGGCAGAAATCAAAAGCCTGCACCCAATATAATCGCCTGGGTCTACAATCCGGATTTTTCTTCTTTCCTCATCATAACGAAAAATCAGTGGATTCTCATCGACAGATGCCTGCTCGTTTTGTCGGAAAAAAGCGGCTGTTTCAGCATACTCTCCGTCCTGTTTTTTTACAGCCATCAATTCCAGGGTTTCCGAAAGCAATGGCTCCAGCATTCCTACATCAAATTCCTCCTGGTCATAGCCATATAAAATTCCCAGATCCCTAAACGGCATGATCTCCTTCTGAATGCAAATGACCTTCCTCTCCCTTTCTGTGTTTTGTATTTCACATGGGTGATATCCATCGTTGTTTTTTTCGTAGACAAAGGTATACGGCTCTTCCCCTAGAACCTGTGGGAGCCGTAGTTTCTCTCCGGTTTGGACTGTATAAGAGAAGGCTTTGGAATCCATTTCATACACTTCCAGAAGAGGTCCGTCAATGGCCACCAATTCCGGGCTGATATCATACTGTGCACAGGTCAGTTCACATCGGATCACATAGCCGGAATCTGAGCCGATGGACATCCGCTTCGGAGCCGCTTTACCCAGATGGAGTTTGATTTCCCCGGACCATAAAAACACGCCCGTATTGTCTTCGCAGACCATAGTTTCAAAACCATTTTTTGCAGAATAAGACCATTTTGCTTTTGCAAAATCAAAATCTGTAGTTCCCATCGGAGGGTTTCGTGGAAAACGTGATTTTACTGTCGCATAGAAATGTAACGGCTTTCGGATATCGGATGATAAAAAGTCAAACAACAGGCAGATGGCATCTCCCTTTTGAGGATTCGCTCCAAAAGGTTTCACAGACAAAGGGTTTCCAGGTGACAGTTCCTCCAGTTCTATGAAATTTCCATTCTGTTCCCGGAAAATTTTTTTCAGCTTTCCGGGCATCATAATTTCTTCCCGTACAGTCTCAAAACACAATTGTCCGGTATAAAATTTTTGATGTGCCGGAATCTTTCGTCCTTCCGGACGATTGTCGGGAAGAAGAAGGACTTTTGCACTTTTTCCAGGAGTTTCCCTGATATCCAGTAATTCCAGAAATTTTTTTTGTATTGATTCCGGCACATACTCCATCTGCTCTTCCATCAGCATTAAAAGAACCATTAAATTTTCCAGGATTGTCAACCCCGGATCAGATTCTGAACGATTCGTCCAACTTTCGGAATAAAAGGGGATTTTTGCTATCGTTTCCCTCAGTTTCTGTTCAAACATCTTATCCTTTGTAAGCAATACTCTCGCCTCCCTGTAAATGTACTTGGTGTATTCCATTCAGGCAGACAGCCTCGGGGATGGATACTTTTGCATCCAGATTCCACGTATGCACTCCTTTTAAATCCTGATATTGAAACACTGCATTAAAATACCGGATAGAAACTTCCACGTCCCCTGAGCGCAGCATAGTTTCTAATTCCATCCGATTGGGAAGTTTTCCGATTTTACTAAAGTCTTCTGAACCAAAAAAATGATAAATACGGTCTTGAAGGCGCTGCTTTGCTTCTATGATCTTATGAGGCGGGCAATTCCCCCATACTTCCACGGATACCTGGACAAATATTGGTTTTTCTATGACCAGGTCTTCTTTATCTGCCAGTACTCTTTTCTTTCGGATTGCTTCCTGTATGGCAGGCTTTATTTGCCAATAAGAGGCAGGACCATCGATATAATCCTTCATCAATACCACTATTTTTTCAGTGCCGGATAACGTTTTTATCAACTTTACCTCCGCAATCTGTTCTGAAAATGTTCTGATTTCAGATACATAATCTTTTATGGATATCAGCCTGTTTCCGCTATTTCTCAGAAAATTTCCCCTTTGTTCCATATGAGCTTGTACCCCGGCATCACAACCGCCGATTGCATGTCCCGGCTGATAGGCCTTTCTCAGAAAAGTTTGTAAAACAGCAGGATGATAGGCTTGCATAGGTCTTAAGTTTCCTGCCGCCCCATCACAAGTCTTTACCCGGATATAAAAAGCGGTGCCGCTGGTACACTCCGGAATATTCCAGTTCCTTCCATCCCCAAATTTTATCTTTTTCTCCTCACGGTCCAGTACATAGCCCCGGCGCAGCCCTTCTTTACATTCAAAACTCTCAACCTCATCCCATTTCACATAAAATTCCGTGATTTTCCCCCGGTAATCCCGTTCCATACGCACCCGGCCTTCCATTCCCCATGGGCCCTTCCATATATTCAGCATTTCTTTCTCTGACCAGATTTCTTTCTCGTTCACCCAGACCTCGGCCTCCAGAATCTGCTCCCCGTTTATCCGGCATTCCAGAAATGGAACGGGTTCATCCAGATAATAATCTTTTCCCTCAGACCATTCATAATTCAAGGCTTCGACTCCATTTAAATAGACCATATGAAGACAAGGTGCAAACTCTATCCCCTTTTTCGTATCAACGCCTATTATTTTTATGCGAATCCAAAAACGTTCCCTGCCTTCTACTTTTAGCATTCCTGCATTTTCCGGGAGCCAAAACATGACGATTCCGGAATGGCACAGGCCATTGGTCGTATCCAGCACTTCTAGAGATTCAAATCCGTTTTGGGCAGAATATGCATATTGAATGGTAATACCCGGGACTCTTTCCTGTTCTTCCAGTATCAGATACAGGCTGATATTCCCCGAAGGAAATATCTGGTCAAACCCCAGCAGCATACTTTCCCCATCATACGCAAATGGCAGAAACATGCGCTTTCCGGGCTGAACGTTTCCCAATCTGCCTTTGTGCTGCAGCTCGGTTTTCAGGACCCCTTGAACGGAAGTGACTTTTTCAGGCAGAACCCCTGACGGACCATGGGAATAAGACAGCCGGAGCCCTTCTAACACCGGATAATGATACTGGGCATCCATCTGCCAGCCTCGTCCGGCATGTATGACCTGTATCCGAAGACAACGTAATTCCCGGCCGCCGGCAATGACAGGCTGCCAATCATAAGGGCACCAAAAGGTAAGCTGACAGTCCTCTCTTTTCGAATCGGCTTCATATTCTTTTGAAAAAATTCCGGTCATTCCATCTAAAATTTCCAGTCGTTTCCATCCCACTCCATTGAAATAAGAGTAGGCGACTTCTTCTGCATAGACAGGAACTGGAGACGGCATTTCCCTGGTTTTTCTTTTGATAACTTTCCATTCTTCCTGGGTCTTGTCCGGCTGTACACAATAGGTTTCAAAATGCAGGGTAAAGTCCAGAACAATCTTGGCGCCTCCTTGCCGAAACACAGAATCCTGTCCAATATAGCATTCTTTATACTCCAGAAGTTCACGGCCGAAAATCGCGGCCCGCTCCAAATCCAGTTCTTGATTTCCATCATAGAGTATCTCAGGATGGATTCCCATGCCATATGCCTGTATCCGGGCGCCCAGATACCATGGAGTCATTTCACCAAATATACTGCGTGGGATTCGGACGGGATCTTGTAAGATTTCAGGATGTGAGACAACCAGTTCCTCTTGATAGATATTTTCAGAAGCGTATGACTCTAAAAGCGTGCCGCCTGACTTACCGGATGAGCCGTTTTCCATATGAAAAAGAGAAATCGGAAACAAACGGTCCGGGGATTTTCGGGCATAGATTGTCTGCTTTTTCTGTGAAATCTGTAAAATCTCTGTCAGATTTGCATGTACCGCCAGAAGTTCCTGCTCCGTACAAAATACAACTGGCTTATCCCTCTCATCCAAATCTGCAAAAAACCGGCTGCCTTTTCGGATGAGGACCCCTTCCTTTGCCGCCCGGTCGATCTCTATGACCAGAATCGTTCTGGCAGGAGAGGCAAAGGCAGGGCGCATCCCTGAGATCTGCAGGATTTCTTGTAAGGCACGGCTGGGCATTTCCTCATATTTTTGCAGAGTCTTTTCCATCAATTCTGCATAAATCAGTGCAATGACTCCGCCTATATCGGGGGAATTACGTGAGATACTCCACTGGGGCAAATAGTCTTTTGCCAATTTCTTTAAATCTTCCCAAACCATCCTCTGTGATTCTCCTTTATACTGTCAGTTCTAAATGTTCTGTCTGTTCAGTATCACGGACCGTATAGTCAACATGAATCAAAACCTGGGCCTTTTCCTGATGCCATTCTATTTTGACATGGACATCCTCTATCCGAGGCTCTTGTGACAATATGGTATTTCGGACTTCCCTCTCCAACATATGCCGTCTGGTAGGAGAAAAATCCTGAAATGGATATCCTTGAATCCTGCTTCCGAATCCCGGGCTGGCCGCCCGCTCTCCCTTTTGTGTCATTAAAATCAAATATACAGATTCTTTGATGTTTTCCAATCCGTCTGATTCCATAAACCTTCCGGTTGCGGGATTGATCTGTACCGGAAATTTCATTCCTCCTGCCATGGCTGTATATCCTTCCTTTTATCCTGTTTGCATCATCCAAGCTTGATGGGAGTTCCTGAGATAGATACCATACCGTTACTGGACTGCTTTAAAGAGGCAGATGCTTCTAACACGGTCTGCTGGCCGCTGAGTTTTGCCGTTCCGTCTGTCTTTAGTTCAATCCCTCTGCCGGACTGCATGGCAATTTTGTCTGCTTTCACCTGGACCGTTCCATTCTCTCCATTTAAATATACTTTGATCTTATCACCTACACAGATTGTGATTTTCTTTTCTGCGGTTATCTTGATATGGCCGTCATCCGTTTTCATTTCCAGTTCACAATGCTTTTCCTTGTCAGAAATCCGGATATTTTTCTTTTCATTATCCAGGACCATCTGCAGATTTGCTTCTGCCGTATGCAGCTCAATATGATCCTTCTTTCCGTCCCCATCTTTGTGGTCGAAAAAAATCAAACTGTTTCCCTGGCGGGTCACAATTTTTTTGAACTGGTTATCGGCATCGGCTGTGTCTGAGACTACCCGGTCCCCATCCCGCGGCAGGGAGGCGATCACATATGGCTTCTCCAGATTTCCATGTTCAAAGGCAACCAGTACCTGATCATTTTTTTCGGGAAGAAAATAATGTGTCCATTCTTTTCCGGCATACACCCTGGCGACTTTTGCCCACTTTAGTACATTTGCATTTTCATCTCTGACAGGGATACTCACCCGGACTTTTCCAGGAAAATCTTTATGATAATTTTCAGTTACGATTCCCACCACAACTCCCGGAACCCGCTGCTCTCCCATCTCTGTTTTTTGAAACTGCCTTCCGGATACTTCATCTAATAAATCTAATATTGCCATATTCTACCTCGTTAAGTTATGTATCATCCAGCGATGCCGTCTTCGCAGTCAGCCGGGTGATATACCCCTCCTCTGATAAGATATGCTCCACATCTGTCACATAAAAACGATTATCTGCCGGAGCGCCATACCCTTCCAGACGGATGAAATGTCCCGGCCGCAGAATGGGAATGCCGATGCATTCACATTCCAGTGTTCCAAATCCGAAAGCCGCTGTCTCTAACAGCGATTCTGCCCGAAGCTCCGCCTCGTTTGCAGAGCCGATCGAGGCATCCACATAGACTTTTTTGGTTCCTTTTAACAGAGCATTCACCTTATTGCCATGGGACAGCTTATTCATCTGTTTTTTGACCGCTTTTACTGTTACGCCTTTGGCATCATCCACACTCCGGACTTCTGCTTCTCGAAAAATCCCACGTATGTCATAATTTATACGCATGGACAGAATCAATTCATCCATACGCAGCACGAACAGTTCTGACTCATTAGATTTGGCTTTCCGAAAATACACATCTCCGCAGTCTATAAAAAATTCATAGTAAAATTTTTTTGCTGCTTTCACCACAAATTCATATGCGCTTTCCGAATATAATTCAATCGTATGGATTCCCTCTTCGGACTTCTCCTGTTTGTCCGGAGTATCTGAGATATTTAATTTCCGGATAATCCCTTTTTGCTTTAAATCCTGGTAGAGATTATCTGAAAAAATTTCCCGCACAGCCTCCCCGTAACTGGACGCCCGAAGCTGGCCCGCACAGGTTCCGGCCATCATGATTCCTTTGATATCCATTAAGGTTACCTCCACACAGGGTATCTCCTCATGGATGAATTCTACCCGTGCGATGTAGCCGCAGAAGACTTCTTCCCGTTCACCCAGATATCCCAATTCCAACACGGCGCAGGAACCCAGCGCAATATAAGGCTTCAGATCCTCAAACAGAAATTCCTCGGTCTGCGGATTCGTACATCCATAGATGGAAAATACCGCATCCCCTGCCTCAAATCCACAGGTCTGGCGTACCTGTACTTCACTGATTACCATATCTGCCTGATTTGTCTCAAATCCTTTTCCTTCTACTGAGATATGAACGACCGGAACAGAAAAACCGTTATATTTTTTCTTGAGCTGTTGATATTCATATTTCATCTTTATATGCCTTTTCCAGAGTCAAAGCCTGTCCGTCCGCATGATCGTAAGGTTGACTTTTCCGCGGACCGGCTGTCCTTCATGGTCAAACATGGTATATTCTCCGCTGGCCTGTGACACGCATCCGGAAAAGACATTTTCCCCCCAGCAAAATAATACACATGGATTTACAGCCGCCTGCTTGATTCCAAGCAGTCCATTGACTTGATGCATTGTATCTGCTCCTTCAAAATCCAGTGTCAAAGAAAGTGCTTTAGAAGAAGTCGATACATATTGCTCCCGTTTCTGGTTCGTCGGTGCATTCTCGTTTTTGCCGGGAATTTTGGCGCCTCCGTTTCCCTGGATTTTAAGAGAAGCCGGATTAAATTGTACTTCAAATATTTTAAGTCCATTTCCCTGGCCTTGTACCCGCATTCGGGAGCTTTGCTCTTTGTCAGACCTGCCGGACAGCCTTTGTACCGCTCGGTCCAGGACACTGAGTGCATTCTGCTGCTCCTGTTCCATCACCACAGCAAGCACTGCTTTATCCAACATCTTTTGCCACCTCTTTCCTATGTAACCAATTTGACTGCCTGCTTGCCCGTTTTGTAAAGCCTATAAGCTTTTACTGGAATAAGGCTCGGTAATCCTGCTCCAATAAATTTTGGATTCCATCTTTATCCTGACAGCAGATTGTTAGATCCGCGTTGGCACGTACCGGACGCCCCTGGCTGTCAAACATGAGATACTCGGCAGATAGATTTTTTAGAGTCCCCGAAAATTCCATTTGATTCCAACAAAAAACGATTTTTGTATCTTCGGCACATTTTTCCAAAGCATCCAGCAGTCCTTCTATCTCGCTGCGCACAGAGCCATCTTCCTCTGTGCTTTTGTCAAAGAGAAGATGGAGACTTAAATTGATTCCCGAAATCGACTGCTTTTCCCATGTTTTTTTGGAACGCTGCCCTTTCTTTTCTTCAAAGTCTCTTTTAATCTGGCTTCTCCTGCCTACGGTGGACAACCGTAATTTTTCCGGAGCAAACGGAAGGGGATAAACGGTCTCCTCCTGTCCTTTTCTCAGGCATAGATATGCTTCTGCCATTGGCTCCTCCCCTTTCTCCTGTTTTCAAAGTGTTTTTCTGATCCTTTTAAAATCCGCGCCTCTTTTTTTCATCCAAAAGCTGCCGCTCTAACCGTCTGTATATCTTTTCCGTCAGCAATCCGGCCTGGTCCTGGATCTGCTCTTTTACAATTTCTCTGATTTCCTGTTTTTCAGGTGCATCCGGCGGCTCCTGTCTGGAATCAAACTGGCGGAAAAATACCGGATTGCTCTTTGGACTCTGCTGTTTAGAAAAAAAGCTGCTGTCAGGTTCTTCACCGGCACTTTGCCTGCCCTGTGTAAGATACCAGCGTAGATCCGGATACACAAGAAGGACATCCTGCCGTTCTTCCTGAATCCTGCGCAAAATCCGAAGTTCCTTTTGAAATCCCTCCTGTATGGTTTCTCGTATCTGCTTTCTGCTTTCCAGTTCAATCTGCTGCATATTCCGGTGGATTACCCTTGTATGGAATAAGGTGTCTTCACGGACGGACCGGATTTCACGCTCCGTCTGGGATTGGATTCTCTTCAGCAGCTTTTGCCCTGCACCCGCTGATTCTTTGATTTGTCTCTCCAGTTTTTCAATACGGGTGCTGTCCTGTTTTACTTTTTTCTGAGTCTGGCTTTCCTTTGTATCCAGATTCTGGATTTTGTAAAGCAGTTTTGAAATCGTTTCTCTTTCCCGGATCTGCTGTACATTCCAATTGGAAATATTGGTTACAGAAACGGGCTCTTTTTCCGTCTGCAAAGAAAGGGTTTTCAGATGCAGTAGATTGGACAGCGGCAGTCTTCGGATACCTGTCCTGTAACGCTCCAGTACTGTCTGGGCAAACTGCTCCATCTGTTCGATATATACAGTTTCCTCCTGCCGGTGTTCCGTAAGATTGGACAGCTTTTGCCGTAACTGCCTCATGTTGCTGCCTTCCCGTCTTTCCAGCGAACCTCCATTTGTTCATAGGCAATCGTAGTTGTCTCAACGATCAGGCCAGACTTTTCTGCATCCAGGCCGCTATAGCTCTTACCGGATACGATACAGCCCCGGAAAGTAAATTCTGCCTGCGGCTCGCTGAAATTTCCCGGATGTTCGCCTACAAGGACGAGCAAATCCTCCGTCAGCACCAGTCCAGTGGGGAGCGGGTCTTCAAATCCACTCCCTACATAGCGTTCGACTTGAAAAGTAAAAGGCTTTGTGACTGGTTTTGGCCGGATATGTACCGAATCGTTCCTGCCGCCCTCCCGGATGGTTTCGTATTCTATCTCCTGTTTAAAATCATGGACCGTTTTGCACGGAAGATCCTTCTGGCCTACACGGAGCAGGAAATTCATGCTCCTAAATCCGCTTTGCGTTGTACCCGAGTTCAAACAGACTTTTCTCCTTTCTCTCCGAAGGGTTTATCTCCCGGTGGATTTCGGAAATCTCCCTGCACCACCGCCGCCGGCTCCGGTGATCCAGACCCAGCACCTCTTCCATGCCCCAGTGGTAATAATAGGCAATAAAAGACAATTCCTGGTACAGCTTATCCTCCGGGTAGAGGCTCACCCCTCCCTCGTAAAATTTAGCGGAACCTCATGTTCCTGTCCGCAATGCGGGCAGACGGTATGCATGACCGGCAGCTCTACAGCATTGATTTTTTCATACATATCCTGCAAAAATGCCAAATCCGCCGTATATAAATGTTCCATCAGGTTTCCGCTTATTGCATCCACACCTTCCAGCTCGGTGATGACTTTGGAAAGCAGCACTACCGTGAGATAGGATGGATTATTCAGTACCCGCGGATCACGAGCTGCAGTCAGCTCGTCCCCGGCTGTGGCAAGACGCATTTTTCCTTTTTTATGGACAGCGCCGGACGCATCCTGATAGCCTCTGGGCAGTTCAAATTCATACACTGTTGTCATGTTTCCTTTTCCTCCTGTTATCTGTCAAAGTATCTTTTGGAACCGATTTCCGTGTCTGGTTCTATGATACTTTTCAGAAATATTGTGATATTTTATGCTTATGCGCCTGCTCCGGCTTCACCTGGAATGGTCAGCTCTTCATATGCCAGTTCTACCGATTCAATCGCAACTTCATTTGCCGTTGAGTTTAAGTCAGGCGCAGAATATTTGGTCACCCACGCATTTTTCAAAGTCCATACACAGGAACCGGATACTGTTGTTGCCACCGTTGTAGGGGCTTCTTTGGAAATATCGACCAATTCAATCTTGACTTCTCTGACATTATCATCCTTACGCGTTTCGCTGACGCAGGCTGTGGCCCACTCCATAAACGCATTGTTTAAAGTACAGCCAAACTTTAATGTCACGTTTCCATGTTTTACAAGCCCCGGCAGCTTGATGGGCGCCAGACTGTTAGAATTTCCCTGCCGGAACTCGATCACATCTACACTTGCCTCTACACCGCTCACCTCGGTGAAGGCAGCGATTGCCGATTCGGCTGTTACAATAAAATTCATTTTAGTCAGCGGAATACTCAGGTTATCCGATGTAACTCTTGCCATTTTTTGAAATCCTCCTTATTATTCTTATCACCAATTCCCGTATCCTTTTTTCTACGAGTGTTTTTTAAGCCTCCGCGTCAGACGTATGCTGAGTGACACGGAAAATCACAAATTCCGCCGGTCTGGACGGGGCAATCCCTATATTACAGATGAGACGGCCATTGCGGATATCGTCTTCTGTCATCGTAGTGGGACCGATATCTACAAAATAGCTTTCTTCCGGTGTCGCTCCGGCAAACATCCCGTTTCTCCACATGGTATTGAGAAAACCCGATACGGACTGCCTTACCCGGTTCCATAAAGCAGCGTCATTTGGCTCAAATACGACCCAGTTTGTATTTGCTTTAATGCTTTCTTCCACAAAAATAAACAGACGTCGGATATTTACATAACGGAAAGACGCATTGCTGCTTGCCGTGCGCGCTCCCCAGATACGGATTCCCTGGCCGGGCAGGGCACGGATCAGGTTGACTCCTTCCGGATTCAGGATATCCTGCTCTCCTTTTGTATAATGGATCTGCAATCCGCTGCAGGATACGGTTTCATTGGCCGGGGCCTTGTGGACCCCTCTTGCAATGTCTGTTCTGGAGTACACCCCCATCACCGCACCGGACGGCGGGAAATACCCTGCCTTCTGGGTCGTGCGGTCAAAGCATTGGAGCCATGGATGGTACATGGCTGCATAAGTACTGTCGATCAGTTCCCGGTATTCCAGCAGGGGTTTCGGTTCCGAAAGATTCTGGGGCATGTCCAGCACGGCAAACCGGCTCCCTGTGTTTTCACAATGCGCTACCAGGGAGACCATCACATCCGGCATCGTGATTCCCGGAACCGCCATAATACTGACGATATTATTTTCTAGAAACGCCTGGATTCCGGTGCGTGCTCCCGGTCCAAGATCTTCTCCGATAAAAGTCCCTGCATTGACATGTTCTATGGTCCCGTCCCGTCCTGCGGACAATACGATCACAGGCCCTTCCTCACCGAGAAGCTGTGTCACCGGGTTTTTTAATTCCGTCTTCCATCCCGCCAAAAGCTCCAATTTGATCAATTCACTGGATTTCATCCGTACAGAGATTTCATTTCTGGACGCAGGATACAGGCTGAGTTCTGAAAATACTTCCACCGCATCCTGATACCGGACCTGTACTTCCAATTCTGACAGATACAGTACTTTTTCGGGTACAAGCCCAGGATCGACGACGTCCTGTTCAAACTCTTGCTCAAAGGTAATTTCCCTGTCAAAGATCGTTACGATCCGGTTGTATTCTTCTCCTGCTTTCACAAGGCTGCCTTCCTCAAAGCCTGTAGTTGATTTTGCCAGATATACTCTCTCTGACTTTTTCTCCAGAAGCTGCATTTTTTTCTTTGTAGTTTCCGTAAATTCCAGAACAATCCGGTTTCCCCAGCTCCCTTCATTGGCTGCTGATATTTTGAGAGCCTCGTTTTGGAATTCTGCCGCGCCCGCATCTTGAGGAATCACACGTGCTACATAACACCGGGTCCCTCCATTCATAAAAAACTGCTCTACGGCTCCTGCAAGGTACCGGTATTCGCCAAAAGCAAATTCGCTTAAATATCCTCCAAACCTGCGAAGAAATTCTGCATAATTGGTAATTAAAACCGGCGCGCCTTTTGTACTGCCCTTCTCTGCCAATCCCACAAATCCGGCGGTGCTTGTTCCTACACCTTCCATTCCACGGGGGGCGTTGTCATATTCCTCCACGTATACTCCAGGTGATAAATATTCAGCCATTTTTTCTCCTTTCTGTTTCTTTTCATTTTTTCTTTTGTGTGCTTCTTGTTATTGTATCTATTCTGCAATCAAATTACAGATTTCCAAAGCCCTTTCCTGCACCGATCGATCCACCAGTACCGCATATCCTGTACCTGGAAGTTCCTGGATCTTGCATGAAAACTCCTGTTCCACATAACTTCCGGGAAGATAGACTGCTGTCTGAAACGGAGCCGGAGCGGGCATGGTTTCGGTTTTTCCTTTTTCCCGCACAACACAGTCGTCAAATGCGGTAAAGATGTAATAACGGCTTCCCTTTGCGAGAACAACCCTGTTGCGTTCCTCATTCCATACATAACGGAAAGAACACCATGCGGCAACCTGGTCTGCAGGGACATACTGCTCCTGGCCCATGCCGCTGTCAGCCTCTGCCGGGAGGGACAGCGCCCGAAAAACGCCTTTGTTCTCCTGTGCTGCAAGACCGGCGGATAATTGTTCCAGTAATGCACGGGCCCCTGTTTCCTGAGACTGCTCGCAATATGCGGCAAGCGTACAAAGAGCCAGGTTTTGCTCCGACAGAGTTCCGCTGATGGTATCTTCTGTAATGACACATCCGATTTCCTGCATCAGATCATCTAAAATTTCCTCCTGATCCCATCCGGAATCTTGTTTTGCATAAGTTTCCAGTATCTCGTCACACTCGTCAATTAAGGCGTCATAAATGGCAGGGCCGCTCTGAGAAGACTGAACGATATACATTTCTTCTGACACTTCTTCCAGGGCGGTAAGGGCGGTTTCGGGGATGATCGTACATAATGCCTGCAATCCTTCCACATAGTACTGAAGTTCTTCCACACTGCTGTCCTGTGTATGGATTAATTTCATGGCGGATTCTTTCTGCGTCTGAACTTTTGCCGTCATGCTCTCCTGTCCATAGATTCCACTTTGCTCCAGACTTCGCAGGCTGGCTGCGGTATCTATAAACTGCTGTTCCAATACATTCGCTTTGTCCAGATTCTGTTCATCCAGTGCATTCCACTTTTCCGCCTGAATGCGTTCCAGTTCCTCCTGCAGCTTCAGGACTTCCTGGTTCTCCTGCTCTTCTGCATCTAACTGTGTTCTGAGAGCTTCATAATAATTCCATTCATTTTCTGCAAGTTTATCACCGGTTGTCTCATATAACTGCTTTGCAATGGGAAGCAGTCTTTCATCCAGAAATGCTTTTTCCTGTTCTATGTCTGCATGAATTCCTTCACGCACATGATACAGCACAGTCAGCTCATCCAATACAGAATTGCCGTTCCCACCTTCTAAGGCCTCCAGTAATTCCTGCTCTAATTGGTATTCTGTCTGGGACAGGGCGGTTTCACCTTCTTCCCGTCTCTGCCCTTCCAGTTCGTCCAGACGGCTTTGTAAGTTCTGGAGACAGGTTCCAAGCGCTTCTAGCAAATCTGTATTTCCCGCCAGTTCAGCGTCCTTTGATACATCATCCATCAAAGCATCCAGCCCGGCTTTGATTCGGGTATAGGAGGCAAATCTTCTCTGTGCATCGATTTTTTCCATGGTCTGCAGCACTGCTTCCAATGCGGACTTCTGTCTTCCTGAGCCAATAAGAGATTGATAAAAGGCTTGAAGCCTGGCAAGCTGGGTATCACAGTTTTGCATATCAGCATCTAATGCCCTGTTTCTCTCCTCATCTAAAAAGTTGTCCAAAAGTTCGGTATCTGCCTCATGCTCTTCTAATGCCTGATATTGATTTCGGAAGGAATCCAGTTCCGGCAGGGCATCCACATCATAGGGAGATACAATATCAAATACACTGACGGGCTGGCCGGTACGCAGATCATAGGTGATTCCATCGGATTTGGTATGGTGTGTAAAATAAAGTTCTTGTATGACGGTGTCCTCTACTACATTTCCTTCCGGCCGTACCGCATCCAGCGAGGCGGCGCCGCCTACGTCATACCACGCGCTGTTTCCCAGCTCTGATTTATAATAGGTTTCCTGCTGCCCGGACTCTTCTGCCGACTGTATGGCAAGCCTGTACAACGAATCATTCATCGCATGCAGGGAAATCAGGTGGGTGCCGATCGCAAGGGTGGCGTCCTCAATCTCTTCTGCACGGATATGCACCGCCTCTGTCTCATCGAACACTGCTTTTACAGAAGGCATCCCGAATCCGGTTCCTGTAAAAAGAAACAGAATCCATATCCCTGCAAGCATTTTTTTGAACCTGTTCATTTTTCACCTCCTGTCTGCGTTTTCTTTTTTAAAAGAGCGGCGCAGTGCTTACCATGGTCTCAATCTCACAGTCCGCTGTCAGTTCCTCGTTGCTGTATAACCGGATGCGGGCGGTATCAATCCCATCCAGAGCAAGGGTCAGGTGCCGTATCGGTTCCGATGCAGGAGTCCGCTCTCCAATCTGTACCCCATTGACCCACAGTTCAAAATCCGTAATCTCTGGTGAAAAATCCTCCGGAATTGAAATGCCCAGCTCAAACATCTGCTCTTCGATAATGGAGCGGATATAATAAGATGCCTCTTGAGATGTTTCTTCCAAATAGCTTTCTCCGCCGGATGCCGCCTTTGCATCCAATGTTTCTCCATTCAGATACCGGGTAAAGCCGCCGCAGGTCAGACGGTCGAAAGAAAAGAGAAGACGGCTGTATTCGGCCAGGGCATCCATGACCTGTATCTGCAGCTCTTCATAGCTTTCCTGCTCTGCCCTCAGTTCTTCCAACGTCAGTTTGCCAACCTGATTGAGAAGCAGATTCTTTTCCAGAAGCGCTTCTTCTTCATTGGCTGCCTTTTCCAGACTGCGGTAAGCGTTTCCGGCGCTGAGCATTGCTTCAAAGCTCTCCGTAACCTTTCCGGTCAATTCATTGCGTATCGTTTCTTCCTCTGTCAGCAGCTTTGTATATTCCAAAGCCGCCGTATACAAGGCATAAGGCTCGTCCTCAATATAGCGCACGCCGTCCAGAGAGCCTTTGAACCATTCTTTTGGTATCTGCAGAAATAAAATCCTCAGACTTCCATTCCATGGTTTATCCACAGTTTCCAGAAAACGGTCATATGCAATCTGAAATGCATCTTCATCTATTTCCAGTCCCTGTTTTGCCTGATTGAGAAAGGTCTGGATTCCGTCCATTTTTCTTCCATACTGTTTTTTCATCAGCCTTTCATTTAACTCCAGGCTCAATTTACCAAGCTTGCTGTCAAGCTGAGCCTCATAGTATGCATGATCATTTCTCAATGTATAGGCCGTCAGGTCTGATAGGCTCTTCCTGTCAGCTTTGGCAGAGATTAAGGGGTTCTCCAAATAATATTCAGACAGTCCATTGACTGTCGGTGCATCCAGTCCGGTACGTTTTGCCAGTTTGTCCCATGCAACGTCCGCATTGTGCTTTAACAGACTTAAATCTCCGGTTATTTTTTCCCTGGATTTATATAGGGTATCTAAATCTGCCGGCAGGGCTTCCCCAAGTTTTAACTTCCATTCTGTTTTTTGGATAGTATCTTCCAGATTCTTTAGCCGTTCCTCTGTGAAAGCCAGCTTTTCCTGAATCACATAGGCATCTGTAAAAAGGATGGAGGTATCTTCGATCACCTCATACTCTGTATCATTTAGTTCATGCATAAGGGCGGTAATTTCACTCTGTATCTGTACAGGCTTATACTGCCAGTCGTAAGAATCTGCCAGGTCCGGCCATTCCGGAAACTTAAAGCTTAAAAGCGGGGTCCACCGGAAGGTCATCATATCTTTTTGTTTCATCCAGATAGATTTTACTGCATCCGCATATTTGACCTGCTGCAGATTCACTTTGCTTTTTATCTTTCTATATTCACTGCTCCCGGATAAGGCAAGTGCTCTTGCCTGTTCTAAAGTGAACGTGGTCTCTGCCGCCCAAACGACAGCAGGATGCTGAAAAAATAATATTACAAGACAAATGAGCACACAAAATACACGTCTTAATCCCAATAGTGTCTTTCTTTCTTTTAATGACATGGTATTATGTCTCCGCTTCAATCAGATAGAAATAAAAATGTTCCCCTTCAGTATCCGTAAAAAATGTATACAAGTATCCATCTTTTATAAAGGTAGAAATCACCAGTTCATACTGTCTTTCGAAATCTGTGACATTGTAGACATTTTTCAGTGTCTCTTCTGTTTCCAGTATTGGAAGATCACCTTTTTCCTCATCCAGAAGACCATTCCATAACCAAAGCGCGATTACATCCTGAAATTCTGCCGTGGTAGTCCCTGCATATTCCGGTATGCCAAAATAAGATTCCAGTTCCGGCATGGTATACAGGACCTCATCACCTGCCATAAACTCCTGCTGGAATACATAGATTCCCTGTGTGGTCCACTCTTCCTCCAGGGTGTCCTCCTCTTTTTCGGTATAATAGGCAGCTTCAATTCCCGGCATATATACACACAGATTCTGCTCCCTGCCATACAGCTTCTGTTCTCCATAATATTTTTCGGCAACGTTACTGGTTTCCTTCCCTACCAATTCTTCATAAACCACTTGATTTCGGATAAAATTGCCCTCATACACCAGGTTTGCCCCTGTATCATACAATTTCCCGCTGCCCTGATACATCCCATCCGAAAATTCTCCTTCGTAGACTGCTACACCGTTTTCATAGTACAGTGTTCCTTCTCCATTTGCGGTTCCGCCTGCAATTTCACCGATATAGGCAATGTATCCCGATGCTGTGCGGATTCCTGCTTTTCCTTTGTGGAATTTTAATAGCCATGAGTCATAGTCAAATACCCGGTATTTGCTTTCTCTGTCAGGGAGGCGTATGGGATTCAAAAATATCAGCCCGATGATGCCAAGAAGAATCAGGCACACTGCCAATAAATACGCAAATCGTTTCCCGATCAGCCATCCAAAAAGCGGGATATAGTCTTCTTTTCCGCGGGGGATTAATTTTCCATGCTGCTTCATTGCCTGTATCCTTCCTTTGTAGTTCAATGCATATATGCTTCATTCATCCATATGGTTCCGATTTTTTCCAATGGCCCGTTAAACAGCCGGAATATAGGTATCTCTCCTGTCAGCATAAAATATACGCCGATAACGGCTGCCAACAGTACAAGCATGGTTCCGAGTGTAAATAATATGTAAAACAACCTGTTATCTTTGGGAAGGGACGGTTTCCATCCGTTATGTCCTGTTTCTTTCCAGCGGAAATCGCGGTATAACTCAAGAAAAGTCTCATACCATCCCCGCTCCAGTTTTTTTTCCATTAACTGAAGCCTTCTCTTCATACGCTTTTTTTCCCGGAATTGTGTTACTGCCCCGCTTTCCTTTTTCCAACGGTGTCGTTCGTATTCTTCCTCTTGCTTCAAAAGAAATAGAATCCACTGCCCGCACTCCTGTACACAGTCTGCCTCTGTTGTTTTCGGATTGAGCAGTTCTAATTCCAGTTCATACGTCATATACAGGCTTCCATCCTGCCGGATATTGAGTGCCTCGGATTTTAAAATCAATAAAAGCAGCGCCGAAGGAATTCTGCCGGACATACAGATTGCCAGCAATTCCATACATAATTCTTCTCTGTTGTAATATGAGGAAAGAAATTCTAACAGCGGTCTTTTTACTACATAGGGAAAATACAGGTACAATTCTGCCCCTTGAACAATACAGCGATCCCACGGGACCCGGTTCTGACAGGAGACCAGATAACGCGCAATCTCCCTGTCGTATATTTTCCAGACCAGCCAGTCTTTCCCTCTATCTTCCCCTTCCCGGCATAAGAGGATATCTGCGGCATCCCCTTTTCTTATGATTCCGATTACCCTTTGTCTGTTCATTTCTGTCTGTGCTTTCATCTTGACACCACCGCATATGTATAGGTATAAATTTCTGGAAACTCCTCACAGGTAATCTTGATTTCGTATACACCTGATTTTTGCGGAGCCTTATAAGTTCCATCTTCATCCAATATCCCTGTCTGCTCCTCTGTCAACTCGTATTTCAGGCTGCATGGCTTCATATTGTGGAATGATACGGCAAAGAAATGCTTCTCTCCAGGCTTTAAATTTACTGTCATTTCTTCCGGAGCTATAAATCGCTGCTGAGCCTGTCCGAAAAATTCATTTTCCGGGGATTCAGGATATTTCCATGCAATCCAGTGCATGCTTAACAATATCGTATTCTGTCTTCCGTTCAGTTTGGCCGCCACCTGAAAACTCCCCCGCTGTGTCCATACTTTTACTGCCGTTGTAACACAGGTTTCTAACGGCTTCTGTTTTGCAAACAATGCAGCATCCCCATAAACAATTCCCGGAATTTTGCGAAGGCTCTTTACCCCTTCTTCAATTTCATCCAGTCCTACGGCTACATAGACATTGCCAGGTCCCAGTCCATGAATGATCTCACCAGAATAGCAGATATCGCCGTCTTCCATACACTCATCCAACGGAATTTCCAGCGTACCGCAGCTGATTTCAGGCCAATCAAAGGGCTCTTCCAAAGATTTTGTTTCTTCCTGGAACGAATCTGGCGGCTCCAAAACCGGTTCCGGCATCGCAGAAGTATTTTCTAATGGTTTTGCCTCTTCCATATCATTTTCAAAGTGTATCCCGTAATCCAGATTCCTGCAGGATTTCAGGGCTTCGTCCGATAAGGCATAGAAAGACGAATATAAATTTTTCTTTATTTCCTCTGATGGCAGGGGAATATAATGTTTCACACTCTCATCAATCTGTACGATAGTACAGGCCATATCCGCATGGCTTATATACAAGTCCGCCAACCGGATGACTTCACTGCCCCCTGTCCCATATCTCATTTCCAGACTTGGTTTTCCGAGTTCCCAGCGGATGAAAGACTCTGGGTCTTCATTCGTAAGACGGATGCTTAACTCCAATTCTTCTGCATAACCGGTCCATTCCTTTACCGGTTTAATCAAGACGTTGGTTTCCTGTAGTCCTGAAGGCATACAGAATATCCAATAATCCAGCTTCTGCTTTTCTCCTGTCAGACTCAATTCTATTTTTCTTTCTATTTCCAGAGTCTGGTTTCCATTCATCAAAGAAAAGGCTGGAAGCTGTATTTCATAAGCAATCTCCAGGGCTTCTTCCCTGTCGCTGAGCTTTTCAATTTCCAATTCCATCCGTACCTTCCTGCCTTTACAGATCACTGCAGGCATTCTCAGCAAACCGGTATAGTCTCTTGTGCGAAACAATGCAGTCTCTACAAAAAATTCAGCATCAGGCTGATAGGTATGTTCTAATTCCGCCGTGTTTATTAAGCGAAGTTCATAGCCTTCCTGGATCCGGTTATTCTCATATTCGTTCTGCTCTTCCTTCCGGTTCACCGCATATACTGGCTGGACCTCATCTTCCCTGTATGCAATGCATAAACTAAATTTGTCTACTCCCTGCTCCTGAAATCCTGGAAGTGCGGAAATTTTTTTTACGACGGAACTCTCTATGATCACCTCCCGTCCTTCAGAATCAATCGCTGCTCCGCTCTCTACCAGAACAGAAAATCCGTCCAGATTCAAGACCGTAAGACCACATAATACACCGCTCCCCAGTATCATTTGGTTCAAAAATCTCCGCTTTTGATTCATATATTGCTGTTCAGCTCGAAAATCTGCCGATGTCAGCATTTTTCCATAATAGTATCGATTCCGTTCAAATGGTGATATCTGCGCTTTGCCCATGGGTATTCCCTCTATAATTTCTGTAATTATTCAGCCGGAGCAAGGTCTTTAACTCTTTTGACTTGTTTAATGCATAGGTACAAAATACCTGCTCTGCAAAATACAGCATTCTTCGATCCATATCAATCCTTTGGACCAGATCTAAATTTACAATTGTAGATGCCCGTGTTTTAAAGAAGTGTTTAGGAAGATGCTTTTCCAGAGTTACAATATCAGCATGCAGCTTACCGCTTCCGTTCTTTGTGTTGACTTCACAATAATGCGTTGACTTGATTGTTTCAAAATAGTAAATATCTCTCAGCCATACTTTATTCCAGATTTTCTCTTCATCCATAATATAAATGTAGGTTTTCTCTTCCGTATCTGTTTCCTCCTTCTGAAAATGATGAGCTGCTGAATCAGCTTTTCGAAAACGCCACTGTTTGTTAGTATAAAATACTATATTTAACAAAGCAAATGTCGCAAAATTCATATTATGTTGTTTTTTGTCATGGTTTGATGCGTTGATACGATGGTCTTTTACATTGTGTGACAAACTTTCGGATAGTACGAAATTTTTTACTATTGGAGCGGAAAACAGATAAAATAGGAGTTGAATTTGATTGATATAATGAAAATGAAAGGAAGAATACTATGTATGAATATCAAAAGCAAAAGAAATCCAATCTAAAACCAGTTCATCATGTATCACGGAACATTCAGAGAAAAACCGGAATTCCCGACAATCTGCAGCAGCAATTCGAATCCAAAAGCGGGTATTCTTTTGATGATGTCCGTGTCCACTATAATTCCCAAAAACCGGCACAGCTTCAGGCACTTGCTTACACCCAGGGAAATGACGTGTATATTGGGCCAGGCCAGGAAAAGCATCTGAAGCATGAACTGGCACATGTGGTCCAGCAGAAACAAGGGATTGTACGGGCAAATTCAGAGATAAACGGACAGCCTCTCAACACAGAGGAGACCCTCGAACGAGATGCAGACAGATATATGTAGGGGTGGAAACCATGATGCAGGTTCTAAATAAAAAACCATGGCTGCCGGGTTACCGACCGTCATGGTTTTCATTCTAAAAATATAGTATTCCAGAAATAGTATTGTTATTTGTCACTCATTTTAGCTAGCTTTGCAGCCTGATCTGCCGCAATGAGACTGTCGATCACTTCATCCAAATCTCCGCTAAGCACGGTATCTAGCTTATGGAGCGTCAATTTAATTCTATGATCTGTCACACGGCCCTGGGGAAAATTATAAGTCCGGATTTTCTCCGAACGGTCTCCTGTTCCTACCTGACTCTTTCGGGCCTCCGCCTCGGCATCGTGCTGTTTTGCCAGCTCTAACTCATACAGCCGGGCACGCAGCACCTTCAAGGCTTTATCCTTATTCTTGAGCTGAGACTTTTCATCCTGACAGGAAATTACAATGCCAGTCGGAATATGTGTTAAACGAACGGCCGAATCCGTCGTATTGACACACTGTCCACCGTTTCCGGATGCACGGAATACATCAAATTTGCAGTCATTCATATCCAGCTCCACATCCACCTCTTCCGCTTCCGGCATAATGGCCACAGTAATCGTGGAGGTATGGATCCTTCCGCCGCTCTCTGTCTCCGGCACCCGCTGTACACGATGCACACCGCTTTCGTATTTCAGACGGGAAAATGCGCCCTGACCGGAAATCATAAAGACACATTCCTTAAAACCGCCGATTCCATTTTCATTTAAGGAGATCATCTCTGTTTTCCAACGCCTTGTCTCAGCGTAATGTGCATACATACGATAAATTTCAGCCGCAAACAAGGCTGCCTCGTCACCACCGGCGCCTGCACGGATTTCTACAATGACGTTCTTGTCATCATTAGGGTCCTTGGGCAGCAGCAGGATCTTCAATTCATGCTCTAATTCCTCAATCCGTGCTTTAGAATCATTCAGCTCTTCCTTTGCCAGTTCACGCATCTCTTCGTCAGATTCTTCATCCAGCATCGCCAAGCTGTCCTCCACGTTCTGCCGGCACTGCTTATACTCTTTATATGCTGCTACAATCGGAGCCAGATCGCTTTGCTCCTTCATCAGCTTCTTAAAACGTTCGGGGTCATTGGCCACATCGGGTTCCTGCAATTCCCCCATTACTTCTTCATAACGGATCAGTAAATCTTCTAATCTATCAAACATTATCCTCTATCCTCTCTCACTAACCTCACATACAATCACACTTTTCTATTATCATACAAGCCGGATACCACCCGGTCAAGCCCTGCCAGATCCTTTTTTACTGTAATCTTTTGAAATCCGGCGTCATACATTAGATCAGTGACCTCCTGTGCCTGATCATATCCGATCTCAAACAACAGATAACCGCCTGGCACTAAGTACTGCCTGCTCTCCTGCACAATTTTTCGGTAAAAATACAATCCGTCTTTGCCGCCGTCCAGTGCCAATAAAGGTTCATGCCTGCTGACCTCTTCCTGCAGAGTGCCCACTTCCGAAGTACGGATATACGGCGGATTTGACACGATCATAGAAAAAGAAAAACGTCCATTCACATTCTCAAATAGATTACTCTGTATAAATTCAGCCCCGATACCAAGATTTTTGGAATTTCTTTCTGCTACTGCCAACGCTTTCCCAGAAATATCCACACCTATTCCGCAGAGTGGATTTTTAAAGTAATTCAATATACTCAATACAATACAGCCAGACCCAGTGCACATATCGAGCAGCGTCATTTTCGACTGCTGCTCCATACTTGAAAGCCACATCATCTGTAGAATCTCCAGTGCAGTTTCTACCAGGACTTCCGTATCTTGCCTGGGAATCAATACCTGCTCATTGACTTGAAACTCCAGTCCCATAAATTCCTGTACTCCCGTTAAATACTGAAGCGGAATCCGGCAGGCTCTCTTTTGTATCAGTGCAAGATAACGCAGATTCTGTGTGGTATCCATTTCTTTTCCATTGTCTAAAAGATAAGATGCACGGCAAAGACCTGTTACATGCTCCATCAGATACCAGGCATCTAAACCCGCTTCATCAATGCCATTCTTTTCTAATTGATCTCTGCCTTTTTCATACGCCTCTTTCAGCGTCATGGCAAACCTCCTTCAGCCTGATTCACCAATCAAATATTCGACGCGTCAGCTCCGAAATTTTCTTCTTTGTATTCTTTCCAGTCAAATACTGCTTCCACCGCCTGGATTGCGACTTCAATCATACTGTCATCCGGTTCCTTTGTGGTCATATTCTGCACCCACAGTCCCGGCTGGCTTAACAGGTTTACCACCGGATTATCACTGTTTCCTGCCAGACGGATGATTTCATAAGATACACCTGCAATGAAAGGCATCAATGCAATCCGCAGCAAAACCCGCATCACCTGAGATTCGGCAGTAATAAAAAAGCAAAAAATAATACTGACGATCATTACAAAAAACAAAAAACTAGTGCCACACCTCTTATGCTGGCGGGAACTGACCCGGACATTCTCCACATTCAAATCCAGTCCATGTTCAATACAATTGATACATTTATGCTCCGCTCCATGATACATGAATGTTCTTTGAATATCTTCCATGCGGGATACTAATGTAATATATCCAAGGAAAATCAGAAGACGTATCGCCCCTTCTAACACCGTAAGTACACTTCTGGAGGCGATATACCTTTTCAGCAATCCGCTCAAAAAATAAGGAAGGATCATAAAGACTGCAACTGCCAGAACTACGGAAAACATTAACACCATTGTCATCATAACGGACTCTTTTTTCTCTTCCTTTGCCGCTTCTTCCGCTGTCAGTTCCCGTACTTCCCCTTCCTCCTCTTCAAAAAATTCCGCAGAAAACATCAGTGTTTTCATCCCCAGAATCAAAGAGTCTACAAAATTAAATATTCCGCGGATAAAAGGAATCTTCCGGACGGGTTTCGGTACAATACTTTTATAATCCTGTACACTTACTTCAATCTCCTTGTCCGGTTTCCGGACAGCCACGGCATAACGGTCGCCATTTTTCATCATAATTCCTTCCAAGACCGCCTGGCCGCCTATATTTGACGATTTCATCCTGTCTCACTCCTGTCTTTATAGGAACTGTCAGGAAATAAGATTTTCTGATAGTTCTTAATACGATAACAGGCTGAGATATGTTTACCTCAGCCTGCTGCTTGCTCTTATTATTTGATGCCATACTTTTTATTGAACTTGTCAACACGTCCACGAGCCTGAGCCGCTTTCTGCTGGCCTGTGTAGAATGGATGGCATTTGGAACAGATTTCTACATGGATACTCTCATTAGTAGATCCTGTTACAAATGTATTCCCACAGTTGCAAGTCACAGTTGCCTGATGGTACTCCGGATGGATTCCTTCTCTCATGTCTTTCACCTCTCTATTTCAAAATATTCATTATAATCTCGAAACAACGCTGTTATTGTATCATACCGTTCTTCATTTTGCAAGCTATTTTCGTGATTCTGAATGATTTTGCTAAAAAATCAAATAAATTTCTGACGATTAACCATTTTAGTCAGTTCCTCGTTTGTTTTTGTTCGAGAAAACATATTCAATAGGTTGTCCACGGCCTCGTCGGATTTCATACTGTTTAACGCCTTTCGGATGATAAAAACAGCCTCCTGCTCTTCTGTATTCAACAGAAGGTCTTCCCTTCTCGTGCCGGACTTCGGAATATCAATTGCCGGAAATACTCTTCTCTCCTGCAGTTTCCGGTCTAATACCAACTCCATATTACCGGTTCCCTTAAATTCTTCATAAACAACATCGTCCATCTTGCTTCCGGTTTCAACCAGAGCTGTTGCCAGTATCGTCAGACTTCCGCCCTCACGCATATTTCTGGCCGCGCCGAAAAAGCGTTTTGGCATATGAAGGGCTGTCGGGTCAAGACCGCCTGACAATGTCCTTCCAGACGGTGGTACAAGCACATTATAAGCACGTGCCAGACGGGTAATGCTGTCCAGAAGGATTGCAACGTCCTTCCCGTGTTCCACAAGACGTTTCGCACGTTCAATCACCATCTCGGATACTCGTTTATGATGCTCCGGAAGTTCATCAAATGTGGAATAGACCACCTCCACATTTGGTCCTGCAATTGCTTCTCGAATATCTGTTACTTCCTCCGGTCGTTCATCAATCAACAGAATCAAAAGATGGATATTGGGGTCTGTCTTTTGTACGGAGAGTGCAATTTCTTTTAACAGGGTTGTTTTACCGGCTTTCGGCGGGGACACGATCATACCGCGCTGTCCCTTGCCAATGGGGGATAGAAGGTCCACAATCCGCATGGCGGTCGTGCAGCCTGGGGTCTCCATACGAAGACGCTGATTCGGGAAAATAGGCGTCAAATCTTCAAAATTACGTCTCTTCAACGCATCCGCCGGGCGCATTCCATTAATGGAGGATACATAAAGAAGTGCACTGAATTTTTCTCCTTGGGTTTTGATTCGAGTATTTCCCATCAGAATATCCCCGGTCTTGAGACCGAATCTGCGAATTTGAGAAGGAGAAACATATACGTCATTTTCCCCTGGAAGATAGTTGTCGCTCCGGATGAAACCGAACCCGTCCGGAAGCACCTCTAGGATTCCGTGAGCCGTCTTTCCACTGTCAAGCTGCTCAATGTCTGTTGCTTCCTTTTTTTCCTTCATCTCTTCTCTTACTTCTTCTTTGGCTTCCTCCTGAGCGGCTTCTTGAGTGTCTTTTTCATCTTGGGCAAGCATAGCATCGATCAGGTCCCCTTTTTTCATTGTGGACACGCCTTTCATGTTCCTTGCCTTTGCAAGCTCTTTTAGAGTAGTCAGAGGAAGCGATTCATACTTTTCTCTCGTCATAAAGATACCTTTCCTTTCTATTCTATTAGCTCATATCTTTTTACATTATCGGAAAAATTCAAGAATATGAAATTCACCATCTATTCCGGCGAGCTTAAATTTTTGAATGGGATTCTTCGGAAATGCAACAATCCATTTTGAGCATTCCTTAGTCTGAATTGACACAAATGAACTAAAACCTGTTTGTATTATACACGAACCAAACAAAAAAGCAAGTGTTTTTTGGAAATCAATTGTTGCAAAATGGATTCTGAACAAAAATAGTAATACTTGCGCTGCCGCAGGAAGCGTGCTATGATAATTCCCAGAAAAATCTGCGGAAAGGATTGATATGGCCTATGGGAAGAAAACCTGCTGTAATACCTGAACGGTGGGGGGAGAAGCGTTATCATTCCATGGATTATGACTTAAAACAGACCTATGGGGAAAAGGTATATAAAATCATTTTAAACGGTAATATGACCTGCCCCAATCGTGATGGTACCGTTGGTTACGGTGGATGTATCTTCTGCAGCAGCGCCGGCTCCGGTGACTTTGCCGGTTCTAAAGCGTTGTCAATCACTGAGCAGCTGCAGCAGGGAAAAGCCGCTCTGGCTAAGAAGCGTCCAGTGCATGCTTATATCGCTTACTTTCAGGCATTTACCAATACTTATGCTCCCATCAGTTACTTGGAGCACATTTATGGAGAAGCGGTCTGCGACCCGGAAGTAAGGATTCTGTCCATTGCCACCAGGCCGGATTGTCTGGGGGAGCCTGTTCTGGATCTGCTTTCACGTATCAACCATATCAAACCTGTGTGGGTGGAATTAGGTTTACAGACCATTCACAACGATACGGCTGCTTTTATCCGGCGCGGATATGAACTGCCAGTATTTGAGAATGCTGTCAGAGAATTGCGCAGACGCGGAATTTCCGTGATTGTCCATACTATTCTCTATCTTCCAGGTGAAAACACGCATCATATGATTCAGACACTGGACTATCTGAATGCTATGGATGTGCAGGGCATCAAACTGCAGCTCCTTCACATCTTAGAAGGCACTGACCTTGCGAAATTCTATGGGGCACATCCGTTTCATGTACCGTCGATGGATGAATATATCTCGATGCTTGGGCAATGTATTTCCAGATTGCGTCCGGACCTTACCATTCATCGTCTCACCGGAGACGGACCTAAGGAGCTCTTGCTTGCACCGCTTTGGACCAGCAATAAACGAACCGTATTAAACACACTGCACCAATATCTGAAAGAACAGGATATCTGGCAGGGAAAGGAGTACCATGGCTGAGGCACTAACCCTCTATAAACTGATGATCTTGTATATGCTGAAAAGGGTCGATTTTCCACTGGCCATGGCACAATTTACAGACTGTATTCTTGGGAAGGGATACACCACTTATTTTAAGCTTCAGGAGTCCTTGGCTCAGCTCGTAGAATCCAATCTGGTAGAAATAGAGGAAAATCATCACCGCACCCTTTATCATCTGACTCCGGAAGGCGCCAGAACGATTCATTTTCTTATCAGCAATATCAGTCCTGAAATTCGCAATGATATTGATGATTTTTTGAAGGAAAATGAATATGAACTGAATGAAGACCTGGCAGTACGAGCTAAATATTATTTGAATACAAACCAAGAATACGAAGCAAGGTGCCAGCTTCTCGATGGTCCGCACAGCCTGATCGATCTCAAAATAACGGTTCCAACCAAACAGGAGGCGCAGGCTATCGTAAGCAACTGGACCAGTCAAAGTCAGGAGATTTACATGACTTTGCTGACCAAGCTTCTATAATATTGGTTCATTCGTTTCCACATTCACAGGCAGTACTGCGAATGTTTGCCAGATGTTCTTTTATCTGTTTTTCATATCCCAGATTGCCAGGTTCATAAAACCTGGCATTTTTGATTTCATCCGGAAGATACTGCTGAGCTGCATAATGATTGGGATAGTCATGTGCATACTTGTATCCACAGCCATGCCCCAGCTTTTTCGCGCCCTTATAGTGGGCATCCTGCAGGTGGACAGGCACGGTGGTGCGAATCTGGTTCACACTCTCTTTTGCAGCCGCAATCGCCATAACCGCAGAGTTGCTCTTGGGTGCCGATGCCACGTAAAGAACTGCCTGGGATAATATGATTTCCGCTTCCGGCATGCCGATACGTTCCACAGCCTGAGCCGCAGAGACTGCCACCGTCAATGCCTGAGGGTCCGCATTCCCCACATCCTCTGCAGCACAGATCATAATCCGCCGGGCAATGAACTTGATATCCTCCCCTGCATAGAGCATCTTGGCCAGATAATAAATGGCCGCATCCGGGTCAGAGCCACGCATACTCTTAATAAAAGCGGAAATCGTATCATAATGATTGTCTCCGGTCTTGTCATAACGGACGACGCGCTTTTGGATGCACTCAGACGCAACCTCCAAAGTAATATGAATGATTCCGTCCTCACTGCGCTCTGTCGTCAGTACTCCAAGCTCCACTGCATTCAATGCGTTTCTGGCATCTCCACCGGAAATATCTGCCAGGAAATCCAGCGCATCTTCCTCAATCTGCGCATGAAATGTCCCCATTCCCTTTTCTTTATCATAGACTGCCCTTCGTAAAAGCGTCTTTATATCGTCCTTTGCCAGCGCTTGAAGTTCAAAAATGCTGGACCGGGATAATAACGCTCCGTTTACCTCAAAATACGGATTCTCCGTTGTCGCACCGATCAAAGTGATGGTGCCGTCCTCCACGAAGGGAAGCAGATAATCCTGCTGTCCTTTGTTGAACCGATGAATCTCGTCGATAAATAGAATGGTCTTCTTCTGATACATGCCAAGGAGCTCCTTGGCTTCATTCACGACGTTTTCCATATCCTTTTTTCCGGCTGATGTGGCATTGATCTGTTTGAATTCCGCGCTGGTTGTATTGGCAATCACCTTCGCCAGCGTAGTCTTTCCGGTTCCCGGAGGTCCATAGAAAATAAGAGACCCCAGCTTGTCTGCCCGTATTGCACGGTACAAAAGCTTATCTTTCCCGATAATATGCTGCTGTCCTACGACTTCTTCCAACGTTGTCGGCCGCATCCGGGATGCCAGCGGCGACTCTTTTTCCTGTTTTGTTTCTCTCATATAATCAAATAAATCCATATCTTATCCTGTCCTTTGTAACCAATCTATGTTCTATTATGACCTGCTGCGCAAATCGCAGCCTGTCAATCAATCCCCGCCAGGGTCCGAATAACCTCCCCTGCAATCAGAAGTCCGGCCACCGGCGGGACAAAAGAGATACTTCCTGGTACGCTTCTGCGCTGTCCCTTTTCTTCCTCTGAAATCCGCTCAGAGATATTTATTGGCTTCTCCTTTGAGTAAAGCACTTTCAAGTGGGTAATGCCTCTTGTCTTCAGTTCCTTGCGCATGACCTTGCAGAGTGGACATACACTTGTTTGAAACAAGTCTGCAATCTCGAAAAGCTCCGGATGCAGTTTGTTTCCTGTACCCATGCTGCAAAGCAGAGGGATTCCCATGCGTTGAGCTCCCTCCACAATCGCAATCTTCGCGGTTACTGTATCAACTGCATCTACAATATAATCGGGACTCTTTGCCAGAAGGTCATCCAGATTATCTTTCAATATAAAGCGTTCATAAGTTTCGACTTGAATATCCGGACAAATGTCCTCTATCTGCCTTTTCATGACCTCTGTCTTCAAGCACCCGACTGTACTGTGGTTTGCAACACACTGCCGGTTTATATTGGTGACGGAAACCAGGTCATTATCTATCAAAATCAATCTTCCTATGCCGCTCCTCGCAAGGGCATCTATGCAATGTGAACCGACACCTCCCACTCCAAATACCATAACCGTGGCATGTCTCAGACGGTCCATTGCCTCCGGACCAATCAGGAGCTCTGTCCTGGAAAATTCACTTATCATATGTTTTATCTCCTACTCTAATAGCAGTTCATCTACTGTCACGAACTGATACCCTTGCGCTTCTAAAAGGTCTACAATCCGTAAAGCAGCTTTTACAGAACTTTTATAACAGTCGTGCAACAAAATAATATCATTTTCTTCCACATCCGTCACTACCTTATTTACAATTTCATCCACATTTTCTGTTGCCCAATCCAGAGGGTCTACCGTCCACAATACAGGCAGCACATGGATTTTTTGCTCCAAATCCTTTTGCCACAGGCCAAAAGGCGGCCTCATATATTCTACAGGTTTTCCGGTAATCTCCTGAATCAGATCATTGGTCTTTTTGATTTCCTGGTAAGCAGTATCATTACTCACTCTTGTGATTTCTATATGACTATATGTATGGTTGCCGATCAGATGCCCCTCTTGGAGCTCTCTTTTTACAATTTCTGCATTATTCCCGGCTTCAATATTTTTCCCGATCAGAAAAAAAGTAGCTTTTACGTCCCGCTCTTTCAACCCATCTAACAGGGCAGGCGTGTGTATGGCATTGGGTCCGTCATCGAAAGTCAGCGCAATCTTGGGACGCTCCCCGGAGAGAACCTCTCCTGACGCATCCAAAGCTTCCGATGGCTGCCCTTCCTCTTTCCTGCTCGTATTTTGGATTCCTGCGCCGCCTATTGTCAGATATAATGCTTCACCGGAATCATTCTGTGCATTTCCCGCTTCTGTCTTAGGCGCACAGATTCCCAACAGCATGAACATATAAATCAGACCAATTCCCTGCATCCATCTTTTCATAAACAGTCCTGATATTTCCTTTCTATCTTAAAATAAATATATGCATTGCACTTCTATTTTAATGATGATATAATCATAAAATGCGTTTGCAAGAATAGTTTCTCGCAATGCGAAAAAATTCCGGATATGTCTTTATCCGAGTCAGGAGGTTTGTTTTAAATGGAACATACAGTTACAAAAGAAAACAAGATGGGAATCATGCCGATTCCAAGATTATTGATTACGATGTCTCTGCCCATGATGCTGTCAATGCTTGTACAAGCATTATACAATATCGTTGATAGTATTTTTGTAGCTCAAATCAATGAAAACGCATTGACAGCCGTATCACTCGCATTTCCTGTCCAAAGTCTGATGATCGCCATTTCCGCCGGAACAGGCGTAGGTATCAATGCTCTGCTTTCTCGAAACCTTGGGGAAAAGAAATTTGAAGAAGCCAATCAGGCTGCAAGAAACGGAATTTTTCTTGCAGTTCTAAGTTTCATAGCAATGGCTTTGCTGGGGCTGTTTGGAGCTCATACATTTTTTCGGCTCCAGACACAGGATGAACAGATTGTAACCTACGGTACACAGTATCTGACAATTATCTCCCTGCTTTCCATTGGAGTGTTTATGCAGATTACGTTGGAACGCCTTCTGCAGTCAACCGGAAAAACAATTTACTCCATGATAACACAGGGACTTGGAGCAATCATTAATATCATCATGGACCCGATTCTGATATTCGGCCTTTTTGGTTTTCCACGTTTGGAAGTGGCTGGAGCAGCCATCGCGACAGTAACGGGACAGATTGTGGCGGTTTTCCTGTCTATTTATTTTAATTGTACTAGAAACAAAGAGATTAATCTGAATATGAAAGGATTCCGGCCAAACAAAAAAGTCATTCTCACGATTTATCAGGTAGGACTTCCTTCGATTGTCATGCAGTCAATCGGTTCTGTCATGGTCTTTGGAATGAATAAGATTCTGCTCATGTTTTCGTCCACTGCTGCTGCGGTTTTCGGAGTCTACTTTAAGCTGCAGAGCTTTATTTTTATGCCGGTCTTTGGGTTGAATAATGGGATGATTCCTATTATTGCCTATAATTACGGTGCAAAAAATAAAAAAAGAATTATGTCCACGATGAATTTAAGTATCTGTCTTGCTGTGGGAATCATGGTTGTAGGTTTAGCAATCTTTCAGATTTTCCCGGCTCAGCTTCTAGGCTTCTTTGATGCCTCTGAGCATATGTTGGAGATTGGAGTACCTGCGCTTCGCATTATCAGCCTGAGCTTTATTTTCGCCGGATACTGTATCATCGTAGGCTCCGTATTTCAGGCGCTTGGTAATGGGGTATACAGTTTGATTACGTCTGCGGCCCGTCAGTTAATGGTAATCCTTCCTGCCGCATATATATTTGCCAAATTATTTGGCTTATCTATGGTATGGTGGTCACTTCCTCTAGCTGAAATCGTATCCGTGGCACTCTCATCACTGTTGTTTAAAAGGATTAAGCGTCTGAAGATCAATCCTTTGGATAAAGTCGAGCAGTGATAAAATCGCTGTTCAAACGGGTAGTTTTCATGACTTCATCGGTATTTTCTATTTTTTGAAAAAAACAGTTGAAATTTGCAGAAAGAATGGTTATAATAAGAAAGGTTCGTTTACAGAGCCTTGCCGAAATAGCTCAGTTGGTAGAGCACTTCACTCGTAATGAAGGGGTCGTCGGTTCGAGTCCGATTTTCGGCTTAAGAATGTAATAATTCTTTTCATACATTTCCTTAACATTATAATGAAAAAAGTCCCCGCTGTTGCTGGTTCCTTACTGACAACAGTGGGGATTTTTATTATCTTTTATTTTCATCCATATGCACAGTAAGCTGGTTATAAGGTATGACAATCCCTTCTTCATCGAAAGTCAGCTTAATCTTCTCCAGCAAATCCCATCTGGTCGTCCAGTATTCATCCGTCTTTACCCATCCACGAATTCCCAGAACGACCGAACTCTCACCAAGAGAATCCACAAACACATAGAGACTTTCATCTTTGATGATGCTAGGGACATTTTTCAACATATCTTCAAGAAGATGTTTTGCCTTTTTCAAGTCCGAATCATAGGAAATCCCGATACGCAGATCCAACTGTCTCTCTGCTTTTGCCGTTACATTCGTCAGACTGTTATTTGCCAACATTCCGTTTGGAATTACAATGGTCTTGTTATCCACTGTAGTGAGCTTTGTATAAAAGGTTTGGATTTCTTTTACTGTTCCCTCATCCTTATTCGAGTCTTCTATGATATAGTCGCCTACCACAAATGGTTTTAAAAGCAAAATTAATACTCCACCTGCAAGGTTGGACAACGTTTGCTGCAAGGATAGAGAAATACCCACACCTGCCGAGGCAAAAAGCACAGAGATAGAAGAAATTTCAATTCCCAGATTCGCCGCAATAATTATAATTAAAACCACATAGAGGGAAGCCTTCAAAAAAGAGTCCGTAAATTGTATGATTCCCGTATCCGTACTCTTTTTTTTCAAAGAAAGATTGATCCTCTTTCGTATCCATTGGATAAAAATACGTCCTATCGTGAAAATCAGAACGGCAATCAGAACCCGCACTCCAAATCCTATCAAATCCGGAATATGTTCGTGAAAGAAGGCTGCAAGCTCATTCATCTGTGTCTGGACTTGCTCTACAGATTGCTCGGCCGACTGCTGTATCCTCTCTGTCGTAGTAGTCTCCATAAAAACCTCCTCTATTTTAATGCAAGAAATGCCGCCAGACTTCCCCTGTCATTTCCCATGGTTCTGTGGGAATAGAGCACATCACTGTTACAGTGTGTACATACATTCGATATGGCCATATGTTTCTTTTGGATGCCTGCTTCCGAAAATACAATTTCATTGGCCTTCCACAAGTCCAATTGGTATTTTCCATTCTCTTTCTGATAATATAAATCTTTCCAGTGACAGGCATTAAAATTCTTTTGAAATTTTTCGATGACGTCTTCACTGACCTCATAACAGTCCTGGCAGATGGAGGGCCCCACTGCCGCCAGGATATCTGTTGGATTTGAGCCAAATTGCTGCTGCATCAATTCCACGGTTGCCTTGCCAATTTTCCCCACTGTCCCCCTCCATCCTGAGTGACTCAGTCCGATTGCTTTTTTGATTGGGTCCACAAAAAACAAAGGCACACAGTCCGCATAGAAGGTGACAAGGCAGATGCCAGGTATGTCGGTAACCAGGCCATCCACATCCTGATATTCCAATGGCCGCAGGATTCCCATACCTCGGTCCTCCTCCGTCACTACACGGACATTTGTGGTGTGGGTCTGCCGCGAAAATACCATATCTTCACATCGAACCCCTATGGAAGACGCAATCCGACGAAAATTCTCCTGTACAGCCTCTTTCTTATCTCCCCGTTGAAATCCTAAATTCAGGGTAGAAAAACAACCCTCACTGACACCTCCTAACCGTGTGGAAAATCCGTGTCGCACCATCTGAGTATCTGCAAACAGCGGATATTCCAGAAAAGGCGTTTCTCTTTCCACCTCTCGAAATATCTGTGCCTGATTCTTATATTTGATGCCTAAACCCATTGATATATTCCTTTCTTTTTAACCATCCTGAAATGCATTTTTTATCAGGGAAATCTGACTGCCTTCAATGCCGAGCACATCATATCTGCAAGGCACCTCCTGGATATTGTTGACCATCATATAATATTGTGCACATCGCATGATTCTATACTGCTTCCTCTGGTCCACTGCTTCCAACGGATGTCCTTTCTGTCCATTGCGTCGGTATTTCACCTCACAGAACACAAGATAAGGGCCGTCTCTGGCTATCAGATCAATCTCACCGATACGGCACCTGTAATTGCATTCCAATATTTCATATCCATGTTGTTCTAAATAATAGGCTGCTGCCTGTTCATAGGCAGTTCCGGTTTCCCGCTTATTCTGCTTCATATCGTTGTTTTCGTGCAACCGTTCCAAACTGCAAAAAGAAGTTATTCTGGAGGGTTCTGTTAGATAATTCAAGTATTGATAAAGTTTTTGATAAAGGTCTGACGATGGATGGGAGATGGGCCGTATTTTTGTATCGCCTCAATATGTGCCTGGGACCCATATCCTTTATGCTTCGCAAACCCATACTGTGAATAAAGTTTATCATATTCCACCATCATCCGGTCCCTGGTTACTTTTGCAAGGATACTGGCCGCTGCAATGGAGACACTTTTGGCATCTCCTTTCACAATAGGAACCTGAGGAATATCTACTCCCGGAATGGTCACCGCATCATTCAACAATACCTGTGGGATAACCCCCAATTCCCGGATTGCCATGCGCATAGCTTCGTAGGTTGCCTGCAGAATATTAATCTCATCGATTCTCTCAGAGGAAATCACTCCAATTCCTGTGGCTGCAGCCTTTTCCTTGATTTCCTCATATAGTTCCTCCCGGCGCTTTGCCGAAAGCTTCTTGGAATCATTAAGATATAAAATCTCACATTCCTTCGGCAGGATGACAGCTCCGGCCACCACAGGTCCGGCAAGAGGACCTCTTCCTGCCTCATCCACTCCACAGATGTATGTACAATCCTGGTACTGACGTTCATATTCCCGCATTGCCTCCAGGCGTTTACGTTCTGCCAGGAGCTTCTCTTCCTGCTTCTGATACTTTTCAAGCAAGGATTGTACTCCTGCCCTCTCATCAGATGCATATGTTTCAAACAGACCTGTCCAGTCTTTATGATCAGCTGATTCAAATTCATTCCTGATTTCACGGATACTCTTACTCATGCTTGATTGCCCCAAACTTGTTGAGAGGCCAGATCCTGATCCAGGCTCTTCCAAGTAAATCTTTTCGATGAAGTACTCCTACGCTCGCATCCCGGCTGTCTTGGCTATGATTCCGGTTATCCCCAAGAACAAAATATTCGTCCTCCCCCAATGTAATCGGGTCTTCTGCAATCCCCGGCGACTCCATCACTTCTTTTCCATAATGTTCATCCAACTTTTCGCCGTCAATATAGACATAGCCATTGATTACCTGCACGGTTTCTCCAGGCAGGCCAATGATTCTTTTGATATAATAGGTGTTCTCTCTGTACTGATAAGGAAATACGATGATCTCGAATCTCTTAGGATCCCGAAACCGATAAGAAATTTTATCCACGATCAAGTTATCATTATGGTATAATGTTGTCTCCATGGACTGTCCGTCTACACGGGTGCGCTGCCCCACATATGTGATGATGACAAATGAAAACACAACGACAAACAATAAATATAAAAGCCAGCTTCCCAATTCCCGCAAAATACTTTTTTCTTCTTTCATGTCTTATATTTCCTCTCTCTTGTGTCCGACTACTCTTGAAATATTCTTGTATCAGGAATACTCCCTATTTATTCTATGCAAAATCTTCAGGATATTCCAGTGTAATTCTTTCAATCCGGCCATTTCTGAAATCATCCAGCATCAGTCGGGATGCCTTCTCTAAATCGAACTCATTTCCACGGAGCAGGCAATGTCTGCTCTCGGCAATTCCGCGCAGATTTTCAAATCCATCCTGGGATTCCTCTATCGCATATTTTCCCGCAAGAACACCGGGATAATGTTTCGTCAAAAACTGGGTCAGCTCAGCAGCCAGTTCCTCCGTCTGCAGAATTTCGTCCTTGATGGAGCCAATAAAACCAAGCCTGAGCCCTACAGTCTGATCTTCAAATTTGGGCCATAAAATTCCTGGAGTGTCCAAAAGCTCCACATTTTTATTAAGGCGAATCCATTGTTTTCCCTTCGTCACACCAGGCTTGTTGCCCGTCTTTGCACAGGCTTTTCCTGCCAGTGTATTGATAAAGGTAGACTTCCCGACATTGGGGATTCCCACAACCATTGCGCGGACCGGGCGATTCAGGATACCCTTTTTTCTGTCTCTCTCTGTCTTCTCTTTACAGGCTTTTTGAATCACATCCTGTATCGACTTCATGCCTCCGCTTTTTCTGGAATTTATTTTTACCGCAAAATAGCCTTTTTTTTCAAAATAGTCTATCCAGGCGTCATTCCACCGCTCTTCCGCTAAATCTGATTTATTCAGCAGGATTAATCTTGCTTTATTTTTTCCAAGCTCATCAATATCCGGATTCCGGCTGCTTAAAGGAATCCGGGCATCCACCAGTTCAATGATCAGATCAATCAGCTTGATGTTTTCCTGCATCATCCGTTTTGCTTTGGTCATATGACCCGGATACCACTGAAAATGCATGACTTTACCCCCTAATCTTTAATTCTTCCAAAATTGTCTCCAAAGGTAACAACAAACCATGCCTTGCCATAAATATCCCGGCGTTTGACGTTTCCTACGTCTGCGGTACGGCTGTCATCACTCCCTGCATGATTATCCCCAATCACAAAATACTCACCCTCACCGAGCTCTACAGGTTCTGCCGCGATACCGGCTGATTGGATGTCTGACACATAAATCCCTTCTGTACATTCTTTTTCATTAATATAAATATTTCCGTCTGCAATCTGGACAGTCTCACCTGGAAGACCCACAACTCTCTTGATTAAATAATGAGCATTTTCATTTCCCCCGGGCTTAAATACAATCACATCCCCACGCCTTGGTTTCATTGCATTATAAATGAGTCGATCTACTAAAACCACATCTCCATTGTTCAAAACGGGATTCATGGAATCCCCTGCATTGCTGACTCTCTGCCCATAGAACAACACTAAAGAATATGCAAGTAATCCGACCAGGCCAATCTCTGCCGCAAGAAACAAAAATTTCGCAATACGTTGTTTGTCAAAATTCAGTCTCTTATTTGAAAAATGCAGTTTCAGCTTTGTCATCTTTGATACTGACTCTCTTTTTTTCCTGCGTGCCTTAGGCCGCTTCTTCCGCTTTTTGGAGACGGAGGGCTTTTCATCTGGTAATCTTAAGTCGCGGGATGTCTGGGGTGACAGATTCCT
Organism: uncultured Lachnospiraceae bacterium; assembly: GCA_947564305.1. The sequence continues at coordinate 62,874 of CANOBT010000001.1, read as the reverse complement.
TTTTCTTTTTTTACTTCTTTTACGTATACTTTCCACTGGCAGCCTCTTCTGCATATTTTGGTATATTAGAAAAGGGACAAACTACAAACTCTGTAATTGTCCCTCTCTCATGATTACTATTTTACTAATTCTTTTACTTTCGCCCGCTTGCCGACACGGCCTCTCAGATAGTTCAGTTTTGCTCTTCTTACTTTACCTCTGCGGACAACTTCGACCTTCTCAACATGAGGAGAATGAATTGGCCACGTCTTCTCAACGCCAACGCCATTGGAGTTCTTTCTAACTGTAAAAGTCTCTCTCACTCCGCCGCCCTGTCTCTTTAACACGGTTCCCTCGAATACCTGAATTCTCTCGCGGTTCCCTTCCTTGATCTTAGCAGATACTCTTACGGTATCGCCTACGTGGAATTCCGGAACAGTCTCTTTTAACTGTTCAGCCTCAATGCTTTTAATGATATCGTTCATTGTGTGACCTCCTGATTCTTTGACGTTCTTAACACTTCTGATGATGAGGAACACCCTTTGTTCCTCTGTGTCAGAGGACCATCGCTTTTTTCACAACGGTAGTATAGTAGCATATTTTTTTAGAACTTGCAAGTATTTCCAACATTTTTGTTTGATATTTTTCTAAACAAATCAAGTTTTCTTGTTGTGATAACTCACCGCAAGTCAAAATTTATTCCCCTGGATTTAACAGGTTCCCAATCGTCTCTAAAATGCCATCCATAGAATCTCCATCGATAAACAACAGAAGGCAACTACACAGAAGTTCATAGACCTGCATCAGCAAAACCAAGATTTTCACACATTTCTTCAACTCGGATTCTTTGTCCAGCTCTGTGGGGATCGTATAACGGATTCCTAAGATTTTCTGTCCGTTCTCATCCATCTCATCTGACAGATAAAAAAGTTGTCCAATCGGGAGTATGAGATTTAACCGATTGACAAAATCTAAGATCCGCTCTTTTGTTACCGTTGTATTTGCATCCTCCAATAATTCATTCAATATCATCTGCCCATAAAACTGCAAAAGCGGCCCCTTATCCTGTATATCAATAAAATTACAGGATATATCAATACTCAAATCTTCTCCCACATGCAAAGGAATTACCAGGGAATCCATGGGAATCTCCGGACCCTCCTCAAAAAATGTACTTTGAAAATCCAATTGCTGTATATAGGACTGCAGCCTTTTTAATCCGTCTCGAAATTGATCGTGATTCATACTTTTTCCTTTCTTTTTGTAACCACTTGCAACGCAAGTGATTGCCTGCCATTCATCTGCTTTTATAAATATAATACTCCTTTAACTCTTCTCTTCCAAGTGTTTTTCCAGATTTTTTATATTCCTGCTGTAATGCTGTCATCACATGTTCCATTCCGGTGAACTCCTGCATGGACGCTGCCATGAAGGCCGCATTCAGCGCAATATTTTTTATGGAAGCCCCGGACAGTTCAAAATTGGAGGCAAGGTATTCCATGTCAATATCCTCTTTGAGCGGCATCTCCTTTGGAAATACGTTTTCCCAGAGCGCATGCCTTTGTTTTTCCTGCGGAAAGCTAAAAGGAATGATATATTTCATCCTTCTTTTATAGGCATCATCAAAATTCTGCTGTAAATTCGTAGCAAGGATTGTGATTCCGTCATATTCTTCCATTTTCTGCAATAGATAGGCAGTCTGTGCGTTGGCGCTGATATCTCTGGCATCGGTTACATTCACCCGCTTTCCAAATAAAGCATCTGCCTCGTCAAAAAATAAAATACACTTACTCTTCTGGGCTTCATCAAAAATTTCTTTCAGATTTTTTTGAGTTTCGCCAATATACTTTGAGAGTACACCCGATAAATCCACCTTATAAAGCTCTAAGTTCAGCTCTTTTGCAAGCACCTGGGCTGCCATGGTTTTTCCGGTTCCGGGAGGCCCGGCAAAGAGCATGGTTACGCCTCTGCCATAGGTCAGCTTCCTTTGAAATCCCCATTCCTCGTATACACGATAACGGTAGGAAATCTGCGCACAGGCCTGTAAAAGCAAATCTTTTGGTTCTTCTTCCAAAATTAAATCATCCCAGGTACATACGGCGTTGACTCTGCTGGCCCGCTCTCCCAGACGGTGAGAAATTTTCTCCTGGCAGACTTCGTAAATATCACGAAGCAACACACTGTCCCTCCTATCAGAGTATGCCTTTTTCCTTGCAGAAGCTGCTGCCTCCTGAATCATTCCCGGCGAAAAATCAAACTGTACCGCAAGAGTTTCGATTGCAGTTTTATCCCCTATTCCATGGGGCATCAATGCGTCTTCCCATAACTGTATCCTTTGTCTCAATGCAGGCATACGCATTTGAAATGATTCCACCTGAAAGTCACCTGTATTCTCCTCCTGCCACCCCTCTGCCTGTGTGGTGATGAAAATAATCTGAAAAAACAGGCCCGCAGTGTGAAAAATCTCATCAATCAAAGCGCTGTCCCATATATCCTTCACTTTCAAGACTTCCCAATGACAGAAACAGAGATAGGCCCTGTCTAAGACAGAGCGTACTATAACATCTACAAGGATGTTCTTTTTCTGCTCTGTGTTTTTTTGCACAATTTTACGCAAGTCAAAAAAGAGCGCCGTCCTGTGATGACTTTCTGCTGCCAGACGAATCTGCAATCTTTTGCCGCTTCCGGCTGCTCCTTGCAGAAGAATGGCTTTCTTTGTGTTTTCTGTTTCTTTGTCCTCTTCTCGTAAATATTGTTCGATCAGCTCTCCTATGGGCTCATTGACATTCAGCCCGCATTTTATTTTTTCTGCTGGAATCCATAAATCATATTCAGCCCTACGGTTCTGCAAGTCTGATTCATAGAAAAAGATATAGTCAATCAAATCTCTCCGAAGCTTAAACTTCCAGGACAATTCACTTTCCGCCCCCCACGGTTTTGCCTGGAAAACACATTGAAGCAGCTCTTTTCTTTGGAATATCTGATGAATCAGATTTTTTTGTATCATAGAATCCATAGAAAACATTTTGATGCATAAGTCCATCGTAGGATATTTCAATGTATAGTCATCCTGAAGATAGCAATACATCCTCTCAAATTCCCGGTTTAACTCCGGTGCTATAGCAAGACAGACACAGTACTTTTCCAAATCTGTGAGGCCAAGCCTGCGCAGCATATACTCGAAAGGAACCATTTCCCCATTTTTGATAGACTGATAAGCCTCCTCATGGAACAGCTCCCACTCTTCAAAAAGCAAGCCCCGCTCCGAGTCATACGCATTTCTGTCCATGTACTGGAAATCATCCTCCAGGATGTTGGAAAGCTCCTCTTTAAAAATCTTTGTCTGAAAGATGTGACGGATTCCCCCGTCTTCCCTGAGACGTACGGCATATTTTATATAAAGCGCCAATTCCTTTTTTACCAGATGGACCAACGTTTCAAAATATTGTTCCTGATGCATGTCTTTTTATACTCCTGCTGTCAGTATCTCTTTAAATGTCTTTTCATTATGGGCATGCAGCAATTTCTGATAAGGCACTTTCATAGAATCGAACAGTCCGTCGGTAGATTTATATGTCCCCTGGACTTTATTTGCCAGTTCTTTTTTCTTCCCCATATCTTTGCCGCTGCCCGGTCCGTTTGTCAGTTCCTCCTCCAGTCCTTTCAAACCGTACTGCTCTTCTCCCAATGCAGCCAGTCTGCCCCAAAGCCTGTCGCCAATCAAATCTGACCGTGAATCTCCTTTGCCTGCTTGTCTCTTAGTATAGGTTTTTAATCCGATACTTCCGATTGCCACCGAATTTGTAATTACACCTATTCCGGCAGTACCAATTCCCGGTAGTTTTTTCGCGATGCCCTTATCATAGGACACCCCATAGACCGCTGAGGTAAAAAGACTGGAACAAAGTCCGGTCACACTGGCAACAATACCTGATGAGGTGGCGACTATTGTATGAATTATTTTATCCTTTTTTCGGGTCGTTGACAGAAAGTTAAGCAGCGCGTTTTCCTCTTTCTCACTTAAATTCGGTGAATTTTCCAACAACTGTTCCACTGCTTTCTGCCGCTGATAACTGCTCATTTCTTTTGAAGTCTCAGAGGAATCCTCTGCTGTTTTCGACTCTTCCTGTTCTGATGCTTCTTTTACAGACTCCTCCTTGTTCCCATCTTCCTTCTCGGAATCACCATTTACAGGCTTGTCATCAGAAGGCTCCTCATTCGTATCCGTTGAAACGCCATGAGCATTCAGAATCGGCTGTATGCCATTTGTCCACATCTTATCTTCTGCATCAGACAACTGCTTATACATTTTACGCTGCTTATGGATTCCCCTCGAAGCATTGGCAATTCCGGCAATCTGAGTTCCCATATTCAGGGCAAGCGTCAGCCATTTGGTAATTTCCTTCAGCATCGGTTTATTCACGCCGCCAAAATAATTTACAATGGTCTTTGCTATACTGCACGCCTTAGAAAGCCAGGTTGAAAGATCGCCGCACAATGCAATTCCCTGGAAGAGCTTATCTGTAATACTTGTAGTTTTGAACGTTTTAAAGAAATCTTTCACCTTATGATAGATATCACGGCTTGTAGTCATGATGGAAATAAAATTCGATACAAGCGCCGCACCCTGCAATACCGGTTTATATTTTCCCTTCCTGTCAATGGTACTCGCAATCCCTACAGTACTCGCAAACACCTTGTTGGCATCCGCCGCGATATCCAGTGCGGAGGAAGTAATTCCACTCGCTTTATTAAAATAACGGCGCGCCCTCCCTGTTGCCATAGGATTGGTTCGGCCGCTCTTCAATTCTCTTGCAACCAGGACAGCCTGATATAACTCACCTTCTCGCAGTTTTCCAATCTGCTGCTTCAATGCCCACAAATCTTCCGGAAACTCCTTCGGCTTCTCTCCCCCATCCTGCTCTTCCTTCCAGGTTACCGGAAGTGTATCAAAGGCACCCGCTCCCTCCGGCTCAGTCTCCTGAACATTCTGCACAGCACCTGCTTTTACAGCCATCCGCGCCATATCCAGGTTGATATCATCCGTTCCTTGCTGCAGGTCCTGCGCCATTTCACTGGAAACACCCGGAAGCCGGGCTATTGAATTCGCCCCTCCTTCCTGTATGGCTGTGCCGGCGGGTGGCTCTGAAGCTGCATTTTCATTCTGTATGGACGTATCTGCGGGTGGAGTGGAAGCCGTGTTATCCCCCTGTATGGCCGTATTAGCAGGCAGCTCTGAATTCGTATCATCGCCAGACGATGTTGTTTCTTCCGAAGCCGCAGGTAAAGACAGATCTGTTGTGTTGTCTGTGCTGTCATTCGTATCGGTCACTGTTGTCTGTGTTTTTGACATTCTTTTTCACCTTCTTCTAAAATCTCTCAATAAATGTCTCTGCTTCGCCTGAATCTGCGAGCTTGTAATATCGATCGCATCGGTATAGATACTCCTTCGCTGCCCGGTCCTTTCTGTGCTGCTTGAGCACCTCTACAAATATCAGACGTGCCTCATAGAATTTTTTAGCTACAAAGAGCTCCACACCCTTTTCAAAGAGAGGCTTTGTCAGTTCTTTATAATAAAATTCTTCTTCCGAATCCCCGTCATACACATCGTATATCCGCTCCAATGTATCATTTGCAGCGAGATAGACATTTCCAAGATATCGGGCATGATATTGTTTTTCAAAATCGGTAATTTGTCCATAGACCAAATGGGTGATTAAAATCCGTGCACCATAAGTGCTTCCCTTTAGTCGAAGCGCTTTCGCCAGATTCGAGTGTACAGAAATAGATGCCGCTTCCATCCGGCATTCATGTCCGATTACCCCAATCATCACTTTTCCATAGCTGATGGCAATGGTCCTTATGTGGTCCTGTCTCGTATCATCAAATGATTTCTGGATTTCGATGGCAGCATCCAGAGCACTTTTACTGTTCTCTATAAAGAAAGCCGACAGCCCGGTATGCTCGAAATGTTCCACCACACCATGATGAGACGTAATCGGCTCCACCAGAGCCGGAAGCATTTGATTGATGTCTGCATACATTTTCTCAGCGGACCATACCTGTTCCTGCCCATAGCCAGGGATAGTGTGGATAGACAATATGGTCATATTTTCTGTAATCTCATCTCCCAGCCGAACCTGCTGAATGGATTCCTTTCCCAGGAGTTCCAGAATCTTTGCCGGAATAAATTTATAATACCCATTTGACATATCCTGTATGTCCTGCACATACCGCGCAATTCCAAGTGACATCTGGTTAAAGGCATCCGAAATCCGTGCAATCTCATCATGCCCCCGCACGGGTACGGTCACACCCAAATCTCCATCTGCCAGTTTTCCGGCGCTTAATTTCAAGGTTTTTAATGGCCTTAAAAAGATAATCAGAATTAAAAGCAGCACCAGAGTCAATACGGAAAGCAGTGTGATGGATACCACTTTTAGGTTCCACTGATAATACCAAACTTGATAATCCAGGACATTTCCCATTACTGATATGGACAAGACGCCATATACTGTGCCGTCATTTAAAACAAGCGGAATAAACCGGTTATTCTGTCTGCCGTTCATATCCTCATCATATTGCTCCGTACTCTTCCCGGACTCAAAAGCCTCATAAATAGCGGCCACGCTCTCTGGGGAATAGCACCATTCCACAGGGACATTGCTATATTCTGACATAGATTCGCAGACCATTAGATGTTGTTCCTCATCTGCTTTAATGATGCTGTATACATAAACAGACAGTTCCCTCGTTCCATCCGTATTTTGGGAATCCATCTCCTTACTGCGATTCAAGCTCAGATTTCTTTCTCCGGAAGGAAACTGATCTGGTTTTTGCTCTATATGAGTGATAATATGATCTTTTAACTGTTCTCCCAGTATAGACAACTGCAATGTCTGGTTTCGCTCTAACTGCTCCTGTATGGTTGCTTCAATCCATTCTTCCAGCACATGATCCGCTGTAAACAGTCCCAGAATGAATACCAGAATCAGGCGTACAAGAATCGTCTGAATCTGATAGACTGTGGAAAGATACCAGTATAAGCTTCCCATGACTGCCGCAAGGATAATCCCTATATAGACCGGAAACATTCTGTAAAAAATAGCATGTCCTGTGAGTCTGATTTTTTCCAGATCACGATGCACCCCATCTTGATAAGAGCATATTGAAACAATATTCTCTTCCTCTCCTCCAATTTCTCCTGCACAGAACCCAGTTTGGGTACAATCTGGATTTAACAGATGCGCAAATGAAAAATCAGGCTCTTGCCTTTGAAGTACTCCCGTCTCATATGCAATGGATGCTGTCCCGTCCTCCAGATTGATCTCACGAATACAGTTTTCTTTATAATCCATGACATAAGCCCGATTCATGTCATCATCCGAAAGACTTTTAAAGGAGTTTTTTACACCGGTGATTCCCTCTATCTCAAGGAAAGAATCCCCTCCAAGTTCTTTTGCAAAGACCTTCCCTTCATAATCCATCCACAAAATCCTTTGATTCTCACTGAAAAAAAACTGGGACTTCAAAAAAGGATATTCCAAAGGAATCGTATCCAACTGCCGGACATTTCCCTCTTGATTCATCGCACAAAGAGCAGCTTCACCCTGAACTGTCTCTGAATCTGGTATAGTAAAATAATAAACCTCTTCGTCCCGGATTCCCTGAATAGAAATTTCACGGTTTTGACATAGCGGATTGCTAAAATCGAATCCCGTCTCCTTCAACGTTCCGCTTACAAAATCACAGCGAAAAATCGTTCCGCCCGTACCTCGGAAGGATTTTACTTCATTCTCCTCCATCAATACATAGACCCCGCACTGATCGTCAAAAAAAATCTGCCGTATTTTTCGGTATCTCTCCTCCTCATACCTGGAGCAGGCAATCAGATCACCGTGTGTCCCTTCAGGATCAGAGCGGATGATCCGAAAACAATTGTCTTCCCCACGGTCCACATAATACAGATATCCGTCTTGATAATGTATCTGCTCAATATAATGTAAGTCCAGTTCTCTATTACGATAGCTGACTACGAATATGGCTAAAAATGCGATGAGCCATATGAACCCGATACCGAATAAGCTCTTTTTCTTCATAGATGCCTCCTAGCGGACTTTCTTATAGTCAACACCCAATCATGTTATATTAACTATGAAGTCCTGATTCCCACAGTTATAACTGAATGTTCGTACAGCCGGAATTTGTGAACTGTATCATTCCGCCGTATGAACAGGTCAGCTTGCATTGGTTATTTAAGGCAGGTTTCCCTCCCACCAAAACCTGTGAGACACCAGGAGTCCACGGTCCTGCCGGAACCGGAACGCAAGGCATTGGCGTCAATACACCCAAGGCTGCTGCCGTAGCAGATGCAACTGTCGGATTCGACATGCTTGTACACATTCCGAAGGGCATAATATTTACCATTGGTACATTATCCATAATGGTTGCCAGCGGCATAGAGGACATGACCTTTGCTGATGGAAGCACTGTCAGCGTAGAAGGCGCCATGCCAAAAGAGCAGGTCATCACTGCTCCGCCTGTCACACATAATCCCATTTGTTCTCTCTCCTCCCTTGTATCTCTACTTTTCCACAGATTTCTCTTCCCTCTTTCTGATAAGAGTAATTCAGCTCATAGCTCTGCTCCATCAGGTGATTCAAGAGAAGGTATAGTTCTCCGGTTTCATCCGTAATATAGGAAAAAGCCGGGTAGAGCATAGTATTTTTTTTCTGGTAATCCGCTTTCAACAGACACGACAGCTCATACACCTCTGGCTCATCGGGATTTTCCTGCGCCTGAAAATATTCCCCTGTCTTCTTTTCCTTGTCCCAGATATACCAGTTTCGTTTTCCCTGTCCGGCCGTTCCCTTTTTGAAAATGGAAATTCGCTTCTCCTTATGGTAGTCACAGAGAAGCTTACATTCCTTTGTACTCTCTTTGATGTGAAACCATAGCATTGTGTTTGGCAAAGCGGCCCCCAGCACCCTTGTGCTGTTTTGCTTTACAGGGTATGCTTTTGACGGATACAAAAAAAACTCTTCAGTCTGTTCCCCACCGTCGGCTTTTAATGTAACTGTCCTATGTCTGTATATAGGAGAATCAATCTCCACGTCAAACTCTTCCTGCCGGATATTTAAAAACAGACAGTATCCACCAGGTTTTAACACATATTCTCCATCAGGGAAAACTTGTATCTGCATCCCATTGGTCACGGTCTCCTCGGAAAAGGCATCCTTTAAGAGAATGACTTTTGACAGATGCACCCCGATTTTCTCTAATAACATCTTTTTATCCTCATTCTAATTTGTAAACTAATTTACGAAGTAAATTGATACTGTATATCACGCACCCTTGCTACTGCTTTCTTCCTTGCAGACTTGATTTCCACCGGCCCGGCCGTATAAAAAAGGGATGTTTTATAGGGAACATTCGGGAAGGACCAGATCCGCATTTTTTCTTCTATAGATAATTCCTGCATCTGAATACGGACATTCATCCCTGTACGTGCTTCGGCAGGCTTCAATGTCTCTGCGTCCAGGACAGCATGATCTTTGAGAACCTGAATGATCCGTCCCATGATCTGATGCTCCTGGGCCGCTCTGTATTTCAAATCGCTTTGCAGATACAAGGTAATCATATAGCGCAGCACAAGATAGACGGAAGGATATCGCTGGGATTTTTGTCCCATGTCTACCATATCATGCATCTGTATATCCGTGTCCTCCTTCATATCATAGAGCCAGATACCTACAGCAAAATCCCCGTGGTCCTCAGGGGAACAGAGCCCAATCTGGTCCGGACTGTTCAATAATTCCGGAACGAGAGCCTCTTTTAAAAGCTCCACGATTCCCTCGCCGGTATTTGCAATCTTCATATACCCCGCCATATCATCTCTCCTGGCCTCCATTGCCCTGTGTACTGCCATCCGTCTGACTACCATTGCCCTGTGTACTACCATCCGTCTTATTTCCGCTGCCTTGTGCACCACTATCCTCTGCTGCCGCGATCAGAACACCATTCCGAAATTGCCCTGTCTGCCTTATCTGTCCGGTGTCTGCATCATAAAGGGTTCCGGCACCAGAATACACGCCTTCCACAAAGCCACCTACATACAGAAGGTTTCCTTTTGAATCCCACAGAGTTCCCTGACCCTGATATTTCCCGTTCAGGAAATCACCGTCATAAATCTGCATTTTCGCTGCCGCATCATACAATTTTCCTTTGCCGCTGTATTCCCCCTGGTAGAATTCTCCCTGATAGAGCAGATTTTTTGTCTTCACATCTGTCAAAATTCCGGTACCCTGATATTTTCCATCGGAAAAGGTTCCATCATAGACCAGCAGTTCGGATTCCGTATCATAGAGTTTCCCTTCTCCCTCATAAACATCGGACTTAAAATTCCCGTCATACACTAGCTTTTCATCCTTATCATAGGCTTTTCCTGCCCCTTCTTTTTTACCGTCTGCAAAGGAGCCGTCATAGACTAACTTTTGTTTTTCATAGAGCTTTCCCTCACCATGATAAATGTCGTCCGCAAAGTCCCCTTCATAGATTAGCTCTTCGTTCTCATTATATTGTTTGCCAAAGCCTTCGCGTTTTCCCGCTGCAAAGGCTCCTTCATAAATCAGAATCCCCTTTTCATAAAGTTTTCCATCCCCCTCATAAACGTCTTCCAAAAACTCGCCTTCATAGACCAGTTGTCCAAATTCATCGTATAATTTGCCTTCTCCCTGTTTCTCACCGTCTACAAATTCTCCCTCATAGGTAAGGACATCTCCATCATACAGCTTTCCATCCCCCTCGAATTCTCCATCCGCATTGACCGTGCCTTCATAGGTTACATTTCCATCCTCATCTGTCAATTGTGTGTCCTTTAGGAGAGGCTCACCATTCTCAAACACACCTTTGGCAGACACAGCGCCTTCCTCGCTATAAAGAGTGCCAGTACCCTGCATTTCCCCCTTTTCAAACATACCAACATACATTTCCTGCCCATCAGGAAAATACAAAATGCCGTCCCCGTCATAGAGCCCGTTTTTAAATTCACCCTTATAGAGCAGAGCTCCATCTTCATCATAGAGTACTCCCTGGCCATGATACTGGTTTAATGCAAAGGTGCCTTTATAACAAAGGATTTCAGTATCGCTATAATACAGTTCGCCCTCCCCGGAATAGGCCTCCATCTCAAAATTACCATCATAGATGAGACTCCCCGAATAATCGTAGAGCTGGCCGTTCCCATTGATCCTTCCTTTGTCCATCCGGCCCTCAAACAACAACGGCCCCCCATCGTCAAAAAGGAGTCGGACCTTTCCGGTATATCCAATCATCTCCTTAGAATTGACCACCATGGTTTTGGTGAAAAATTTCGATACCAGGATGGGATGAAGCAGTTTTATATATAGAACAGGTAGAATCAAGCAAACAAGCAAGACGAGATAGGCTACTTTTTTCAACACATAATACTTTCCAAAAGAAAAATAGTCTTTTAAAGAACGCTCCTGTTCCTCCTCCTTTTTTCCCATTCCTTTTTGTACATCGCGTACCACCTGGGATGCGAAGGATTCCGGGTTCAATATTTTTTTGATTTTACGGTGCAATGTCTGAAACGGCAGGAGTAAAACCCGTTTCAGCTTTTTGGCTGTATGTGTAATCAATCCGCCCTGCATCTTACCTGCTCCTTTTTTACTGGTTCTTTCCTTCTAAATCCATGGAAACTCCGCCATCCTGCTCTTCGATTTCTAAGGTGCCAATCTGCCAAAAGGTAATCCCGTCCTCCGATAAAACAGGATTTGGCAAATGCAGCAGAAGATATGCTCCTGATGCCAGAATCAAAAGTACTGCCAGCATGGACTTTAACGCCGGGATTTTCTTCTTCAATGCCTCCCACGCCCGCCACCAAATCCGCCCTGGGCGTAATTCCTGACGCTCACTTTTCCACGTTAAATGCTCATAAATGTCATTGTAGGCTTCATAGCAATCCCAGATATCTGTAAAACGTCCCTGCTCCAGGTCTCTGGAAAATTCTGCCAGTTCCCTGGAACTTTTGGCTGTCAGTTCCTTTTGAAACAGCTCCAGTACCAGTTCACTGATCCGGCGCAGACAATTTTTTTCCTCCACCTGCCAGTAATAATCGACCTCTGTAAAAAAGTAGTTAAACCGAACAGACAGTGCTTCATCCACCACGATACTGTCCTTACGCAGCACTTCGTAGATAAAGCATTCCGGCATATCCAGCAGCAAAATCTGACCAAAGATATTTTTCATCAGAAGGAGGCGCTCTTTCAAATGATAAGAGTTCTCCCGCATCGCCCGCTGCAGCGTCTCTCCCTGTGCGTAGGAAAACACGATATAGTACTTCCCATCTGTATTAAAACTTTCATGCAAATCCTTGAAGGCAAGACTGGTATTCCTCTTAGTGGTGACCAGAATTAATTTTCTGGCCAATTCCTGGTCTTTGATACATGCTACCGTATAAACTTTTTGTTCTGCATCAATGAGATTTTTTGCCACATACAAATCCAAGGTATCCGTGGCCTTGATTTTCTGAACGATTTCATAACGCTTATCCAGAAACTTAATGAGCATCGTATCACCTCATCTATTCTTCTTTTTCACGCACCACAACAAAGGTAGAGGCTCCCACATCCGGGCAAGCTACACTGGATGCACTAATCTGGAATACACCGGCTGTTTCCGGAGCCGTATACTTCCCATTTTTATTAATGGTTCCGCCTCCGATGTCTTTTACACTCCACTTGATACGTTCATCCCGAAAACCTTCGGATACCGTCGTAAATGTTATGCTTTCCCCGCAGAACAGATTCGGGATGTCCGGCTGGATAAACAATTGCTTCTTTTGAGATTCCATTCTTTGTACGGAATTTTCCAATGCGGTCCATCGTACCCTTACAGTCCCCACTCCATCATTCTTTAATATTTTCATTCCAATGACAAAAGTCCCTTCGGAATCCTCACACTTGGCGCCTAAGGATGCCTGAAAGCCATCGCGGAAGCTGTCAAATATCGAAGCATCCCCAAATATAGTCTCCCGGTCTTCACTAAACCCATGGTCTACTTCATATCCCAATACAATCGACACCGGACCGACCCCCAGTCCGTGGTAAATACGGTCTGAATAAAGGACGTCTCCCTGCCTTACTGATTCCAGGTCAAATACCATCTCTCCGCAGGCAGATGACAACGATTTTTTTATGCTTTCCGTTTTTACCACTCCTTGTTCCTGCCTGAAATTCCACTTTGATTTCAGTTCTTTGATGTCCTCCGCCAGTTTGTGCAGGAGGGCCGTGGATATTTCCGTATGCAGGATGTGCTGTCCAAAAGGCAGCGTTTCAATCCGCTCAATCAGACAGGTATCCGCCGCTTTTACTACATAGATTTTCGCCAGATAAATGCTCTGTTGATAGGTGTTCCCTACCATATAATCCATCGCACTTTTATAATACTCCTCTTTCAGAATTTCTCCTGTGTCCTGGCGGCTGATTTTTGCTTTACTCGTACAATGTTCTGTGGTGCCATATTCCCGACCGCCTATATGGAGGGCAAAACTCCCCAGAGACAATGCCGCCTCAGCCTCTACATCATGGATATAGGCGGCTTTCAAAGGAATTTCCAGAATATATTTCTGCGCCTTTGCATAATCCTTTTCATCAAAACGTACCTGCACGGTTGTTCCATCTTGATAAGTCAGGAAGGATAAAAGTAATTCGTACTCAAATGAAAAATTTTGCTGCTGTCCGGTATTTTCAATCTCAATCCGAAGAATCGTGTCAGTACCCATTTCCAGATAACGCGGAAGCACCTGACTGACTTTTACTCCATGACCGCTATAGATGACAACACTTTTTTCATAAAGCTGAATCGGAGAAAACACCGCCCTCTCCGGCTCTGTCTGTGTCACAAATAAATGGTAGCCCTCTTTGTATTTGTTATATTCTCCATTGCTATTTTCTGCGGTTCCCGCCACATTGTGCACCAGCTCATAAGCATCCTCATGATATTCCAGACAAAGATAATAAAAACCGCTGTCCTGTTCCGGCATCTGCTGTGTATCATATCCTTCCAGATCGACAATTCTTTTTACGATTGGTTCATCCACTACAATCTCTCTGCCTGCAAAATCCAATGCAAGCCCTCTTTCCAGAGAGATGCTTTCATCATCCACCTCCACCACATGAAGGCCACATACGACACCGGCGCCAAAAAGAAAACGGTTGAGCGTTCTGCGTTTGTCATTAAAATATTTCTGCTCTGTCTCAAAATCATCCACAGACAACAGCTTTCCATAAAAATATCGATTTCTCTCAAATGGAAAACTTTTCAGATTCTTCATGGTCCTTTGCCTCCTTTTTTGCAGTTTGCTGCAAAATATATTGATGTTCTCCTCTGACGCTGACAACAGAAGGAATTGCTGTCATGCTGTTTAAACGCGCCTTCTGGTAGATTCCTAATACACTGTTGATTCCTACATAAACATTTTGGTTCAGATAAATATATGGTCTTAAAAACGTCAGATGCACTTCCAGATGTGCCGGCTTCATATTGTCTATAATTTTTTTCAATGCCTTTTGCCCCTGTATACTGGAGACAGCCTGTTCCCGAACCAATATGGTCACTTCATAAGGTCCATGTGCATAATACCGTATTAGATTACGATACACCTCCGGGTGCTCTTTATATTGTTCAATCTCTCCATATTCCACGAAAAGTGGTGGTTCACCCGTAAAAACCTCTATCATATATTCCATATAAGACTTGGTACCCCGAATTAAATTTTTTCTTACAATCCCGTTTAACAACACGCGAAGCTTTTCTTCGGGCCAAAGCTGTACATCAGAGATTCCCACCCATCGCGCCATCCAAAACAGAAATTCCCGGCTGGCGGATTGTGGGTCTAACTGCCTCGCAGCCGTTCGGATCTTGAAATCCATATCCTGGTACACAGACTCAAACAAACTTAAATACCTTTTCAGGAAATCATTTTCCGGTTCAGCCTGGTAAATTTCCGGAAGATATTGAAGAAAACTGTGCCCTTCCGCATAAATCTTCATGTCTAAAATTTCAGGAGAAGAATGGTCCCAAGCCAACATTTGGATTTCTATCCACAAATAACGTCCCTTTGCCTGGTAAAGCAGGATATCCTGTGGGTTCAATACCTGATGCGTAAGAAAAGGCTGCATCAGGTCATGCTTCTGCTTGCTTGTAAATTCCGAGCTGCGAATCAGTTCGCTCCACTCCCAGACCTGCTCATCGACCATAATCTGAGTGGAATCACTACAGTAAAAGAAAAAGCGGATGGAATCCTCACCCTGTCTCACACTTTGGATGATGGCACGATGCCAAAGGTTCCCTTCCTCAGTGCTGTCCAAAAGGCGGCTGATAAAGATCCCCTGTTGTCCGGCCTCTTTTGAATCGAATGCAATTCCGCGTTTCGTTATCCGGAGATGCTCCCGATATCCATGAAGATAGTCCCTTTTTTTGTTGAATACAAAATATTTCAATGGCCTCAATTTCCTCCACCCCTAATCCGCTGTATAAATGCTAAAATCCATATTTTCCAGATATGCCAACCCGTTTGGAGGAAGACCTACGTCTCCATTTACCAGATGACGGCATCTGTTCCCACGGGCATGGATTGACAAGGAACGCACCTGCCCTACACAAGGCAGTGTATCTAAAATTCCATATAAAGTGCTGCTGAGCACGGACTGTCCGATTTTCCATGTTTTTTCATCCAGATATGCCTGCACTGCTCTTTCCATCTGCTCCTTCGCATCTGGGAACTGAGGTTTTATCACAACTTCCGCATACACAGATATGCCAATATATTCCGGACTTAGAACCTGTATTCTGGTTCCAAGCATTTTCTTTTTTTCCAGCACCCGAAGAATGTTCTGCTTGTATTTTTCACTCAGACTTGCATGGTTCCCCTCCATCCCCAAAGGCTGGACAACAATTGAAATCTGATTTTCCGGCAGTGTATTTCCCATCCCCTCCCACTCGGTGGGTGGAATTACCCGGCTGTCTACAATGAGAAGTCCTGGCGTTTTTTTCACCAATTCTTCATAGTCGGCATAGGTCACACCGCGGTTGATTCCTTTCAACTCCCGATGAAATCTGGCAAAACACTCATCAAGAGTTTCCTCATCCTGTCCGCCATATGTGCTTTTATACTGCTTTACAAACATCTCCGGATGTGCCTCACATTTCTTGATTTTGTCAGCTTTGACATTCCCGGACTTTCCTCTGCTGCACTTCAAACGTACTATTCGAATTTCACCGCCCGGCGCTAACCCTCTTTCACAATCCCCGAATAATAACCGCTGTTCCATCACGTCTAAAATATATGCTCTATCTTCCGGTGAACAGTTATCGAAATCTTCGACCTTCTCATAGGGAACATATCCCCCCACCTCATCATCATATACCATAATCTCAAAGGCTTCATACATAATATCTGGAATATATAGATGATATTCCTGGTTTCCGAAACCATTTCCCCTGCCTATGCTCCGTGTCTCTTTGGCTTCCTTTTCATAAAAAGCGAGTCTGCACTTTCGAGTTCCGTCGGCCCATATCGGCCTTTGGAACCAGAATCTGATATCCCCCCTTTCTGTTTTCTCACGCCGCGATTCCTTTAAAAGAATCCACCCCTCTCCTTTCTCCAGGTAGAGCTCCACATCGCCTCTGTCCGCAAGGTATAAACTGCTGCACAGAGAGAACTCCTCCTTGTGGCCGGATAGATTTATTTCAAATGATTCATAATCACAGACAGAATATTGCTGCAAAACATCGATTTCATTTAGATAAATGTTTTGAATCAACGGGGCGGTGTCCAAGTCGTGCTCACCCAGCGTAACCCGAATCTGATAGGTTTGGAAACATTCTTCTCTTGCCATTTGTTTTGGCATATAAAAACGAATTTTTCCGCTTTGCACAAATCCATAGGTTCCATCCGACTCCACCTGAAGTTCTTCCCATCCCTCCTGGCAATAGTACTCCCATCTCAGAGAGGCCAGTGGAAGAAACTGCTCATCTGCGGGATTTCTCGTCACCTCATATTTCGTACAAATTGCAAAGAACATCTCTATCCTCTGTTCCTGGCAGGGTGTTCCGTCCAGTATAAAATAGCATTGATTATTAGTCTCCGGCTGTCTGCCAAAAGGATAAAGCTGTATCTGTTTTTCTGCATCCTGTTCCATATTGTGATAGCTGTTAAGTGAATTTCCCTGCATCCTGTAAGCACCGATGAGTCGAATCTGGCTCACCCACTCTTTCCGGGCTGTTTCAAAGGATAGCTCTCCTGCAAAAAAACGAGTTCCTTTTAAAATCGGAAAAGTGCTTTCCATCTGTCCTGGCCCAGGCTCCACATTGACGGCACCGAAAGCCGGATGGATATGATGCGGTTTGACTCCAAGGAGTTTGAGATATTTACGACGTTTCCATTCATCCGGCTGACTCAAATGATATTGTTGTACTTCTGTCAGCCAGGAAAGAAGCTGTACAAGAGTAATTCCTGGATCTGATGGATTGTAGTTTGTCCATTCAGGATATTCTCTCTGTATGTGAAATACAGCTTCTTCTTCAATTTCGCGATAGGATCTGTCATCCAGGTTTAAATCATAAAGCATAGTCTGGCTCCTTTTCACAGAGGGCTCATAGAAAATATCACTTCATCCTTATAGCTGATTTTCTATCATTTGGACGAGAACCTCATGTTTTCCACTCTTTGGTAATAAATAAAACGGAAGCTGCCGCTCCTCATGAATCTCAAACTCTTCAAAACGTCCTTGGCAGAATTTGCGAAGCGTCAATTGATGGACATGCTTCACACCCTTCACCCGCTTCAATGCATGGATAATCTGGTTCTGGTTCGGAAGCATGCCGATTTCCCATCCCTCCCCATAAAAATTGCCGTGTAGCGGATGGAAAAAACGGTCCAGCCCATCCAAAGCCTCGTGTCTCACGCGAAAGACTTCTTTTTCATGCAGCAGTTCAATTAAAACTTTCACATCCAACCGAATCATTTCCGGTCTTACGATATGGAACTTCCCCAGATTTACGATATTTTCATCCATATGCTTGGACAAATATTGATAAATCTGCAGTTTCATTTTTTCAAAACTATACGGATTTTCCTCATATTCTTTTGGAAGGATTACCAGCGTCACCGCCCCAGGTTCTTTTTTTCCATCCTGGTTATAGCCGGAAAAACACTTGGCTTTGCTGATATTCCTCGTAGCCTCCCAGGCCATATCCTCGTAATCATTTGTGGAGACACAACGATATCCGTGTCGAAGCACTTGTGCGTTTCGCTCCACAGCCTCCAACGGCTTTTCTCTGGAGATTCCGCCTACTGTTGCCACAGGATTAAAGCAGCCGCTGATGAATCCAATGGTCCGGTCCAAACGGTGAATCTCACCGGCTTTTAAGTTGCCCTGATCCCCCTGGCAATGTTCATACTGAATGCGGACAGCGATTTCATCCTGTTCATTCAGACAAGTGGAATGCATGTACTTCGGAAACGTGACTCTGCCCTCCTGTCGATTGAGCATAAATTGTCTTCTTTTATTACTGTTTTCACCAAGCTCTTCAGCTTCTGTCCATGGCTCCCAAATCTGCTGCATGGCCCCTTGTATGTAGTCCGTTCGTTCCAGAACCCACACATGGATATCCACAATATCTGTAAAAGGAAGGAGGATTGTTTTTTCCTCTGCATAAGGTGCCAGTCCGTAAATCTCATCAACCGTCTCGATTCCAAGAATACTTGTGGAATTCGGATAGATTCCGTCAATCCTTGGACACATTCCATTGCCGGCCCTGATCCCCCTGGCATCCGGTGGAGCCAGCATCCGTATCCAGAACAACTCCTGTCCAAACAAGGCTGTTTTCTGAATATCACGACTTCCAAACCAGGAAATAAGGCCAGTGTGATGAAACCCTTTCGTACCATCCACCAGATTCATTTTATCCCATCCATTTTTTCCCAGATATTCCCATTCTATGGGGGGCATATTTTTCTGCATGGTATCATGCATCGCAAATAAAAGCTTTAGCGGACCATCCACAGGAGGCCTGGCAAATCCCAGATAACAGGCGGTATGTTTAGACCGGGTTGTCAGGCTGTCACAAAAAGAGACAGAAAATCCTTCCTGACGCATATCCTCTTTGGAAATCTCCTGCTTTTCCAGGTGATTCCAACGGATGATGCGTGATGGATGCAAAGGTGCTGCGCTGTAATCGTAGCTTAGCGAAACCCTTCCGGCAACAGGCGCGATGTATGCCCCTTTTGTCTTATAGGCATTGTTCATCTTATTGATTCTTGCCCGGATTGCATAGGTTTCTGCTGAATTGACCAGAACCCTTTGAATGTCGGCCGGACAGACAAATTCCATCCGCACCCTTCTGCCGTGGAGTCCCTCTTCCACTGCGAAGAGATTCCTGTACGCATGTCCGCCCGGCAGCCTTGTCCATCCATATCCGTTAAAATATTCCCATATGACTTCATTGATGGTAATGTCATATTCTTTATCCGGTATGAAGTCCTTCTTTTTCATGATCGTCTTCCAGGCAATTTTTTCGTCCAAAGCAATTTCCAAAGGAATCTTTACAAAATCCAGATCAAACCTGACTTCAATCTGAGCACCAGCTTTTCCAAATACTTCCTCGCTTGTGATATAGAATTCATCATATACTGTCGGTGTTTCTCCAAATACCAGAAAATCCTCAGACTCTTGGTCCGTCCCATTCACATGGATAAAATCCGGCTTTCTATTTTGGCTTTTTACGGAGAGAGCCACAGAGGAAAAATAAACTTGTGAAAACAGCCGGACATCAAAAATCTCTGCCTGCAGTACATACATGGATTGAAAGTCTTCCTTTATGGTAATTCCCTGCTCCCCACCTATGATTGTAAACTGAAATGCATGATCCTGCTCTCCCTTGAAACCGTTGCTTTCTTCGTCAGACTGTCCGTTTTCTTGTCTGGCCCCCGTCTTCTCCTGTTGCTTGGAAATTTCAAAAAAACCTTCTGTGGTTCCATAGGAAAAGGAAATCTTCTTTCTGTCCCGGATTGCATTGTTCCACTCTTGTTCTTTCATACCGCTTCGTGTGAGCTGAAAGGATAGTTCTGCTTCGGCTGAAGTTTGGATATCGAGGCCCTTTTCAAAGCAAAAATATATTTTGTGCTGCTGTAGGTTTTTCTCCTCGCTTTGAAAAAGAAAAAAGGATGGATTCTCGTCTTTTTCCTTATCAAATAACTGATAGATAGCATCTTCTTTGGGGTCTGACAGATAAACTTTTTGTAAATCCAAGTGCCTGACCAGAACCTCCTCCTGTGTCTCAAATACCAATGGTCCCTGATCTGTATCGGCTAGAAGTCTGGTTTTTCGGGGAACCTCCTCCACGGTTTCTATCCCGTCAGGAAGGGAAAACGTAAGGAACCCTTCCGCTGGAGCGGCCGGAAGTATTTTCGCATTCACCTCGTCAAAGAAGGAAAACAAATCTCCGGCAGCAGACAGATTAAACCGACGGATATTTTCACATGTCATATCCACAAACAAAGAGAGCAGCGCGGCTCCCGCATCTGCATCCTCCGGATCATATCGCCATTCCGGGACATATTGCTCTGCGCACTTTTTCATGTATTCAATGATGTCTTCCCTTGTTCTCTTATCCCTCTGCGGAATATGCATCCGATTCCTCCCCTTTCCTTATAAATTGTAAAACACAAGACGAATCGCAGCCTATTTTCTGCGCTCTCTCATTCCCCTTCATTGATATAAAAAGGGTACACCATGTTATATAGATTATTGGTAGAGCGGACCATATAGCTGACATGAATCAAGAGTAACCCTTCCCCGGCCTTTTCGTCACCAATGTCCACCTGAATGTCCGTAATTCTTGGTTCCCAGCGAATAAGCGCAGATTCCACCTCATTTTTCATCGCATGCAATGTCGTATAGTTCAGTGTCTCGAAAGAATACTCCCAAATCCGACATCCAAATTCCGGCTCCATCACCCGTTCCCCTTTTCGCGTTCCGATGATGAGACGCACGGAATCCTCAATATTTTCTTCATTTGAGGACATTCGGATTCGTCCGGCGGCGCCGTCTATGGAAACAGGAAATTTCCATCCGGTTCCAAGAAATGCTTTTACCCCTTTTTTCTCTTCTCTCTCTCTCAATTGATTTTTACCATACTTCCTTTTAACTGTGCGACTCCGGATGCCTCAAGTCCTAATTTTCCATTGGACTTCACATTAACCGTGCTTCCGCTTACGTCCGTAGTCTTCCCTTTGAGCTGTAACTTCTGGGAGCCATCCAGTTGAATGGTTCCGGCAGCGATTTTTACAGTGTCAGAATCCGCAGACAATACTTCCTTGCTTCCAATCTTCAACTTAATTGATGTTTTTGCGGTTACCGTGATATCCCCATTTTTGCAATCCAGTGTTACGCTGTTTTTCTTTTCTTTGTCCTCCATTGCGATAAGCTCTGCTTCATCATCAATCGTGAGAACCAGTTGTTTTGGTGTTTCCACCGTAATCTTCTCTTTATCCTTTACATCAGAAAAGGTAATCTTATTCCCCGCCTTTGTCATGATTGTTTTTATTTCATTGTTTTCGTTGAGTGTTTCTTTCGGATGCTGGTCCGTATCATTCCACAGACAGCCAAGCACAATGGGCATGTTTAGATTGCCTTGGACGAACCCGACAATCACCTCCGTACCAATCTCAGGCAGCCAGTAATTCCCAAACTCTTTCCCTCCATAAGAGGACATCACTCTCACCCAGTCGGAGGTTTTATGATTTTTTTCCCCTAAAAGATACTCAACCTTGATCATTCCTTTATGCTTTTCATCCCAGATTTCCTTGACAACAGCATTCAAGAGTCCAGGAGCCGTTACCGGAGGAAGCGTGTCATGTTCTTGTTTTGCCTCCAACAGCTCATCATAAAAATTCAACGTTTCCACCCTCCTGCCTCAAATGAGGTCTTGTATCCATCACTGCTGAATATATGCCTCGCTTCTGTCACACAATAGGTTCCGTCAATCAGCTTAGAGTCACCGTTCTTAATCTTGACATAGCCCCCCGGTAAAATCTCAGGAATGCCAATACAGGTTCCTCCTGCCTGCCTTGCCTTCTTTTTCTCCTGCTCCGCTTTGTAATCCGCAATCTTTTTGGCATCCGCACTGTTTTGAATGTCCGCATTCATTTCTGTAATCTCACTTTGCACCAAAGTTTTCTGGCTGTCATCAGCCTTAACCTTTATCTCAGACTCTACCTCTTCCTTTTGTTTCAGATTCTGCCCCAAAACCCGGACCACCGTATCCTGGAATGAGGCTCGTCTCTGGAAGGAAATCAAGTCTTTTGCCCACTCCATCTCTACAGTCTTAAAAATCTCTTCCGTGGTCTTTTTAAAATAAACCTTCCCTGCATGTACGAAAAAATCCCGATCTCCTTTTTTGCAGAGTTCTTCCTTAATGAAATGATAGTCACTACCGTTCTGGATGATGCATTCCACCTCCAGTTTGTCCGTTTTATCCACATCGGTACTTTTGTATGCAGCTTTATATTTTTTTATCACTTCATTAAATGCATCGGAATAGCTTGTTACCTGATGGGCAATATTGCTCTTCTTACTCCCCATCATGATTCGTCTCACATCCACTGCCATCACATGAATGGATGGGGAATCCGATAATTCATAATTGATTTCTTCCACATATCCGTAAAACAGAGAAGTGAGGCTGGAGCCATATCCCATTTCTATTTCCACCAGTTCTCCTAAAATGAAGTCTGAACTGGCATCATTGGTAAAGCTGCGTTTTTTCAGATCATATACATTGGTCAATTTGATACTTGCCGCACTTGCAGCATCCTTGGACAATGTCACTTCCACAGATTCCACCGTATAATCACTGTTCGGAATCACCTCTGTGCCGGCTACTTTTACTTTGAGCGCAGGAACCATAAAATCTTTATATTTGGAAGCCAGACTTGACATCGTGACTGTTGACATTCCACTCTTCCTTTCCTTTTTGACAGATTCAGTCCATTACAAAACATGGATATCTTGGTCTAAATATAAGCATGTCCGTGGATTAGATAGCTGGTAATTTTACAATCTGTCCTGCCTTGATATCTAGAGGATTTTGGATTCCATTTGCCTTTGCGATGACTTTCCACATGTCCGGATCACCGTATTCTGCATAGGCAAGATCCCATAGATGGATACCCTCCTGGACAGTGCGGTATTTCGTACGGTCCGGGGATTCAAAGGGAGATTTTCGTCGTTTATCCGACGGTGATATCAGAGACTTAAATGTCAGGTTTACCTTCGCCCTGACGGGCATTCCGCTCTCCGTAAACATGGTATATGTATGGCTGACTTTTGTAATAATCCCTTCAAAATTCAAAGATCCCCATTGAAATGTCACCTTTGGCGGTCTGTGCAGACTTCCATCAATAGAAGTTGCGTCCGCAATCTCTTTCGTAATCTTAGAAACATCTGACGAATTATCACCACCGATTCCAGGAATGGAAACCGGAAGCAAGGTCGGTGTTTTTGGCACATAGGTGTCCAAAAACAGGCTCACACTTAACTCTGTCGCATCACCTGAAATATATTGAATGACAGGTCCGTCTAAACCTGGTACTTTCTTTTCAGAATAGGAAGCACCGTCTGTGAGCTGATATTCCGAAGGATTAAATAAAACATCAATCGTATTTGAGCCTGTCTCTTTCTCAATAATCAGCTTTGCCTTTGTCAGCCCCATTTGTCAATCCCTCCTGTCCTATCCAAGTATCTGCTGTTTGGCTTTCTCATACATCGTGCCGGTGGGATTACACTAAACCAGTCCCCGCCGCAGGCGCTCCATATGCAATTCTTCATGAAGCTGTTTTTTTACCTTTTCCGCAATGGTTCGGACATCCTCCCCTGTACGAAAATGGCTGGCTGTCTTTTTCTGAAGCTGTCGTTCTACCTCCCGCAGACGTATATCCATCTGCTGCTGCAAGGATTTCACCTGCTGCGTTTCATTCTGTGTGTCTACTTTGCTTTTCTGCTTTCTGACTGACAGAGTTTCCTCAGGAAATACATAGTTTATATCTTGATGCTCTATTCGGCCTGGATATACCGATAACAACTGCAATTGCTCTCGTTCCCGCACGTTATTGTCCTCCGATTGCAGGAATGTTTCCACGATTTCCTGATAGGCTGTCTTTATCCGGTTTCTATCCATGATACGCGTCTGTTTTCTCTGTTCTTCATATCGTTGGATTCGGTGTGCCATTTCAGGATATTCTCGTTTTTGTAAAATCATCATATCTGCAAGCTGTCTGACAAATTCCTTGCGTTTGTCCTCTTTCATCGGACGGACATATTGCAGTAATTCTTGTATCCTTGCATCCTGAAGCTGTTCCTCGCGGTATACAAATAAAAAAGTTTCTGATATCCTTTTTTTAGGTGGGAAAATGTCCATTCTGGAATCCGAAATGACTTCCACATTTTCTTCATCCAAATAGTGTGTCAGTTCTGCTGTCAATCGTTGGAAATCCGTCTTATCTTTTGAAGTCTGGAACTGCTTTTGCAGATATTCTGTCTGTGTTTTTTGTTCTGTCTCTGTAAAGTGCAATAATGCATCGCACCAACGCTCCAATTGCCGACTCAATGGTTTTTGGGGAGTATTTGTAGCTATTGGACTCAGGATTCTTTTCTGAATAATCATCATATCAGCCAATTGACTGATAAATTCCTGACGCTCCTCCTCTTTCACCTGGCGGAAATGTTGTAATAACTCTTGTATTTTTACATCTCGAAGTTGTTCCTCACGGTACACAAAGGATGCAGTTCCAATCCTATCCTTCGCAGATGGCATAACTTCTGTTTCGGCCTCTGAATAGACTTTCACAAGTTCTTCTTCCTTATCCAGATAGTGTGTCAACTGTACTTCCAACCGCTGAAAATCTGTCTTATCCTTTGACGCTTGGATTTGCTGCCGAAGGTATTCAGTCTGTGTTCGTGGTTCTTCTTTCGTAACGTTTAAGAACGCGCTGCCCCAACTCTCTAATTTCTGAATCAATGTCCTGGAAGGCGTATGTTCTTTATATTTCAGCAAGAACTTTTTTTCGAGGATGTTCTCATCCTTGTATTGAGAGTTTTCTGCCTGGCGTATTTCTGAGATAGTTTCCTGCATAATCTGTTTTTGGATGACTATCACATCTGCTAACTGTCTGATAAATTCCTCACGCTCCTCCGCTTTTATCTGACGGAAATGTTGTAACAGCTCTTGTATCTTCGTATCTCGAAGCAACTCCTCACGATACACGAACAGAGTCTTTTCTTCCTTATCCAGATAGTTTGCCAACAATACGGATAGCCGCTGAAAATCTGCCTTGTCTTTTGATGCCTGAATTTGTTCTCGAAGTACTTCTTCCTGTGTTTTCTCCTGCCCCTGCTTCGTAAAACTTAATAAAATTTCACTCCAACGCTCCAACTGTTGGATATAGGTTTCTGAAAGCTTCCTCTTGTCATGCTTCTGCCGGAAGATATCGACGATTTTCTTTTCCGAGATATCAGTTTCAGAAATATATATTTTAGCTAACTTTTTACGAGAAACATCTGTTTCAACTATCTTATTCTGAGAAATATCCGTTTCGATTATGTTCTTCTGAATAATAAGCATATCTGCCATCTGCCGGATAAATTCCTTGCGCTCTTCTTCCTTTATCTGGCGAAGATATTGTAACAACTCCTGAATTCGTGGATTGCGAATCTGTTCCTCACGATGTACAAGCATCGCCTCTTCTAATAGCTCCAGTGTAGACTGTACGGCTTCTGTATTAATGTCCTCAATATCGTCTTTCGCGTTCCTCTCTTGCTCTTTTATATAGTAAGAAAGTTGGAGAACCATCTGTTGGAATTCAGCCTCATCCCTTGATTTCTGGCTTAGCTGTTGGAACTCAGGCTTATCCATAGATTCCTGGCTTTGCTGCTCTAATCGTTCAGTCTCAATCTCCTTTTTCTCCGGCTTTTGTTCTGCAAAATACAATAGGACCTCGCTCCAGCTTTTCAATTTCTGAATCATTGTCTCCGAAAGATTCGTGATTCCATATTGCTGCCGATACGTTTCTACATATTTTTCCAGCATATGCTGTTCCATCCGAACAATCCGCTGCTCGTATTCACTCAAATGTCTTGATAAAGTCTGCTGCATATAATCAATATGTTTCCAGATAGATGTATTCTCTGTGATAATCTCTTCTGTTTTATCCGTTATTACAGAATGAACCATCTCATATTCATCCTGTTTTTCAGGACATAACACATTGTTTTGTATACATTCCTTCAAGTCTGACACATACTTTTTCTGTATTTTCTCTACACTGGCACAAAACTTCTGACAGACATGATAACGCAGCCGACTTTCCTTTTCCTGCTGCAGATTATCAGAATATATGTTTTTGCGCTCTTGCTGAGAATTTTCAATCTCTTTCTTCTGTTCTTCCTGCCGCAAATTCTCCAGATGCACAACATCCCATTCTTTCAGCATGTCCTCCTGCATCTGACATACTCTTGATGTCAGCACGGGAATCTCCTGCCAAAAATGATGCATTTCCTCTGCCTTCATCTGTTCAAACTGCTGGTAAATCTCCCTCTTCTCCTTTTTCCAAAGGATACCGCCCTGTAACAGCCTAAGGTATTCTTCATCTTTCTTTATCTCAGGAAAAAGGACCTGATGGCAAAAACGACGGAACTCCTTTTGTTCACAGTGTCTGGCTAATAATATCAAATTTTCTCTGGAAATACCTTTAGAAGGCTCATTCCCCAGATGTTCTATCATCCTCAAATACTGTTCATCACTACAATGTTGGATATACTCTTCCACTTGTCTCTTTTGGGCCCATAGAAAAACTTCTGACAAGATTTTATAATCCCCTTTATCTAAGGAACGAAACAAGATTTTCCCATACTTCCGCTCTAACTGCGCCGATTGAACGGTGGTCAGTTCTCTAAGGCGTTCTGACACCTCGCGCAAAACCTGGTATTCCCTTCGCATCTGTGTAATAAGAGTACTCTCTCTTATCCATTCCTGGTATCGAATTTCTTCTTTCTGCGCCTGCTCCAGATAAACAACGTATTGATTCAAGGACTGGTAAAGCTGAAAATCCATTTTTCTTAACTGGCTGAAATAAATTTCCCTCAAATGCTTTACACTATGGCTGACAGCTGATTGACTCAGCAGCATTGGATTCTGGCTCAGATTCATTTGTAAATAAATATTTTTCAATACAAGGTTCACAAGAAGATTGATCTGCTGTTTTGGTTTGGTATCTTCCCCCGGCATTCCCTTTAGGTAGATCAACGAAATACGGTCATAGGATTCCGAGGTCACAGGAACATACTTATCCCACAAACTTTGTAGAAAACCGGTATTAATATGGAGACTGATCTTTGACTGAAACGGTTCAAATAACTTTATCATCTTATAATCCTATTTTATTGATGGTCTCATTCAACCCTGTATGTGAGATTTCCACCCTTTTGATGAGCAGACCGCTGCTCAAAGCATCCAGAGTATCAATCTCCCACTTGGTGACAATCCCCCAGTTTGCTTCATAGGTTGCCGTGGGAACCATCCCCTCATCCGGCATCACCATAATAACGATACCGAGACTCAGTTCACTTCCGGCAGCCAAAGTCGTTCTCATCAGCTCCCCGCTGGCAATTCCATATTCCAACACCAGTTTATCCAGAGTCTGTCTGGGCTTTTGCAGATAATGCACCCTGTCATTGACTCCGCCTTCCATCACCGGCTCAAACTCCATCGTCGCAGAAATGTTGGACACCTTGGAAAATCCCAGCGGCATCCCATTCAACATTACTTTGAATTTGGTACGTTTTGCCAGATTATCTTGAAAAGCCATTTCACTTCTCCCTTTACCAATCCTTTATATCCGGAAAATATCGTTTTCCGGTTCCTGGTTTACTTTTCCGTTGATATTTGAAATCTCCCTGCACCACCGGATACGTTCCCTGTGGCAGAGATTCCAGATATCTTCCCGGCTCCAGTGCATATAATATGCGATGAACGCGGTCTCTTCATATATTTTTTCCGCCGGATATACCTCTATAGCCCGGCCTCCATAAAATTTATTGGCACCTGTATCTCTTCTCCGCAATGGGGGCAGACCGTACGGTATACCGGTACTTCTTCCTGATTGATCCGCTGATAGAAATCCTGCAGATATGCCAGGTCCACTGTGTACAAGCCTTCCACGACTCTGGTATCTACCGCCGGCATTTCTCCCAGACTGGTGATGACGCGGGAAAGCAGTATGATGGTCAGATATCCGGGATTCTGCTGTACCCTCGGATCGCGCAGCGGCATAATCTCATCCGCCGCGGTCGCTAAGCGCATCTTTCCTTCTTTATGGAGATTCCCGTCCCTGTCCACATACCCTTTCGGCAGTACAAATGAAAATTCTGTCTCAAACATATTCTTCTCCTTTCATATGCCCTTTCCGCCCGCGGTCATATTTTACGATACTCTTGTCATTCCTTCATGCGCAATCTCAACCGATTCAATCGCAATCTCGGAAGAAGTTGCGTTAAAATCCGGCGCCGTATACTTTGTCGGCCATGCATTGATCACCTGCCAGGAAGCGGCGGCAGTCTCAGTCTCATCCAAAATTGTGATAGTGATGGTTTTGCGTTCCACTTCCCCTTCGACTCCGGCAATCATCCATTCATACATGACCATAGAGTCTGCTACGCCCTGTTTCAATGTAATATTTCCATATTTTTTTAATCCTGGAACCTTCATCGGTGTCTGTACCATATCACCTTCACGGTACTCAATTACATCAATGGATGCATCAAATCCGGATGCCTCTGAAAATCCTCCGGCCTCCAGGCCGTCTATTTCAACCTTATATCTAAACTTTCCATGTGGATAAGTAGCCATCTTTCCCTATGCCCCTTTCTGTTATTCTATGGAATCACTGGTTTTCTGAGAAATTCTAAAGATTACAAATTCCGCAGGTTTTACCGGTGCGACACCTATCACGCAGATT
Organism: uncultured Lachnospiraceae bacterium; assembly: GCA_947564305.1. Next base: position 33,797 of record CANOBT010000001.1, on the reverse strand, counting down.
AACCGTCCATTATCAATATCATCCTGGCTCATTGTATTTCTCCCGACATTTACAAAGAACGCCTCGGATGGTGCAGAGCCTGCCAACGCGCCAGTCCTCCACAAACCTGTCAAAAATACATCAATGGTACGTTTTACACGAACCCATAGAACCTCGTCATTCGGCTCAAATACAGCCCAGTTGGTGTTAGCTTTAATTGTCTCCTCTATAAAAATGAACAGACGGCGTACATTGATATATTTCCAGCTTGCATCGCTGCTCGCAGTCCTTGCACCCCAGACACGAATTCCCTGTCCTGGGAATGTACGAATCAGATTCACGCCCTTTGGATTTAAAATATCCTGTTCGCCTTTATTAAACTGGCAGTCCAACCCTACACACGCACGAACCGTCTCATTGGCCGGAGCCTTATGTACTCCTCTGGAAGTATCGCTTCTCGCGTAGATTCCCAAAACAGAGCCTGATGGTGGGATTGCAATATTTTTCTTATCCAATGGGTCAAATACTTCCAGCCACGGATGGTACATGGCCGCGTAATTGCTGTCCACAATATCCCGATGTGCCACGATGTCTTCAATCTTCTTCGCATCCCGTGGCATATCCAATACCGCAAAACGGCTTGCCAGATTCTCGCAGTGCGCCACAAGCATCAACTGTACGTTGGGGTCTGTGACACCTGGAATTGCCATGATGGAAACATTGTCATTATCCAGAAAGCTTTGAATTCCTGTCCGTTTTCCTGCTCCATTATCTGTTCCGATATAATCTGCCGCAGTGATTCCAGAGACCGAACCATTACTTCCATTTTTCAAGCTGATAGTACAGAATGCTTTTTCCGGCTCCTCCCCTGCAATCTGATCAAACGGAGCAACCGCATTTTCTGTAGGGGAACCCACATAACGTACCGCAACCAAATCTGATTTTGCCGTCTTTTTCTCCACATAGTTTGGAATTGCGATATTGAATGACAGATTTTCATAAAATTCTACGATATCATCATATTTTACTTCCAGATTAAATTCGCAGGTAGAAATCACTTTGGTGGGAAGCAGATTCTTATCTACCACATCCTCGGTAAATTCATTTTCAAACGTAATGATATTATCCTGACTTTTTACAATACGGTTATATACAACAGAAGTCTTATCCCGATACACCACAATGTCCCCATCATTGAAGCCGGCAGAGCTTTTTACAGAATATCTTTTTCCGTCTGCTGTCTGGATTTCCTCTAAAATCTGTGTCTTTGCCTTGCTGGATGGAGTCACAACAATACTCATGTTGTCTCCCCACATCCCCGGATTCTTTGCCTGTATCTGGAGTACCGGAGCCTCTGCAGGTGCCATACCTATTGCACATTTTGCATCCTGCGGGGCCACGCGTGACACGAAGCAACGTGAGCCGCCATTAACAAAGAAATGTTCCACTGCATAAGCGAGAAAGCGGTATTCACCATACTCATTTTCTGAGAGGTAACCGCCATACTTTCTTTTAAAATCTGCAAAATTGGTCACGAGCTGTGGGACTCCCTCCACAGGTCCCCGCTCTGCAAGGCCAATAAACCCTGCTGTGCTGGTCCCCACACCCTCCATAGGCTTTCCGCCTGAATCAAACTCTTCCACATACACTCCTGGTGATAAATATTCCGCCATATTCTTCCGGTATCGGCTTTTGAACTGCCAACACCGGCTGCCTCCTTTCTCGTCCATCGCGTAGTCTTATTTGTAACTGCTGTCTATTATAAAAACGTTCTCAAAACATTTTTATAAACCTGTTCCCGGTGTTCAAAATTTCTGATTTTCAGACCGGTTTTTCCTATTTTTATTTTGTGTTTTCCTGTTCTCTTCCTCATTCAAGTCTTCATCTTCCGAACCTACCTCCCCAGCCTTTACCGCGTCTTCTTGTATGAATTGTCTCCCCATTTCTAAGCTTACCTCAAACTTCTTTTGCTCTTCCTCCTTCCCCCTGTCAATCATGAGTTGTAGTTCGGCACGTAACTGCCTTTCTTTTGACTCTTTCTTCTCAATACGGTCATTCAATGTATCTATCTGCTTATTAAAAAAAACGAATTCCTCCAGTGTAAGCTGCCTCAGCCGCTCCTGTTCGAGAATTTGCTTACAGAGCCTATCCGGTTCCTGATCCAGAAAACCAAATGTATCCTTCAGCGTTTGATGTTCACATTCCTTTAGCACACACTTCATGGAATCCATAAATTCTCTGCTTCTCTTCCACTCTGTCACATCATAAAAAACAGCTTGATTCCGAAAAGGTTTCTCCGAAGAATATAAAAAACGTTCTTCTTTTACATCCGCATCCTTTAATGTTTTCCAATTGATATGCTTTTCTTTCTCCGTATGCCCTGGTGTTCCAGGGGCTTCCTTTGCCTCCAAAAGAAAACCCTCTTTTTTCTCGAACTGCGCGGAATCCTCTTTGATGTATTGTAAACGTCCATAGGTATTTTCAATCTGAAAACGCCCCTTATCATCCTTATGATGAATGGATTGTCCTTTCTCCCATCGCTGCTTTTTAGAAATCATAGTATTCCCCATAATCTTCCCGGTTCAATTTTCTACCGCTTTTTTCCAATTCATGAGCGACTCCTCGCAGCACTAACTTCATTGTCAACATCCGCTCTGGAGATTCCGCCGCCAGAAAACTACTGTAAACCAGTGCATTTTTAATCATACTTCCTGTCATCTGAAATTGATTTGCCAGGAAAGGATAATCCATATCCTCCGATATCTGAAGACGTACTGGAACCATATTTCTCCACATTTTCTCTCTGAAAGCTGCGTCCGGCATCGGAAAATCTACAATGTCGCTGACCCGCCTTCTAAATGCCTCGTCAAAATTCTGAAGATAATTGGTAGCAAGAATACTAACTCCCTCATATTCTTCCATTTTCTGCAGCAAAAAAGCAATCTCCATATTATTATATTTGTCATTGGACTCTTTAATCTCTGTTCGTTTGCTGAATAGAACATCTGCCTCATCAAAAAACAGGATTGCCATACTTTTATCTGCTTCTTCAAAAATACGGTTCAATTTTTTTTCTGTTTCTCCAATATATTTATCTACCACTGAGGGCAATTCCACCCGGTATAACTCCATTCCCAACTCTGCTGCGACCACCTGGGCTGCCATTGTCTTGCCGGTTCCCGGCGGACCTGCAAAAATGACAGATACTCCATTTCCATAGGGCGACTTTTCAGACAAGCCCCAGTCCTCATAGACATATTTTTTGTTCTTAATGCGATTACAGATATGAAAGATTGTCTCCTTCTGTCTTGACGGCAGAATTAAATCTTTCATTGTATAAAATCCTTCCACTTTTTTGGCATATTTATGAAGTGAATGTCCCCCTGAATGTATGATTGCCTGCTTTAAATCCTGTTCTGTAATCCCATCATCTCCACGGCTCAGGACATAGGTCTTCGACAGTTCCAGTACATGCCTTACCTTCCCAGGAAGGAATGCATATCTTCCTAAAAAATCCTTTCTGGTCTCCTCACTATCCCAATAGTACTCCTGGGTTAACTTTTGAAATAACTCCTGGTCACTGAGAACTCTCTGTGTATCAATCTGAAAGGAAAGATACTGTCTGTTCTTTCTCATATCATAAGGAAGAACCTCCCTCTCCCCCAGGAAAAACAGGTTTTCTTCTTCCATCCAGTCAAGAATGAGAGAAAAATCTGTTACTTCCTTGTCCGGCATTTCCACTGCCAGCATACCGTGATGCAGGATGCACTCTACAAGAATTTCCTGTAAATGCTGCATGGAAGAAAGAATTTCATATTCTGCGACTGCCAGACTCCTGCCCACAGCCGATGCCAGGTAAGCATAATTTAATTTTCTTCCGCTCCCCTTTCTGCCATGTATATAGAAGAGTTTTTTTCCCGGAATGGTCTCCATGCAAGACTGCATCTGCTCATATACACGGATATGACTTCCCAAAAAAGGAAGGCCGTCTTCCCTTCTATGATACCAATACATTCCTGGTATTTTGGATTCAGTCAAAATTCCCTTACTCAAAAAAAGAAAAACCTGCGGTACAATCCGGACATAGACTTCACCACTCTCCGGCTCTATTTCCCGCCGGAATAAAACAGGAGATGCCTCATAAAATAACTCTGCCTCTGAACATGTTTTTTCGCCTTTTTTCAGAAAATGTTCCCAAAAATAATATGTAAATGCAACAGGGGTTTCTCTGCTACCTTTGATACCAACATACAGAGCTGCCGCCAGGAACATAGCTTCCCCTCTGCTAAGCCTAGCAGATAGTACCACATAAAGAAAGGGCGAAAACACCTCTGCTGTCGCCCCCTGCTGTGAGCGCTTCCATATCTGCAAAAAAAACTCCTGCGCATCCCAATCTTTCTCCTGCTCCTGCACAGCCAGATCTCCCCACAGGATCAATTCCTCCAGAAATTCTTTATATGTTGTATATCCTTTTTTCGTCATAATTGATAATGATATCATTTTTTTTAACACAATCAACTATTTGTGCACAAGATGACAAAAAACGACACAAGATGTTAAAAATCTTCATAAGATGTAAGTAATTAGATATTTCAGCAGTGCAACAAAATGAAAAAAAGAACCGCAGATTTTTATACTGCGGCTCAAATACAGATCTGTTATTCATTTTTATCTACCAAGCTGTTCTCTGTAAGCCAGGACTGCTCTTCATCGGTCAATTCGCACGTTTCCAGCAAATCCGGCCTCCATTGCTTTGTGCGCAGGATAGACTGCTGTCTTTTCCATTTCTGAATATTCGCATGATGCCCGGACAAGAGCACCTCCGGAACTTTTTTTCCATGCCACGATTCCGGGCGGGAATATTGTGGGTATTCCAGCAGATTTCCCTGAAAAGATTCTAATTCTGCCGAGATATCATTATGAAGCACACCAGGAATCAGTCTGGAAATCGTATCCACCATCACCATCGCCGGAAGCTCCCCGCCGGTCAATACGTAATCTCCGATGGACACATAATCTGTCACAATCTCTTCCAGCACTCTTTCATCAATGCCTTCATAATGTCCGCACAGCAGGATCAACTCCTCTTCCTGTGCCAATTCCTCTGCCATTTTTTGGCTGAATACCCTTCCCTGGGGTGAGAGATAAATGACCCTGGGCTTTTTTTCCGGTGCCTCCGCATGCACTTCCTGTCTCTTAGTTTCTATCCGCTGAACAGCGGCCTCATAGGCCAGGTACACCGGCTCTGCCTGCATGAGCATCCCGGCACCGCCCCCATAAGGATAGTCATCTACGCTCTGATGCTTGTTAAATGCATAATCCCGAATGTTCATCGCCTCAATCGATAAAAGCCCACGATTGACTGCGCGGCCAATGATACTTGTATTCAGTCCGTCTGACACCATCTCAGGAAACAATGTTAATATATAAAAATCCATCATATCAGCCCTTCCAGCAAATGTACCTTCATCCTTCCGGTTTTCACATCCACATCTAAAATACATTCATGAATTGCCGGAATGAGAACTTCCCCTAAGGTTTCAAATTCCACAACATACACTTCATTTGCCCCGGTCTCAATGACATCCTTTAAGAGACCACGTTTTCCATCATCTGTTAAAACTTCCATTCCCAGCAAATCCGCAATATAGTATTCATCCTTCTCTAAGTCTACTGCATCTTCACGGCTGACCAGAAGTTTTGCCCCCTTGTATTTCTCAATATCATTTATGTGATCGATTCCTTTGAATTTAACAATTACAAACTTCTTAAAAAACTTTACTCTTTGTACCTCCAAAGGAATCTGCTCTTTTTCCGTATTCAGTAAAACCTGCTTTAATTCTAGGAATCTTCCGGCATCATCTGTTGTCGGAAACACTTTGACCTCGCCTTGGAGGCCATGTGTAGAAGAAATAACTCCTACCTGAAAAAACTGTTCCATCATACTCTCCTATATTGATAAAAGGGGCAAAAATGCCCCTTCTCTTCTCATCCTCTTTTTTACTCAAGCTATTGAACAATGTCCACAACGACTCTTTTATCCTCTTTGGCAGCGGCTGCCTTTACTACAGAACGGATTGCCTTGGCAATACGTCCCTGCTTACCGATTACCTTTCCCATATCACCGTCTGCAACACGTACTTCGAGGACCGTTGTCCTTCCATCTTGCTTCTCCGTGAGGGTAACGCCGTCCGGATTATCTACTAATGCTTTTACGATTACCTCTACTAACTCTTTCATCTACGTGCACCTCCGCAAAACAGCCTATTTTTCAATGCCTGCCATTTTAAAGATTTTCCCAACCACCTCTGTAGGCTGTGCACCATTGTTTAACCATTTCTTAGCGGCTTCTTCATTTACTTTGAATACGCTTGGGTCCTGGTTCGGATCGTAAGTTCCGATTTCTTCAATGAATTTGCCGTCTCTTGGGGATCTAGAATCAGCTACAACGATTCTATAAAAAGGAGCTTTCTTCTTTCCCATTCTCTTTAATCTGATTTTTACTGCCATTTTTCTACACCTCGTTCTTTCTCTTTGTTAAATATTCCTATATTGTGTTAAAAAGGAAGCCGAAACTTTCCTTTCTTACCACCGCCCATTAGTCCCGGAAGCTTTTTCATCATTTTCCGGGTTTCGTTAAACTGCTTCACCATACGGTTGACCTCTGCAATCTCTACACCGGCGCCTTTCGCAATCCTCTGCTTCCTTGGAAGATTCAATAAATCCGGATTCTGTCTCTCCTCCGGTGTCATAGAGAGAATCATGGCCTCCATCCTGGCCATTCTTTTTTCATTCTCCTCAGAATCTAAATCCGGCATTTTTTTATTGCCGCCAAATGCGCCGCCTAAGCCTGGCATCATACTCATAATTCCGGAAAAACCGCCCATTTTCTTCATCTGGCTCATACTCTCCAGATAGTCCTCATAATCAAACTGAGCTTTTTTCATCTTTTCCGTCATCTTCCGGGCTTTTTCTTCGTCAAGCTCTGCTCCCGCCTTCTCAATCAGCGTCAGGACATCGCCCATGCCCAGAATACGGGATGCCATGCGGTCCGGATAGAATTGTTCCAGGTCTGAAAGCTTTTCTCCCATACCTACATACAAAATCGGACGCCCGGTCACTGCTTTGATTGACAATGCCGCACCGCCTCTGGTATCACCGTCCAATTTAGTGACAATGACACCATCAATCCCAATCTTCTCGTTAAAGCTGCCGGCTACATTGACTGCATCCTGTCCGGTCATCGCATCTACCACAAGAATGGTCTGATGTACGGTCACCGCATCTTTGATCTCTTGAAGCTCCGCCATCATATCTTCATCAATATGAAGCCGTCCGGCGGTATCCAGGATTACGATATTTTTGTTGTTCTTTGCTGCATGTTCCAATGCAGCTTTTGCAATGTCTGCGGGCTTTACTTTATCGCCCATAGAAAAAACTTCCACACCCTGCTTCTCACCATTAATCTGTAACTGCTTGATTGCAGCGGGCCTGTATACATCACATGCCACAAGCAGAGGCCGCTTTCCCTTTTGCTTGAATTTCCCGGCAAGCTTTGCCGTAGTGGTTGTCTTACCTGCACCCTGCAGGCCAGCCATCATGATAACCGTAGTAGCACTTCCAGGCTGAAGCTGAATCTCTGTTGTCTCAGAGCCCATCAAAGATACGAGCTCTTCATTTACAATCTTAATGACCATCTGTCCTGGATTCAAACCGTTCATGACATCCTGTCCAATGGCCCGCTCCTGAACATCCTTGATAAATCCTTTAACCACCTTAAAATTGACATCCGCCTCAAGAAGCGCCATCTTTACTTCTTTCAGAGCAGCCTTGACATCTTCTTCCGTCAGCCGGCCCTTACTGCGAAGGTTCTTAAACACATTCTGAAGTTTTTCTGTTAAACTGTCAAATGCCATCCTCTAACTCCTTTGTCATCCCTATGGTTACGGCCTGATCAGCCGCATACGGTAACTCTGTCACTACAGAATCTCCAGAATGGAATCTGAGAGCGACCGAAGCTGCCTAAACAATTCCTTCTGATCCTCTTTTACTGGTTCGCAGGAATCCAATAGAGACTCCATCTCATGAACCTTCTTCTTAATGGAAAGGAAGCGTCCAACCAGATGCAGTCTGGCTTCATATCCCTCCAGGGTCTTCTGACACCGCTTTACCAGGTCATGTACCCCCTGTCTGCTGATGCCTTCGCTTTCCGCAATCTCACTCAGGGACAGGTCTTCCAGAATAAACTGTTCATAAATCTCCTTCTGGTGATTATTGAGCAATTCTCCATAAAAATCATATAATAATGCCTGTTCTAAAATATCATCCACTGTTATCACCTTTGCTATCTTACATGAAAAGAAAAGTGTTGTCAAGTATTTTTTCTTGACAACACTTTTTTTCTAAGATTTAGCACAAAGGATATTTTGCCGTAAGTTCGGCTACCATAGCTTTTGCTTTCTCTACATTATCTTCACTTTCGATTACAAGAGCGATAATCTCCGCAATCTTCTCCATATCCTCCTCGACCATGCCGCGGGTCGTTACTGCTGGTGTTCCCAATCTTACACCGCTCGTCACAAACGGAGACCTTGGATCATTTGGAATGGTATTCTTATTTGCCGTTACGTGTGCATCATCCAGACGCTTCTCCAATTCTTTTCCGCTGATATTCTTTTCCGTCAGATCTACCAGCATCAGATGGTTATCCGTATCGCCGGATACAATCTTGATTCCCCGTGCCTGCAGTGCCTTGCACAGTGCCTTTGCGTTTTTTACCACCTGTTCCATATAAGCCTTATATTCCGGCTGCAATGCCTCCCCAAAGCAGACTGCCTTAGCCGCAATTACATGCATCAAAGGACCTCCCTGAGTGCCTGGGAATACTGCTTTATTGAAATTAAACTTTTTATTCATCTCTTCACTGCTCATGATCATGCCGCCTCTTGGCCCACGCAGGGTCTTGTGGGTGGTAGTCGTTGTCACATGAGCATAAGGAATCGGGCTTGGATGCAGTCCTGTGGCAACCAGACCAGCGATATGCGCAATATCCACCATCAGGTATGCGCCCACTTCATCTGCAATCTCACGGAACCGCTTGAAATCAATCGTTCTTGCATAGGCACTGGCTCCTGCCACAATCAGCTTCGGCTGGCATTCTTTTGCGATTTCCAATACCTTATCATAATCAATGACGCCCTCATCATTCACTCCGTAAAATGTGACATCAAAATATTTTCCGGAAAGATTTACCGGTGAACCATGGGTCAGATGTCCGCCGTGGTCCAGGTTCATTCCCATAATCTTATCTCCTGGCTCTAACATAGCAAACATGGCCGCCATATTGGCCTGGGCGCCGGAATGAGGCTGTACATTCACATACTCACATCCAAAGAGCTTCTTTGCACGTTCTCTGGCCAGGTCTTCCACCACATCGACACACTGGCACCCGCCATAATATCTTTTTCCCGGATAACCTTCCGCATATTTATTGGTCAAGGGGCTGCCCATAGCGGCCATCACCGATTTACTCACCCAGTTCTCGGAAGCAATCAGCTCAATATGGGAATTCTGCCGGTTCATCTCCGCCTGAATCGCTTCCGCAACTTCTGCATCTGTTTTCTTGATTTCTTCAAAATCGTACATTATTTTTCCTCCACATTTTAAAAATAACAATTGACATATTCGCAGGTATCCGGTAACTGATACCTGAAAAAGTATACCATTTTACTTTTCTGTTTACAAGCAGAACTTTTACGCCAAATCAAACAAAGACAACTGATTGCTCTGCGGCAAATCTCCAAAGAGTCCCAGATTCGACATCAAATCAATCGTCGTCGTGCTGACTTTTGTCCGCTCCCGGAAATCATCCAATGACAGATATGCTCCGTCCTTTGCAGCTAGTTCTACCGCTTCCGCCGCCTTTTCGCCCATCCCTTCAATACTTGCGAAGGAGGGCATCAGTTTCCCGTCAATGATCTGGAACTGCTTCGCTTTTGCACGGTACAGATCAATGGGAATGAATTCCAGTCCTCTGGCATACATCTCCTGCACCAGACGCATATCTTTGAGCGTATCCTGCTCTTTTTTGGACAAGGTATCGGAACGCTTTTTATAATCCTTGATATAATAATTCAGCTTTTCCTTTCCCTGACACATGAGTTCATAGGAAAATGCATCTGCACGGATACTGTAATAGGCCCCATAATAGGCCAATGGATAATTAATCTTGCAGTAGGCAATCCGGTATGCCATCATCACATATGCGGCGGCATGGGCTTTCGGGAACATATACTTGATTTTCTTACAGGAGTCGATATACCATTGGGGAACTTCTTTTTCCTTCATCGCATCTTCCCATTCTGGTTTCAGCCCTTTCCCCTTTCGGACACTTTCCATAATCGTAAAGGATAATGCGCTGTCCACCCCTTGATGAATCAGGTATGTCATAATATCGTCACGGGTACAGATAGCGGAGGAAATCGTCGCCGTACCGGAACGAATCAAATCCTGCGCATTTCCCAACCACACATCGGTTCCATGAGACAGACCTGCCAGACGAATCAAATCGGAAAGAGACTGCGGATTTGCCTCAATGACCATGCTCATGGCAAAATCAGTTCCAAATTCCGGAATCCCAAGACAGCCCAACTGGCAGCCTTCAATGTCCTCCGGCTTGATTCCCAACGCCTGCGTATTGTGAAATAAGGACAAAACCTCCTGGTCATCCAGCGGGATTTTTGTCGCTACAAATGGATGTTCCTCCGAGTATTCATTTTCCAATGATTCCGATGTGATGTATTCCTCCAGCATCTTGATCATAGTCGGATCATCATGCCCCAGAATATCCAGCTTTAACAGGTTGTGGTCTATGGAGTGATAATCAAAATGAGTCGTCACAATGTCGGTTGTCGTATCATTTGCCGGATGCTGTACAGGGGTAAATTCATTGATATTATGCCCATGAGGCAGTACAACAATACCACCGGGATGCTGGCCGGTACTCCGCCGGACTCCGGTACAGCCCTGACTGATCCGCTCAATCTCACATTTCCGTTTCCGCTGATTTTTATCCTCATAATAGCGACGCACATATCCATATGCCGTCTTATCCGCCAACGTACCAATTGTACCTGCTTTGAAGGTGTAACCTTCTCCAAAAAGCACCTCGGTATATTTGTGAGCTTTGGCCTGATAGTCTCCTGAAAAATTCAAGTCAATATCAGGCTCCTTATCTCCTTTGAATCCCAGGAAAGTCTCAAACGGAATATCATACCCCGACTTAACTAATTTTTCTCCACATTCCGGGCATATTTTATCCGGCATATCATAACCGCAGCAGCCAGAATAAGCCCTCACCTCCTCGGATTCAAAATCACTGTAATGGCAATTGGAACAATAATAATGGGGGCTTAATGGGTTTACTTCCGTAATCCCGGCCATCGTGGCAACAAAAGAGGAACCTACGGACCCTCGCGACCCGACCAGATAACCATCGGCAACGGACTTCCACACCAATTTCTGAGCAATGATATACATGACCGCATAGCCATTGGATATGATGGAATTCAGTTCCTTTTCCAGACGGGAAGATACCTGTTCGGGCAAATCATCTCCATAAATCTCATAGGCTTTTTTATAGCAGATTTCACGCAGCTTCTGGTCCGAATCTTTAATCACCGGCGGACATTTGTTAGGGTTGACCGGAGCAATCTTTTCGACCATAGCTGCAATTTTGTTGGAATTCTCCACCACCACCTCGTAAGCCTTGGCAGAGCCCAGGTATTCGAATTCTGCCAGCATTTCCTCTGTGGTCCGCAGATATAATGGTGGTTGGTTATCGGCATCACTGAATCCTTTTCCTGCCATGATAATGCGGCGGTAAACCTCATCCTCCGGGTCCAGAAAATGGACGTCACAGGTGGCAACTACTGGTTTTTTAAACTGTTCTCCCAACTCTAGGATCTGTCGGTTCAGATTCTTCAAATCTTCCTCCGTCTGAATATCCGGTAGTTTCTCACTCTCCAACATAAAATGATTATTCCCTAATGGCTGAATTTCATAATAATCATAAAAATCTGCCAGCTTCGCAATCACTTCCTGGGACTTCTTATTCAAAATTGCCTGGAACAACTCTCCCGCTTCACAAGCGCTCCCGATAATGAGCCCCTCTCTGTGCTGATTGAGCAGACTTTTCGGTATCCGAGGTCTTCTTGCAAAATAATTGAGATGGGACTGTGAAATTAACTGATACAGATTGTATCTTCCAATATCATTTTTCACGAGAATAATGATATGGTAGGTGGGAAGCTTTCGTATGGCGTCCGGATTCATATTGCCAAACTGGTTGATCCCTTTCAGAGTGGTGATATTCCGCTCCTTTAACATCTGAATAAACTTTACAAAAATTTTCGCGGTGGCTCCTGCATCATCTACGGCCCGGTGATGATTGTCCAGGGAAATATTCAATGCTTTAGCTACTACATTCAGCTTATACTTTGACAAGGTGGGCATCAGTACACGGGCCAATGCAACCGTATCCACCGAAATAAAATGAGGCTCTATATCTTGATATCTGCAGTTCTGCTCAATAAACCCGACATCAAACCCAGCATTATGAGCCACCAGTACGGCATCGCCGATGAACTCAAGAAACTGAGGAAGAATGGTCTCAATATCCGGATATCCCATGACCATCTCATCCGTAATACTGGTAAGATTTGTGATTTCAAAAGGGATGGGACGCTTAGGGTTGACAAACGTGCTGAAGGTATCCACAATTTCTCCATTCACAACCTTGACCGCGCCGATTTCAATAATCTTATCTTTAATGGCACTAAAGCCTGTAGTCTCCAAATCGAACACAACGTATGTGTCATCCAGGCTCTCATCCCCTGCCCCCGCGGCAATCTCAGTCAAGTCATCCACAACATAACCTTCCACGCCGTAAATGACTTTGAAAGGGTCCTCCTTGTCCAATCGCTCAATATAATGGTTGGCATCCGGAAAAGCCTGAGCGGTTCCATGGTCCGTCACTGCGATTGCAGGATGTCCCCATTTGTGTGCACGGCCGACAATATCCTTGACCTCTGAGACACCATCCATATCGCTCATCTTTGTATGGCAGTGCAGCTCCACGCGCTTAACCGGGCTTAAATCCTCCCTGGACACGGTAAAGTCACCTGTCTTTTTGATTCCGGTGACAGAACCGATTGTCAGTTCCCCGTCGAATTTATCAATCGTAGTCACACCTTTGATTTTCAGAAACGCTCCTTTCTTCAAATCTCCGAGAAGCTCCGCAAGCTGTTCATTCCGTGCAAACATTTTCACCGTAATCGTATCGGTGAAATCTGTAACGGCAAATATAATGATTGTTCTCTCATTTCTAATTTCACGTGTTTCAAAGCTGATGACCTTGCCGCGCAGCGTAATCTCTCCCATCTCCGTGACAACCTGGTCCAGCCTGATTGGTTCGTCTTCGAAGTCTCTCCCATAAATCAGATTCGGAGAATCCCCTTGTTTCAGAGGACGAACATAATCTTTCCCTGAGTCTTTGCGAAAGCTATTCCTGCCCTGCCGTCCTTTTCCAAAAGAAGAGCCGGCTTTATCAGAGGTTTTTCCTGTTGGATTTCCATCCCCCGTCTGTTTTGTACCATTTGTGGAATCCTTTTTGACGGCAGAGAATCCCGTCGTTTTTTTGTCTCCGGATTCTTCCCATGGCACAACATGCTCCTGGCTGCCAGAGCTTTTCTTTGGAGACGATTCTGCGTCCTCTTCTCCATGTACACTTTTATTTCGTTGGAAGATTGCATTAATCTCACGCTGGATACGCTGCTCATCATATTCTCTGGTTTTACTTTCTTCTTTCTCACGGTATGTGACACGGATATCCGTCCTAATTCCACACCGACGGTTAAAAATGTCCTCCAAAAGATCAACAATATGTTCTCTTCTGCCTTCCGATACAATCGAATCTACCATCTCCAGACAACACACATTGTCCTCTTCAAACCGGATTTTCGCCTGTTCAAACATATTGGCGGCAAGTACACTATAACTTTTCAGTTCCTGGATGATGCTTTCCCGATACTCTGCCATCAGGGCAGCAGGTGTATACTGCTCAGACAGGGCATAGGTTTCTTCGATTCGGATACTTACCGAAGATGTGCCGAACAATTGCTCTTTAATCTTCTGCTCCATCTGCCAGACTTGTTTTTTCTGGAGGAGATGACGGCTGAATATGTATATATGAAGAAAATCTCTGGCTGAATTGGTCGTAATCTTCTTTACTTCCACATCTAAAAACAGCATACGGACAGAGTCCTCCACTTTCAAAGTGGGAAACACATCGAAAAATAATTTTGCAGTTCCTATCTGTTCCAATCTATCAGCTCCTTCATTTTTCCCAGTTTTGTAATTCCTGCCGTAACGTTTCCAGAAGTTCGTTTTCTTTCACCTTTTTTACAACCTCACCCTTTTTAATCAACAGGCCTTCTCCCTTGCCTCCCGCAATTCCTATATCAGCCTCTTTTGCCTCTCCTGGACCATTTACGACACAGCCCATGACTGCTACTTTGATATCCAGAGGAAATTCCTGTACCATTGCTTCCACCTGATTTGCCAGTCCAATCAAATCAATCTGTGTCCGCCCACAGGTAGGACAGGAAACGACTTCAATACCTCCATTGCGGAGTCCCAAAGTCTTCAAAATCAGTTTTGCGGAACGGATTTCTTCGACCGGATCCCCTGTCAGAGAAACCCGGATTGTATTTCCAATCCCTTCATATAAGATAATCCCCAGACCGATAGAGGATTTGATATTACCAGAATATATGGTGCCTGCTTCCGTAATCCCTACATGCAGCGGATAGGAACATTTTTCAGCAATCATCTCATGAGCTTTCACACACATCATTACATCTGAAGATTTAATACTGACTACCAGTTTGTCATAGTCCATATCCTCAATCATACGCACTTTATCGAGTGCGCTCTCTACAATCCCTTCGGCCGTTACTCCGCCATACTTTTCCAACAGGGATTTTTCCAGTGAACCGCTGTTGACGCCCACCCGAATTGGTACTTCATATTCTTTCGCTTTATCCACCACTGCCCTGAGACGCTCATCCGCTCCGATATTTCCCGGGTTGATCCGAATCTTATCTGCCCCGTTCTCAATGGCCGCAATTGCCATCCGATAATCAAAATGAATGTCTGCCACCAATGGGATATGTATGTTTTTTTTGATTTCTTTCAATGCTTCCGCCGCTTCCTGCGTAGGAACGGTACAGCGCACGATTTCACAGCCTGATGCCTCTAATTTTTGAATTTGTTCTATAGTTCCTTTTATATCTTCTGTCTTTGTATTTGTCATAGACTGGATAGCTACCGGATGTCTGCCTCCGATGACTACGTCTCCAATCTGAATCTCCTTTGTTTTCTGTCTCAGCATCTCTTTTCATCTCTCCTCTCCAAACATTTTATGACACAAAACAGCCCTGCATATCTCGGATATACAAAGCTGTTTTTCGTTCCATTCTTTCTATCTACTCTCTCTCAAATACCATCTGATCCCCATATTCCCGTTCTGTCAGTGTCAGCTCTCCCTGTTCCAGACTATAATCATAAGTACCCTCCATTGTCTCGGCAGAAAAACCAGATTCTGCCAGTGTATCATAAGAGTATTGTGACGTATCGCTTTCATCTTCCTGATACAATGTCAATGTCTTGGATTTCAAATCTACACTATATTGCATTTCATCCGTACTGTCCGTTTCATCTGGCCATTCAATGGATACAGAACCGTTTCCCTGAATTCTCATAACCATTCCGCTGCCCTCATTAATCCATTTCCCCTCTAACGGATTCGAAGTAAAAAGCTTAATTCCAAAAAATATGACGATGATAATGATCAATACTGTAGAAACGATCATCGCTATTCTCCAAAGCTCACTTCTTTTTTTCTCATCATTTTCCGTAATCATGCTATAACTTCCCTCCTGATTTGTAACCAGCCTGCATTGCCTTTTCTTCTCATTATACGGGCTTTTCAAATGAGTGTCAACGGGTCGGCACAGAAGAAAACAACCGTTTTTTTCTTAGGCATAATTTGCAGAACATAAACCCTTGTTATGCAAAAATACCTCCGAGAACCGTATAAGACAAAACTGTCATTAGAAAGGCTGCCAGCAGGACTCCCAACACGATTGCCGGAAATGCTTTCCGAAAACGAATACCGAGCAATGCCGCAATCAAGGAGCCTGTCCATGCTCCGGTGCCTGGGAGGGGAATCCCCACAAATGCCACCAGTCCCCAAAAGGTATACTTCTCAATATTGGCACTCTTGCTCATGGCCTTTTTTTCCAAACGCTCCACCATAGGACGGAATGTTTTCGTTCCCTTCATCCAGTCAAAAATCCTGGTGATCAAAAGCAGGATAAAGGGAATCGGAATCAGATTTCCTATAATACAGATGGGAATTGCCTCCCACATCGGAATGTCCAGAACCGCCGGACCTGCGGCCAGAAGTCCGCCGCGCAGCTCCAGGATTGGCACCATGGAAATGATAAAGACAATAACTTCCTTTCCGACTTTTCCACCCAGATTTTCAACGAACCAACTAATCAGTGCTTCTTTCATATTGTCATTTCTCCTGTTTTTTATAGACAACTGCGCAGGGCCGAAAATAACTGCTCCATTTCTTCCCTGGTCCCTACAGTAATCCGAAGATATTGTTTGATTTTCTCGCTGTCCCAATGGCGCACATAGATGTCCTTTTTCTTTAAAGCTTGGAACAGTTCCCCGGCATCACGTTTAGGATGTGTTGCGAAGATAAAATTGGTTTGGGAATCCGGAAATTCAAATCCCAAATTTCTCAATTCGCCCTTCGCCCACTCTCTTGTTTCCACAATCTTTTTCGTGGTTGATTCAAAATATTCTCGGTCCTTTACGGCCTCTACACCGCAGACAATTGATGTCTGATTCATAGTATAGGAATTCAGAGAATATTTTACATCATTCAGATATTTTATCAGCGTCGGATTACTAATGGCATATCCAATCCGCATCCCTGCCATGGAACGGGATTTTGAAAAGGTCTGCACCACCACCAGATTATCATATTTATTTACCAGCTCCAAAGCTGATTTTCCTGCAAAATCAATATATGCCTCATCTACAATCACAATCACATCCTGGTTGTGTATAAGGATATCTTCTATGAATCCAAGTCCTTCATAAACAGCCGTAGGCGCATTCGGATTCGGAAAAATCACTCCGCCATTTTCACGATAATAGTCTTCTTTTACAATCCGAAACTCTTCATTTAATTTTGGACACTCATAAGGAATCCGGTATAATTCGGCCCAGACTTTATAGAAAGAATACGTAATATCCGGAAAAAGAATTGGCTTCCCGGAATTAAAAAACGTCAGAAAACACACGGACAGCACATCATCTGAACCAACGCCTGCAAATACCTGGTCTGTCCCCACCTGATAATACTCTGCCAACGCAGACACCAGTTTCTCCACAGAAGGGTCCGGATATAATCTGAACCTGTCCACATCCATTTCCCTCAGCACACGTTCTACACCTGGTGCCGGCGGATATGGATTCTCATTGGTATTTAATTTTATCACCCGGTTCTGGGGCTGCTCCCCAGGCACGTAAGGCTCTACTTTTCGTATATTCTCTATAATCTTTGAATTGAAATCCATTTGATATCCTCTCCCCAGTTTCTTATTTGTATTCTGCGGCCAATTCGGCAAATTTCGGCAGAGAGTTTACGATTGTCTCATGAGAAACGCAATACGCCAGTCTGACATACCCAGGGCATCCAAAAGAGCTTCCTGGCACGATCAGGATGTTATATTTTTTTGCCGCCGCGCAAAATGCTTTCTCATCCTCAACCGGGGACTTGACAAACAGATAAAAAGCACCCTCTGGTTTGATACACTCAAACCCAAGTTCTTTCAGTCCGTTATATAAAGTTTCTCTGTTCTTATCATAAAAAGAAATATCTGTCTTTTCATTCAGACAATATTTTACAATCTTCTGCTGCAAGGTCGGTGCATTCACAAATCCCAAAATTCTGGTCGCTACATTTGCTGCACTGATCAATGCCTCACTGTCCGCCGCTTCATCCGGAATCACCAGATAGCCAATCCGTTCTCCCGGTAATGACAGGGATTTGCTATAAGAATATCCTACGATTGTGTTGGCATAATACTTTGTCAAATAGGGAACCTCCACACCATCATATGCCAACTCCCTGTAAGGCTCATCAGAAACCAGATAGATATCCGTACCAAATTCTTTCTGTTTCGCTTCCAGAATTGCCGCCATCTTCTGGATGGTTTCCTCCGAATAAACGACACCTGTTGGGTTGTTCGGCGTATTCACGATCACCGCTTTTGTTTTTGGAGTAATCCTTGCTTCAAACTCATCCAGCTTTGGTTGGAAATCCACAGTATTCGGAGAAATTTCAACCAGTACGCCGTCATAGTTGTTCGTATAACTCCGGTATTCTCCAAAATAAGGCGCAAATACAATGACTTCATCTCCTGGATTCAAAAGCGACTTCAAAATGACATTCAAGCCTCCGGCTGCCCCTACGGTCATGGTAATATTCTTTGCAGAAAATGCAGTACCAAACCGCTCGTTCAGAGAATCTGCCACAGCCTGTCTTACATCTTCATATCCGGCATTGCTGTTGGTATATCCGTGGAGTGCCACCGAATCTTCATTTTGCAAGATATCGAGAATTGCCTGTTTTACAGCCTCCGGTGCTGGAACATTGGGATTTCCCAGACTGAAATCAAATACATTCTCTTTGCCGTGCAGCTTCGCCAGGC
Organism: uncultured Lachnospiraceae bacterium; assembly: GCA_947564305.1. The sequence goes on along the minus strand of CANOBT010000001.1, from coordinate 14,964 downwards.
GGTTTCCCTCCTCAAACATTGCACGGATAGCAGAACTATTTGCCACCATATTTTCCATCTTTTTTGAAATCATTGTCTTTCTCTCCTTTTTCACATTTTACGAGTCACAATACCTTTTTCTACCAGAAATGCCGGATGGTAGGAAAGCTTTGCTTTGCGAAGTCCCTCAGCCCCGGTATCCTCCTCACGGTTTACATATAGATAATCCATGCATTCATGCTGCACGAACTGTTGGTTGATCATCGGATAAGCCCCCTCCACCTCGGCAAAGGCCTTTTCCACATGAACAACAAAAGTATCTTTACAGACCGGCTCTCCCACACAAAAGGCAACCACTTTTCCATCTACACGGATCAGACCGCCTTTCATTCCGAGTTCTTGGAACAGACGCAGGAAATTTAAAGTCACACACATCTCAGCATTTTTTTCTATATCCTCTTCACAACCGTTTTCATTCCTCCATTCGAGTGCCATCTGAAAACATTCTTCTACATTTTCAGCAGAAATTGTTTCATAGCACCAATCCGGATATAAGGTCTTGAACTTATTGATATGGTTGCGTTTCCCGTGCAGCTTTTTCCCGGCCAGGGTAGCCAGTTTCTCTGTCTCATATACATAATCTGCTTCATCACGCAGATACTCTATCTGGAACTGCCCCGGATACCAAGCCTCCATCTGGGTAAAATTTTCTTCTGTCACATTATAGAGAGCAAAGGCTGCACCCTGCTCCTCACTATACTGCATGATATATTCCAGAGCACGTTTCACCGCCTCTGGCTCTCCTGCCGGATAGGCAAATGCTAATTTCTCTCCACTGTCCCGAAATACCAGGGCCCCTTCTATGATCGCATATTCTACATGGTAATGCCTGGACCAGAGGTATACGTTGGCAAATGTCCGCTCACAGCTTCTGCTGGGCGACTTTTCAAAATAAGGAGCAATAATCTCCTGATCCTCCAGTTCCGGCCTCTTAAATATAATCTCTTCCATCTTTTTTCTCCATCTCTTTTCTGTGTTCTATGCCCTGATTACGGATAGATGATATCCCATATTTTTCCAATAAGGGCAGCACACTTTTGTCAGTATAGCATATTCTGTGCATATCTGACAAGTTTTATCAAAATGTTCAGACTATTCAGACGCAAAAAAGTGTAAAGCCTCTGTAGATTTAAGAAAGGCTTTACACTGTTAGGATTATACTCATCAGTATACTTCTGCTCGTCTGACAGTAAAATTGTTATCACAACAAGCCTTCAGTCATTGTATCAATGTCCTGAAGCTCTCTGTTATTCATGATTGAAAAATACACTATTTTCTCCGGATATTTTTTTAAAACTTTCCGTCCGCCCTGATCTTCTTTTAACTCTAAAAGTTCAGGAAAATATTTTTTAGAAAACCAAGCCGGATTTCCTTTCTGTGTCCCGCAAGATACGCACCCAAGCTCTGCGCTTTGCTTTTCCATTGTTTCCAGAAATGCTTCTGCACTTGTTTCTGAAAAATATGGCTGATCTGCCACAAAAAATGCACAAGCGTCCGCATCTGTGGCGGTTTCCAGTCCGGCTCGTATGGAATAAGACACCCCTTTATGGCTGTCCGGAGATAATACTGCACGGATATTTTCTCCTGTTATCTCTTCACATATACTGGGATATTGAGTCACTACCATGACCTCCCAGTTTTCATGACGCATGCAGATGCTAGCCAGCCTGTCCAACAGATGACGGTACAACGGCTTTCCATCCAATTCATATAACAGTTTGTTAGAACCAAACCTGCGGCTGTTTCCTGCTGCCAGATATATCAGATATAGTTTCACTTTTCCAGCATCCCCATTGCAATTTTTTCACTGGTAACAGGCAGTTCCCGAAACCAATTTCCGGTGGCATTGGCAATGGCATGAACGATTGCCGGAGCGGGGGTATTGATTACAATCTCACCGATAGATTTTGCTCCAAAAGGACCTGTAGGCTCGTAACTGCTCTCAAATTCCACTCGTACCTTTCCCATATCCAGCCGGGTTGGGATTTTATACTGCATCAGAGAATTATTTAATAACTTTCCTTTGTTATTATATTGAACATTTTCATATAAAGCCATTCCGATTCCCTGTACCAGACCGCCTTCTGTTTGTACCCTTGCCAGATTAGGATTTACAACGGTTCCACAATCCACAACTGCCACACAATCCAGGAGTTCTATATGTCCGGTCTCCTTATCCAGTTCGATTTCCACAGCCCCAGTCATAAACGGCGGCGGTGAGATGGGGGAATTGTAGCTCTCAGTCACCTGGAGGGCCTGATCATTACAGCTCATGGAACGCACACCAATCTCTGCGAGTGTTACAGACTTACCAGTCTCTAAATTCGTTGCCACATGTCCGTCAAAATCCAGTTTTTCCGGCTCGCATTCCAGCATCTCTGCCGCAAGCCCTTTGATTTGTTCCTGAAGCTTTTCACATGCGCGCTGTACTGCGGTTCCAGTAATATAAGTGGTACTTGATGCGTAAGAACCGGAATCATAAGGTGACGTATCTGTATCTGCACCGGATACAGCAATGTCGTCTACCGTACAGTCCAAACATTCTGCTCCCATCTGTGCAAGAACGGTATCGCATCCGGTTCCCATGTCCGATGCTGCAATGGACATAAGGTATGTACCATCCTCATTCAACTTGATGGTTGCGGAGCCTACATCCACATTGGAAATACAAGATCCCTGCATTGCCATGGCAATTCCCACACTGCGTACTTTTCCGTTTCCCAGATCCTGGCATGGATATTTTTCCTTCCATCCAATCATTTCCGCTGTACGCTTGAGACATCTGTCCAGTGCACAGCTATTGGCGGGTTCTCCATAATAGGCTGGCATTGTCTGACCTTCTCTGACCATATTTTTCAGCCTTAGTTCTACCGGGTCCATCCCCAGCTTTGCTGCAAGTTCGTTGACCGCAGTTTCCACCGCAAAAATCCCTTGTGTCGCGCCATATCCGCGGTAAGCTCCTGCTGACATTCTATTTGTATAAACCACATCAAAGCAAAAACGATGTGCCTCCAAAGAACCATACAAAGGAATAGACTTGTGTCCGGATAATCCCACCGTAGTCGGTCCATGCTCCCCATAGGCTCCGGTATTGGACAATGTATAGACATCTATGGCACGAATCCTGCCATCCTGGTTTGCACCAATTTTTACGGAAACCTCCATCTCATGACGTGGAGATGAGGCGGTCTGGGTCTCCTCCCGTGTAAAGATAATCTTAGAAGGCTTCCCTGTTTTCCAGGTTACAAATGCAGGGTAAACCTCGGATACGGCTGTCTGTTTTGCACCAAACCCTCCGCCGACCCTGGGCTTAAACACCCGGATTTTCGACTTTGAAATTCCAAGAGCATTGGACAGGATTCTCCTCACATGATATACAATCTGTGTTGAACTCATTACATTCAGCCGCCCATAAGTATCCAGATAACATACTGTGCGGAATGTCTCCATCATGGTCTGCTGCACAGCCTTCACATGATAGGTTTCTTCCACTGTCACATCACACTCTGACAAAACCTCATCCACATCTCCATCGCCGCTTTCTGACGAAGCACACAGATTCCTTTGATTGTCCGCGCCCACCTGGCACAGTGCCCTCCAATTTTCCTCAGGATGTACAAGAACAGAAGAATCCTTGGCTTCATGGAAATCCAATACTGCCGGAAGTACTTCATATTTCACATGTATCTTTTTCAATGCCTGATTTACACTTTCTTCATCTTCTCCGGCCACGATTGCCACAGGATCGCCCACATACCTTACATGACGGTCCAGAATTAATCTGTCATAAGGACTTGGCTCCGGGTAGGTCTGTCCAGCCAGAGTAAATCTTTGCTGCGGCACATCCTTCCAGGTATAAACGGCTTCAATACCTTCTATTTGGCAGGCATCACGTGTATCAATCTCTTCAATAAGCGCATTGGCATGAGGGCTGCGTAACAGCTTAACAATCAAGCAGTCTTTTGACGCAAGATCATCCGTAAAAACCGGCTGACCGGTGACCAAAGCTTTCGCATCTTTTTTAATGACTGGTTTTCCTACTGAGTTCATTGCGCACCTCCCTGCTTTTTATACTCTAGAAATGTCTTGATTCCACGGAGCTGTCCCTCATACCCTGAGCAGCGGCATAGATTCCCTGCCAGGTATTCTCTGATTTCTTCATCCGACGGTTCCGGATTTTCCCTGAATAGCGCAATCGCATTCATAACCATACCTGGATTACAAAAACCGCATTGCTCTGCGCCTTGTTCTGCAATAAATGCACCAAATTCTTTAGCCTCTTCCTGGAGCCCTTCCAAGGTATCCACTACATGTCCGTCTGCCCTTACCGCAAGCATGCCACAGGATAATACCGGTTTTCCATCCAAAAATACGGTACAGAGTCCACAGTTTGCAGTCTCGCATCCTCTCTTAACACTGTAACATTTATGATTTCTGACAAAATCAATCAGCAACAGCTCTGGCTCAATCTCCTCTGTAATCCGTTTCCCGTTCAATATCAGACTAATCTTCATTCTGCCGCCCCCTTTCCTGAAGCTCTGTCAGTCCTCTTCTTATCAAAACATTTGCCAGATGGCTTCGGTACTTCGCACTGGCACGCATGTTGCTTCCCATGGCAATCTCTCCTGACAATTCCTGTGCCAGCATCTCCAATTCCGCAGCCTGGCAATTCCCCTGTTCAAGCCTTTGCTTCCATTCTTCCGGGATTGCAATACAAATGGCCTTTTGCGGTCTTGCACCTGCTATGACTCTTCCCCCCCGGCTGTCGATGGAAACAGCTACACTCAAAACAGAAAAATCTGTTTTTGTGTTCCGATGTGTGAGATACACTTGTTGTCCCGGCGTTTTCTTGACAATCACTCGGACCAGAATATCATTGTCCCGTTTCATTCCTGCAAACTCATCGAGCGGAACAATCCCACCCTGATATAATTCCACATAAGTATCTAAAGCAAGAAAGCAAGTCAGCACATCTGAAAAACCGAATCTACCGAAAATACTTCCTCCAATAGTTGCCAGGTTACGGAACTGCACTCCTACAATGTGTCTCATGCTATCTCTGATAATACCATGACTGAGCTGTTCCAGCGCTTCATTTCGCTCTAATTCTCTGAGCGTTACCATACAGCCAATCCGAATCTCCTCGTCTGTCACCTCTACCTGGTCAAGCCCAAGCCCTGATAAATCAATGGCCGTGTGAATCTGTGCATTGCTCATTTCCATCCAAAGCATGCCGCCAATGATGCGGTTGTCTCGCTTCTGATTTAGTTCATAGGCCTGTTCAAGACTTTCTGCTTTCACATATTCCTTTATCTTCAGCATTTTTCTACTCCCTTTTCTAAAATGTTCACTGGAATACCTGTTAAAATATCATCTTTATGTTAACATGAGTTTTGAGTAGTGACAACTACTTTTATGTCTTTTTTATGTTCCATTCGTTCCCAAATTTCCAGTGATTTTTTTCTTCTATCCGGAGTATCCGCCTTATTTAAAATCACTATATAATGCATTCCTTTTTTGACTCCTTTTCTACCAGCCTGGCTGCTCTGTGCCAACATGGCAATATCCCCTGTCGTCAGGATATCTTTCACGGATTTGCCCAAAAAATCTGATATCAGTTTTGGACGAAAGCATACTTCCGCTATTCTCCCTCCTAATGCATCCATACCATATACAGACAAAACATGGGTTGTGTGCGGCAGCAGCACTGGTTCATAATCTGCCGGAAATTTTACCGGCAGTCTCTTTGCCCCGTCCGCCTCAATTAAAATAGGATTTGGACGTTTGAAAACAGCATCCAGTACAGCGTCCGGAAGAATTTTTATTTTTCCGTTCCCTGCCTTTCCGCCGGCAAATACACACCCCTCTTTTTCCAGGAGTGCAAGGATTTCTTCCAGAGACGGATCTTCCAAAAATAAGGGAGAGTCCTCTCGAAACATATGTGTAGTTGTTGTCACAATGGGCTTACGTCCCATTTCTGCGTATTCTGCTGCCAGTCTTTTGAGTGTGGTGGTCTTTCCACCGGCTCCTATGGCCGCAATCCTGGGGGCAGATATATCTGAAAGATTGAGCGCGTCTAGGAGCGAAGTTCTTATATGCAGACTGCCATTTTTGATTTCTGCGAACATCGGTGTAGTGCTGTTATTTATATCAGTATGATACATTGTGAAACCTCGTTTTTTTTTAAGCCAATTCCCAAATTCAATTTATCCTTAAACGTTATTTGTCTATTCTACTATATTTTCATGGGTTTCACAATAAAACATTTTCCTTCTATCTATGAATGTTCTATCTGCGAAATATAACCATTAGAACTTGACTCCTCTCCAAAACCATAGTTCCCATTTCAATAGAAATCTGATAAAATATCAGTAACAATTCAAAAGAAGATTTTTATAAAGGAGAGTGTTACCATGACCCCAACTGTCAGTATTATTGTTCCCATATACAACGCCGAAAATCATCTTAATCGCTGCATCGGCAGCATCCTGAATCAGGAATACACAGATTTTGAGCTTCTTCTCGTAGATGACGGCAGTACAGATTCCTCCGGTGCAATCTGCGACGGCTATGCAGCAAAAGATTCCCGGATACATGTAATCCATAAAGAAAACAGCGGTGTATCCGACACCCGCAATCTTGCCATTGATAAGGCATGCGGAACTTATCTTCAATTTCTTGACAGCGATGATTGGATCACACCGGACGCAACTAAGCTTCTGGTCCGTGCTGCCAAAGAGCATGACTGTGATCTGGTGATTTCTGATTTTTACCGTGTTGTCGGTGAACGTCTGTCACAAAAAGGAGATATTGAGGAAGATTCTGTCATGACGAAAGAAGAATTTGCATCACACATGATGGAAAATCCTGCTGATTTCTATTATGGCGTACTTTGGAATAAACTGTATCGCAGAGAGATTATCGAACAATATCATCTTCGCATGGATGTTACCATCAGTTGGTGTGAGGATTTCATGTTTAACTTGGAATATATTCGCCATGCAGAGGTTTTCTATGCCCTGCAGGCCCCCATCTATTACTATGTTAAGACAAAAGGCTCTCTTGCAAGCCAGGGAGCAAGCATTTCCAACACGATTAAAATGAAAATGATGGTATTTGAATACTATAATAATTTTTATAAACATGTCTTTGATGAAAGTGATTATGAAAAGAACCGTCTGCAGATTTATCGTTTTCTGATTGATGCTGCCGGAGACGGTATGGTCCCGCCTTCCATCCTGCCAGGCTCTAAAAAAGTAGGGGAAGAACATACCAAAGTCTGTACCGAGGCAATTGCAGGTGAAGGTATTTTGATGGATGCTTACCGCAACCGTAAGCTTCTTGAATATTATCTGGAAACCGCAGCCAGAAAAAATGGATTAACACTTATAGAAGCCAGCCTGCTTTTATGTGTGAACCAGCCGCATCATATTTCTACCAGGGCAGAACTTGCTGATTTTGCAAATGTATCACGTCAGGCACTTACTCTGACACTACAGAAGCTGACCGCAAAAGGGCTTCTCAAAGTGGAGGAAATCCGAAGGAATGATATGTTCTCAAAGGCGGAAAATATACGCAATGAAAGTTCCACAGACAATGCCGCTGATATTCAGAACGCCCGGCGCATTCCAAAATCACGCCACAAACAGATAAAGATTACACTTCTGCCTGATGCAGAGCCAATTATCGCAGACCTCGCCTTGGCACAAAATGATTATGACCATGCTCGTTTTCGTGGATTTAGCGAAGAAGAGCTGATACAATATGCGCATCTATCCGAAAAGATAAAAGAAAATATACAGAATGTGTTGGGATAACAGCTTGCTGCGGGGGCTTTGATTTTTAATGAACCTATAAGGATGGGTTGGTGAAACGACTTCTTTACCAACCCATTTTTCGCTGTCTACCCAACATCCTTCCTGCAATATTTCACATACCCCGCCGCAATCACAACCGCCCCATACACCATTCCCAGTAAAAGCAATCTGGTATCCAGACTTACATTTGTCACGATATCCGCCCCTTCTGCATATGCGAAGGGTGTGATATACCTCAAAAAATCTGCACTGTCTGAGATGTTTGCAATCAGATTCAAAAAATACAGGATGGCTGCAATGCCTAACCCAATCCCCATACTTCCATGCCGCAAAAAAGCAGATATACCAAAACAGATTCCCGCAATTTCAATCTGTAAAAACAGATATGCCAGATGGAGAAGGGACACTTCCTTCCACGGAACCGCCTCACCTATCAAAGCAATCGAACCAATCGAAAGCCCATACACCGCTGCATTCAGAATCAATATCTGCAGCATCACCGCCAAAAGCTTATCCGTAATGATACGCACACGGCTGATCGGATGTGTCAGCAGGAACTCCGCCGTATGCTCCTTCTCTTCCTTCGCTAATATGGATACAGCGCTAAGAGCCGCAAAAAATGCCCCGCCGAGCCCCAGAATATTTCCGCATTCTACTGCATAGAACCCAGTCAGCGTGCCAAAGCTGACCTTATCCATCCCAAATGCTTCTGTAAAACTTCCCATGGAAGCAAACATATCGCTGACTCCGTCCATCTCTTCTTTCATTTCCGGAAATATCAGGATACAAACTGCCAGCAAAAATCCAATAGCCGCTGCCCAGACTATGAGAGAAATCCTGTTTTGTTTTAATTCGTGCCTGATTATGGTCATTTTCACTTACCTCCACTCAAAACTTTTCCGCAAGATTCCTTGCTGTCAAATACAGCCTCGCCTTCTGTGCTGTCCAGATAATAATGCAGAAAAATTTCCTCTAAATCCGGTTCTGATATCGTCAGGTCTGTGATGTTCTGCTCTGATAATACCTGCAAAAGAGTCTTGATATCACCTCCATATAAAAAGCTGATTCCACCCTCTGACTGCTGAATATCACGGACATCACGAAGAACAGATACCGAAACATTTCCTTGAATGTGTACTCGTTTCGCACTGGTTCTAGAAAGTGCTTCCACGCTGTCACAGGCAATCAGTTTCCCTTCCCGAATAATGGCTGCCCTTGTACAATTCCTTTGTATCTCTGAAAGGATATGAGACGATAAAAATATGGTCGTCCCCTGTTCATTGCGTTCTTTCAATATGGAAAAAAACTCTCTTTGCATCAAAGGGTCTAATCCGCTGGTAGGCTCATCCAGAATACAAAGCCGCGGATTGTGCTGCAGAGCACATACAATGGACACCTTTTTCCGATTCCCAAATGATAATTCATCCACCTTTTTTGATATATCCAATCCTAACCTCTGGCAAAGAATGTCTGATTCTTTGGAACAGTCGGCTTTTCGTAGAGCGGCCGAGAGTTTTATCACATCTTTTACCCGCATTCCCGAGTAAAAAACGGCTTCCGAAGGCATATAGCCTACCTGAGCCAATATACTGTTTTTTTCTGTTTTAATATCCTTTCCAAAAATACAGGCACTTCCTTCACTGCTCTTAATCAGTCCCAAGAGTGTACGGATTGTTGTAGATTTTCCGGCTCCATTCGGACCAATAAATCCAAAAAATTCCCCTTCGGAAACCATCAGATTTAAGTCCAGGATTCCTCTCGATTTTCCATAGAATTTAGTCAGCCCTTTCATCTCAATGGCATTCATTTTTCTTCTCCTCTCAGATAGATTTTCTTCCAGAATTCTATCATTTTCGTAAAATCCCGTTCTACCTTTTCCGCATCCAGTTCTCCTTTATGCATCATTTCCCATAAATACCCCACTGATGCCAGATACATCTCCTGATACATCATAGAAACATCAATTCCTTCCTTGAACTGTGTAGGGTCCAGATTAAGCAGAGTCTTGTTCGCTTTGATATCTTTAAACTTTTCATAGCTCTCCTGAATCGCCGGGCATACATCCGAATCTGTTTCATAGAAGACCTTCACTGCAAAATTCCCCATATAGGGGTAGAGACGCATAATACGCAGTTTCGCCTGCATTCCCTTATAGAGCATTTCAAACAAATCTGTCTGCTCATAGCATTCATACTCAGTCAAATATTGGATGGTAACCTTTGCACAGTTATCCCAAAGAAACAGATACAGTTCTCGTTTATTGTGGAAATAATGGAAAAGTAAGGATTTACTGATTCCTGCCTCGGCTGCAATTTCACTCATCGGACTCTTCTTATAGCAATTTTGGGAAAATACGCGATATCCGGCATTAATAATCTTCTTCTGTTTTTCTTTCGGAAGCGAAAAAAATTTCTCATTCATACTATCTTCTCCACATCTATACTCCATCTGCAATACACCTTATAAATACAGGCCATTTCCGTTTCTTCATACGATATTTACACTACTTCTTTATAAATTCTAATTGACCGTTCCAGTTAATATCCATTATAGCCGATTGACCGTTTTTGAGAAGCCCTTTTTTTTATAATCGCAGATGTTATCACTCTGACAAAGTACGAATCGTTATAAACTTTCACATTCGCTTTTCAAAATGCATATATTTTTATAGAACATTTTTTAACAGGAGGCATTATGGTTTATATCAAAGCAATGCAGGAAAATTCAGGAAATGACGAAACAAGGCGCGACCATATAGACAGAGGAAAGCTACAGATTAATGTTACATCGGAGATTGATTCTTTTCCGGTATCAGACGCGGTAGTCTCGGTCTCCTATACCGGAGTGCCGAACGGCACATTAGAAGAATTAAACACAGACAGTTCCGGACAGACAGATACGATAGATTTAGATGCACCACCGTTGGAATACAGCCTGAATCCTGAGATTGAGGGACAGCCTTATGCAGAATATACCTTAGATGTACGCGCTCCGGGATTTGAACCTGTCAGCATCTCAGGGACGGAAATCCTGCCGGATGTCACGGCAATCCAGAATGTACAGCTCCGCCCTTCGAACCAGACCGACGAGGGAGAAGAAATCTTCGTCATACCCGCTCATACGCTATATGGAGAATACCCGCCCAAAATTGCGGAAGACGAAATCAAACCCACCAACGAATCCGGAGAAATCGTATTAAGCAGGGTGGTTGTGCCGGAGTATATCGTGGTGCATGACGGTTCACCCAGAGATACCACGGCACAAAATTATTATGTCAAATACCGGGATTATATTAAAAATGTAGCATCCTCCGAAATCTATGCTACCTGGCCCGATGCCTCCATCCGGGCAAATGTCCTGGCAATCATGTCATTCACCCTGAACCGGGTCTATACGGAATGGTCGCGGAATCAACAGTCATTCAGCAGCCAAATGAAATCCTGCAAAGTTCAGGCGAAAGGAAATCACAATCTGCTCATTGGTGACTCGAATTTTTTCAACCATCTTTTGAACTAAAATACGTTTTCCATCCGGAGCCATATCCAAAAAAATCTGTTGCCATGTCGGTACTCTCTCTGCCAGTTTTTTCTCTTCCTCTCCTGTAACATCCATGCGCTTTAGCCTCTCCTCTTTTTCGCAGATAAGTGCTTTCAATTCACATTCCTTTTTTCGATACTTTCTGATTATATCTGCCAGTTCTTCCGCTGTAAAAGCATCCTCTCCTGTCATGGCATCTGGAATATGGCTTTCCATAATTTCCATTCCCCTCTGCTGCTTTTCCAGTTCCTCACGCTCCTTTTGCAACTCTGCTTCCAGTCTCTTTTTCCTGTCCATCTGAAATGCCAAAATCTCAGAAACAATATTCTCCCCTTCCAAAAGTCTCCCGATATATTCTGCAAGGCACTGAAAAACCACTTTTTCTATCCTATCTGCCGAAAATTGTTTCGCCGAGACATGCTGCATTCCCTGCCTCGTATTCTCACATTTGTAAATAAGTGTTCTACTTGACCTTCTCTCCCCAGTTTCTTGAATCGTCCAATAATTATAACGGGTTCCATTTGTAAGTTTCCCGCCACAGTACCCACAATACGCCACATCAATCAATGGCAGGCTCCCATCATTTCTTTTTATGACAGATATCTCCTTGTCCGTCTTTTTTTTTCTATATTTTACTGCCCTCCTTTTTCGCTTCTCCTGTACCAGATTCCAGGTCTCATCATCAATAATCCTGATATCTTCGTTGGAAGTCTCTGAACGAATCCATTCTTCACACCCCAACCGACGATATTTCCCATTCAACCGCTCCCTGCGTTTGTAGGCCACATAACCTGCATATATCGGATTCGTAAGAATGCTGGTAATGGTCCCTTCCTTCCAGATATCATGCGGTGCCATTTTTTTATAATATTCATCTTCATTTAATACTTTTGCGATTTTTAAAGAGCCATATTCCCTATTGAGAGATAAGGCATAGATATGTTTTACGACTTCCGCCTGCTCTGAAACGATTTTTAAGACATGGAGTGCACGGCCATGCTTACTGAGTTCTCCTGATAATACCAGTTCATATCCGTAAGGTGCCGTCCCACCCATAAATTTTCCTTTCTGTACCAGCTTCTGCGCAGTATCTTTGACACGCATTCCGGTATCGGAGCTGCTCTTCTGCGCATTTCCATAGCGAAGAGCAAGCATCATCTGGCCCATAATATCATCTGTCTCCGGACTGATGCAGCCGTCCTTCACCGTGTAGATATCCACACCCAACCCTTTCAAGGCCATAATGTAGGCACCCATTTCCCACATTCGTCTTCCCACCCTGTCATCCTTATAAGCTGCCAGAATATCATATTCATGATTGTGTGCATCTTCTAACGCCTCCTGAAGAGCTTCTCTTTTCATTACAGCGTTTTTATATCCGCTGCTGCTGCCCTCAAAATACTCTTTCTCGTCAAGGAGCCATCCTTCCTGCCGTTCAATGTATTCTTTGACAAGCTGTCTCTGTATTGATAAATCACCGTCCGCTTCTAATTGTTGATTAGAACTCACCCGCAGCAGCATCCTGACACGCTTCATAGTGATACATACTCCTTTCCATGAAATGATGAATATTTAAAATACATTTTCAGGGCTTTCAGATTCAAACTTAAAAAGATTGAGTCATTTGTCTGATTTTTTCATGCAGCTCACTGACCAGAATTTCCCTGACTTCCTTTTTCTGCTTCTGTACAGTCTGGTTTTTCGATTCTGTTGGAAACTGCAAAATCACTTCCATATCATCTATATCCATTTTAGTTTGTTGGAATTCCTTTTGGGACATTTTCATTCCTGAATAAGATTTGTTTATTTATTATATTATTTTTTATGCTTGCCATATTCTTTCTTCTCATAGAAAAAGGGCTGTTACACATGAAATCTTTTCATTTTCAGCGTAACAGCCCCGTTTTATATTGTATACATGTATCCTTGATTTTTTCTATATAAAAGATTCATCTACATTTCCTATGCGCAATTTGTCTTCTCAAACTGAGAGTTATACAATTCCGCATAAAATCCGTCTTGTGCAATCAACTCCTCATGATTTCCCTGTTCCACGATATCTCCGTCTCTCATAACCAGAATCAAATCTGCATCACGGATGGTTGACAGCCTGTGCGCAATCACAAAACTGGTCCTGCCCTTCATCAACGTATCCATCGCCTTTTGTATTTGGATTTCTGTCCGGGTATCTACAGAACTCGTGGCTTCATCCAGAATCAAAATCTTGGGGTCGGCAAGAATTGCCCTGGCAATCGTCAAAAGCTGCTTCTGCCCCTGGGAAACATTACTTGCTTCTTCATTCAGCTCCATATCATATCCGCCTGGAAGAGTCTGTACAAACCGGTGTACTCTGGCCGCTTTAGCTGCCGCAACCACTTCTTCGTCTGTGGCATCCAGTTTACCGTAACGGATATTATCCCGAATACTGCCGTGGAACAGCCACGTATCCTGCAGAACCATGCCGAACATCATCCGAAGCTCACTGCGGTTAAAGTCCTTGACATTGTGCCCGTCAATCAGAATCGCACCACTATTTACATCGTAAAACCGCATCAAAAGTTTGATCATTGTAGTTTTTCCGGCTCCGGTAGGTCCGACAATGGCAATCTTCTGCCCTTCTTTTACCTTTGCAGAAAAATCATTGATGATAATCTTATCCGGGTTATATCCAAAACGCACATGAGAGAATTCCACATTCCCCTGAAGCCCGTCCACAGATACCGGATTCGGCACCGTCTGATCTTCCTCCTCTTCCTCCAAAAATTCAAAGACCCGTTCCGATGCCGCCGCTGTAGACTGCAGCATGTTAGCCACCTGTGCCACCTGCTGGATGGGCTGGGTAAAGTTCCGCACATACTGGGTGAAGGACTGGATATCTCCGACCTCAATGGTCTTTTTGATTGCCAGGTAACCGCCTAGAATTGCAACCCCGACATACCCCAGATTTCCTACAAACTGCATAATTGGCATCATCATCCCGGAAAGGAACTGAGATTTCCATGCAGAGTCGTATAGCTGGTTATTCGTCTTTTCAAAGGTTTCGATAGTCTCCTCTTCTTTGTTGAATACCTTAATAATATTGTGACCGGAGTATACCTCTTCCACCTGGCCATTTACATTTCCCAAAAACTCCTGCTGTCCCCGGAAGTACTTCTGTGATTTCCCCATAATCAAGGAAATCATAGCGACAGAAACCGGCAGCATCAAAAGGGCAACTAATGTCATCAGAGGACTGATGGACAGCATCATAACTAATACACCGATCATCTGAGTCACAGAAGTAATCATTTGTGTAGCACTCTGATTCAAGCTCTGCCCTAATGTATCTACATCATTTGTCACACGGGAAAGCACTTCCCCATATGTCATTTTGTCAAAATAACTCATCGGCATCCGATTGATCTTCTCTGAAATTTCCCTGCGGAAACGATAGGTCGTTTTCTGGGAGATTCCAGTCATAATATAACCCTATAAAATCAAACAGGAAATGCAGAAAATTGACCCGCACACACAGAAGCCCGTAATCTGGAAAGCGGCGAACACGTCAAGCGCGTCAAGGAGTTTACCCGCA